>CAZCIQ010000010.1:6890-26279 GCA_964499175.1 uncultured Candidatus Saccharibacteria bacterium | reverse complement strand
CCCGCGCCGTTTCCTTTGCATTTTTGTGCGGCTCCTCCCCCCATCCCCCTCCACTTTTTGCCTGCGGGCCTAAATTCGCGGGGCGGGTTACATTGAAGAATTATTAAAAAATCGCTATAATGAAGATGATTATGGAACTCACAGCACAACGAATTCGCCATAGTTTCGTCCGGTTACAACCAAGGAGCACATGGTCTTTTCGTGATGTCGAGCGCAAGCAAATGCATGCCCATACGCACGGCTATCATCGTTATCCGGCGAAGTTCATTCCTCAACTCGTTCAACAACTTATAAAAAGGTTTGCCCCGGATGGTAAGGAGATTATTTGCGATCCTTTCGGCGGTTGTGGCACAACTTTAGTTGAGGCAAAAATCTCTGGCAGAAAGAGTATTGGTTTTGACATAAACCCGATTGCGAAACTTATAACCCAAGTAAAAGTTACTCCAATTAGTCCAAAAATTCTTAAAAAGTACCGAACAGAATTTTTGGCCAATTATGAAAAGACAAAAGGAAAAACCCTTCGTCATCATCCAAGAATAAATTATTGGTTTGATACGCGAACAGTCAAAACACTAGATAGGATATATTTCAGTATTAAAAAAATAAAAAATCCTGAAGTTAAAAGGTTTTTCCTTTGCGCGTTTTCTCATAATCTAAAAAATTGTTCTCGCTGGCTAATGAAAAGTATTAAGCCACAGATTGACCCTGATAAGATCGTTCCGAAACCAAAGGAATCATTTTTACGCCATCTCGATTCCATGATTCGCAAGAATGAGGATTTTTATTCAGAACTAAAAACTTCGGACCGACTTGATGTCCCGGCAGATATGTATCGCCGTGATTCGACACAACCTCTCCCCCTCAAAAATAATTCCATTGATTTGATAATTACATCTCCACCCTATGTAACCTCTTATGAATATGCTGATTTACATCAACTTTCCCTTCTTTGGTTTGGTGACGACCCCAGTCATTTTAAGAAATGGCATAGATTTAGTAATGAGTTTAATAATTTTAGAAAGCAGTTTATTGGTACCACTTACAAAAATACGCGAAAGGGATTTTTTGATAGCACCATCGCAGAAAATATAACAGCAAATCTTGAGAGTATTGACCGACCATTGGCTATTGATGTCGCGAATTATTTTTCTGATATGCGAAAGGTTTTTGCGGAGATGCACCGCATCCTAAAATCCGGCGGTAAAGCGTGCGTAATCGTAGGAAATACAACTTTGCGCGGTGTTGAAATACTTAATGCCGAAGTTGCCGCTGAACAGATGTCTCGTTTTGGTTTTAAGAAAGTTGATTTTATAAAAAGAGAAATATCAAATAAATTGATAACTCCTTGGAGAGATACAAATACAGGAAAATTCACTAATCTTGACAATCCTGACAAAAAGAGAGTGTATGGTTGTGAATATGTGATTGTAATGGAGAAATGAAACTACCATGTTCAATATCAACGAAATCAAAAATAAATCAGGAAAACATGCTCGCTACCGCCGTCAATTAGAGCGGATAACAGCAAAGAACGGCTATATCCAAAATATAGAAAAAGCCGTTGAGGGAGCAATAAAGAACATTCAGGAAAAATGTCGCTCTTTTGTTATTTACGGAGAACCACAAAGCGGCAAAACAGAAATGATGATAGCTCTTACATCGCGTCTTTTAGACGAAGGACACAAAATAGTTATTGTCCTGTTAAACGATAGCGTACAACTTCTGAACCAAAACCTAGAACGATTTAGACGGTCAGGTATTGATCCTGCACCAAAGAATTTTAGCGAGATACTTGACCCCGTTGTTACGATTGATGATGGAGAATGGGTTATCTTTTCAAAAAAGAATTCCAAAGACCTCCAAAAACTTATCCAAAAAATCGGACATTTCGATGGAAAAATTATTATTGATGACGAGGCTGATTATGCAACCCCGAACTCTAAAGTTAATAAAGGTGAAAAGACAAGAATAAACGAGCTAATTGAAGAGTTAATCAGTAAGAATGGCATTTACATTGGGGTTACCGCTACTCCAGCTCGTCTCGACTTAAACAATACTTTCAGAAACGAAAATGAAAAATGGGTAGATTTTCCACCTCACCCCCTCTATAAAGGGCAAGACACTTTTTTCCCAACATCACTAGACAAAGGAGAGATAGAATTTTATCTGGAACTTCTTCCGGACACGGAAGACGCCCCAAGATATTTACGAGAGGCACTTTTTAGCTTCTTGGTGAATGTGGCGCATTTGAATCTAAAAATAAATACAACGGGCGAAAAGAATTACTCTATTTTAGTTCATACTAGCGGTAAACGAGCCGATCATAGCAGTGACTATACTGAAGTTGTAAAAACTTTTAATATTCTCAATAAAGAAGATGATGAAAAGTTTGAAAAATACTACAAGCGCATTTGGGAAATTGCCAAAGAAAAGTATTCTGGGGAAGAAGATGAGATAGCGAAATATATCTACGAAAACCGAAATCGAAATACTATTGTTGTGATGAACAGCGATACTGATAAAAATGTTGTTGATTATACAAGCGCAACAAATCCATCAACTCTTTTTACTGTAGCTATCGGAGGCAATATTGTATCGCGAGGAGTGACTTTTGATAATTTGCTTTCCATGTTTTTTACACGCGATGTTAAACATAAAATTCAACAAGATACCTATATTCAGCGCGCGAGGATGTTTGGTTCGCGGGGGCATTATCTGACATTTTTTGAATTTCATATCCCCGAAAAACTTTACACTGATTGGCATAAATGTTTTGTATTTCATCGTTTATCCCTTGATTCTATAAGGTCTGGAAATGGCTCTCCTGTTTGGCTTGAAGACACAAGAGTTGCCGCGGTTGCTCCCGGAAGTATTGATAAAACAACCGTTTCATTTGATAGCGGAGAAATGAGCTTTGAAATTTTTGATTATGATGGTCATGTAGAAAAAATCATTGGCGGAAAAGAAAATAATCCTGAAAAACTAAAAACACTGGCTCAAGTTTTGGGTAAAAGGAAATTGCCAGATTTTCTTTTGGAATATATTAAACATTTTAGTCCCAATGGTGATGAATCAATCGCGATACACCCCTCTGGTTCAATGGCGGGCTATAAAGACGCAGATCAAGAGAAAATTGAGCGCGTAAGGGGTTTTATTGGAAATCGCGAGTTAGAACAAGAAAAATATCCAAACGCTATTCATCACTTCAAAATTCTTTACAACGCGCAAAACAAGGCCCGTATATTTTACAAGTACGACGGTAATATAAAATTTCTGAAAAATCTTCGGAAAAAATCACAATGATTAAAGAATTTGAATTTTATCATGGCCTTGTTTTTGCGCGGATATTGCACGCTACGCAAAAGCCAATTTCCATCAAACCATTTCCGAGTCCGGATAATGCTTCTTATGTCTTGAACGATAAGGTAGGTATCTATATCAAATACTCCACCAAACGACTTTCGCCTTGGAGATTTTCTTTTCAGAAACGACATCAAGATGAGATTTTGGATATGAAAAACAAAGTTGGTGATGTTTTCCTCCTGCTCGTTTGTAATGATAATGGCATTGTGGCTATTAGTTTTGAGGAACTTAAACAGATTTTGAACGAAAAACATGAGCAGGTAGAATGGATCAGTGCCGCACGCGGCAAGCGAGAGATGTTTGCGGTAAAAGGTTCTGATGGGGAGTTAGAATTTAAGATAGGCAGGAAAGATTTTCCGAGCAAGTTATTTAAAGAAATCGAACCAACTATCAAAGGAAAAATATTTAGTTGGTTCGATAAAAAGGAACCCGCCCCGCGAATTTAGGCTCGCAGGCAAAAAGTGGAGGGGGTTGGGGGGAGGAAACTTTTTTGTTGGCTTCTGCTCTTGACTAGCAGGGCGGCGGGTGCGGCCTCTTTTTGTATTCGCTCCGGCATGGCGGAATTCCCCCCCAACCCAGTATGAGAGAAAATATGTATAAAACAACTTTAAAATCAATTTTATTTTTAATCGGCTTTGTCTTGAGCTCTGTTTTGTTTGGGCAAAATATTTTTGCACAGACTGCACCTGTGCCGATTACAAATTCACCAGACGTACAAACACAACCAGGACAACCAAAATGTACAGCTGTAAATCCCGATGAATTGGAAGGCGTTTCTGGCAATGATCTTATTCAAAGATGGTTAAGCTATGCAAATTGTCGAGGCATTGATATAAACAAGATTCCAGAGCAACAGCAAAAACAAGTGGATCTTTCAATTTTGTTCATGAGTTCACACATGATAAATCCCTCTAAGGGATTAGATCCGCTGCTCGGAGATTACATAAATGGCGACCCCGCTCATCAGATTCCAGTTATTATTCAACTTAGCCGCGATACATCCATCTCAGAAATGATTGAATTGATTGAGCTAGGGCTAAGATATTATCGCGGATCAGCTTTAGCAAGCAGAGCCTATTTAACTTTCGTTCCGGCCAGCTCGATACAACAAATATCAACTAAACCATACGTGGCGGGGATCACTCTTTTTAAGCCGTCTTTCAAGTACGATCTTATTCCAAAAACTGAAGACAAGGTTGCAACTTTTATCTACACAATAGAAGCAGAGAAACCGCAGCATAGATTGGATTTAGGCAATCTGGGAGTCGAGGTAATTGCATACGACAATGCTTTAAAATTATACGAGGTGAGAATAAAATCATCTCAATACAAAGAGGCAGCGAATCTTGAGTGGGTAAAATTGATCAATATAGTCCCAAACTCAATACCAGAGAATCAACTCATCAAGGCTCAAGAGAAATCCGACGGGTATATTAATGTTGAGGCTCCAAGTACAGAAAAAGAAAATGGCGACAATACAAATACCAAAGGCATATTAATTTATATAATCGCAGGGCTTATTGTCACCGCTACCGCTATACTCATTTCTCTGCGTCTCAAGAGGAAAGTTTAATGTCGCCAAAGAAAAACTTGAAATTGTTAATTTCGGATTCAAACCCGCCTAGATTTTTTACCCCCCCGACCCGAGCCCGCCGCAGGCGGGCGAGGACAGAATTCCGTTCGAGCTATTTTCAAACAGACACCGCCAATTTTCAGAATTAGGATTTTTTAACTCGATTATTTTTGTGTTTAATGGTAGTTTTATATTGGCAAAAATTGGTAAAAAATATTAACAAAAATTCTTTTCGGGAGCTTATAAAATAACGCTTGTTTTTTAATTTTAAAAAAGCCAGTTCCCGGTGCGGACTAACTCTTTTTTTATAAGTTATGGATTTTTTTGCTTATTGTATTATAATTTCTTCGTCAATATTTTAGAATTTTATCTAGTATTTTAATTATCTTTAAGGCGAAATTTTTATGTTTAAATTCAAAAGGTCAAATGAAAAAGACTTTATTAAAGCGTATGAAAAATTCGCGGACGCTATTTTTCGCCATTGTTATTTTAGAGTGAATGATCGCGAATTAGCCAAAGATCTTTTGCAAGACACATTTACTAAAACATGGGATTTTATATCGCGCGGCGGCGAAATAAAAAACTTTCGCCCTTTTTTATATAAAGTCGCGAATAACTTAGTGATTGATTATTATAGAAGCAAAAAAACGGCCCCTCTATCGCTAGATGAGTTGAAAGAAAAAGGGGTGGAGCCTCGTCTTATATATGAGGGCAAAGAAAGTCCGGAATTAACCCATTTAAGAGAGGATTTGCTTAAAATTATAAGCGGACTTGAACAAAGCTATCGTGAAGTAATCATTATGCGTTATATTGACGAACTTTCCATAAAAGAAATATCTGGCGCGCTAAATGATTCGGAAAACGCGATTTATGTCCGTCTGCATCGCGGACTTAAAAAATTAAAGGAAATTTTAAAAAAACATGAAAAAGATTTTTAAACAATTAAAAGAAATAAAAATGGCGCGCGAAGAAAAAGATTCTTTAAAAACCTTTCTTTTAAATTACATAAAAACAAATCCAGTTTCTGTAAGAAAAGAGCCGCTTCCTCGTCTTCAATTAGAGAAAGGAAATAAAGAAATAGTTGCAACTTTTGCCAATTTTAAGTTTTTACCGGCATTAACAGCTTTGATTTTAATAATTTTTATCGGAACTGGCATTTCTATCGCGGCTGAAAAATCTTTGCCGGGCGACATTTTTTATCCGGTAAAAATAAAGGTTATAGAAAATGTAAAATCTGCTATCACTTTTTCCAAAAAAAATAAAGCGGAATTTGAAATTGAAAAAACTGACAGGCGGCTTAAAGAAATAGAGGCGTTGTTAAACAAGGGAAAGCTTAGCGTGGATATTATAGATAAAACAGAAAAGGATTTGATAAAACATATTAATAAGACTGTTGAAATTTCTTCAGAATTAAAAAATCAGAATAAAAAAGAAGAGGCAATAAATCTTGATTCGGCTTTAGAAAAAACTCTTTTAACGCATAATAAGGAAGCGATAAATAATGAAAATGAAACGGATAACGCCGATTCAGAGAAGAAAAATATAAAAATCAAGATGGAAAATTTTCATAATAAGATAGAAGTTAAAGCAGGAGAGATAAGAGAAGAAAGAATGAAAATTGAAAATGAAATAAAAGATGAAATAGAGTCGGATACTGATTTAAATAAACAAGGAAAGAAAGGCAGAGGCGATAAGAATGATAAAATAAATGAAAAAGATGAAAATAAAAAAGGGAATAAAAGTGAAGATAAAAAAGAACAAGGTAATCGTGATGAAGGAAAAAATGAAGGAAAAAGCAAAAATAAAAATAATTAAAATTAATTTTAATCTTAAAGGTCGAACCTGCCTGCTATAGATAAGGCAGCCAGGTAATTATAAATCTAATATAAAAAACAATTTTCTGATTTGGCGTAAAAAAGCTGAATTAGAAATGAGTTTTTAGAAAAAATGAAAAAAAATAAATTTTTAGGAAGGCTTATAACAGCAGGAGTATCACTTAGCGTTGTAATGTCTTTCGTAATTGTTTTACCTGCTTTAGCCGATTCTAAAGGCGGACACAGAGGAAGGGGAAGTAATGGCAGGGGAGATGACGATAAAGTTAATATTGAATTAAGGGAAAGAGGTAATGAAAATAAAATAAAAGAACATTCTGAATCAAGAAGAGGTAATTTGCCGAATAATAATGTTTCTTCGAGCGCGCGTCAGACGATGAGAGAAGTAAATGCTAATGTGGTGTTTGAAAATAAAGTTGGCAGCGCTGTTTTCGGAACCGCGAAAATTGATGTCTTTTTAACAAGAGACAATCTTCACGACACAAGGATAAAAGCAAAAATTCAGAACCTATCTGCCGCTTCCACTGCAGTGCTTGAAGGATGGTTGGTTGATAATGATAGCGGGCGCAAATTAAGTTTAGGAGGTCTTAAAATAAAAGAAGTAGGAAAAGCCGAGCTTGATTTTAGACAGCTTTTGGTGAATTTCAGAATTTACGACAAATTGGTTATAAGCGAAGAGCCTATGAATGATGTGAATCCAGATCAAGCAACCGTGATTCTTGAAGCGAATATAAACAATGTAGTAAATATAACCCCGGCTCCCGTGATTTTGGTAACTTCTTTTTTGAATGGTGCAAATGAAGTGCCGGCGACTACTTCTCCCGCGACCGGATTTGGCGTATTTGTAATTAATACCAACAACAATACTGTTAATTTCCACATTGCTTTTAACGGACTTTCCAGCGCGGAAACAGCCTCTCATATACATGGGCCGGCTCTTGCGGGAGCAAACGCGTCAGTGTTGTTCACTTTGCCTCTTGGAAGCATAAAGAATGGGGTGTGGAATTATCTTGAATCGCAAGAAGCCGATATTTTAGCCGGAAGGACATACGTAAATGTTCATTCAACAACTTCACCAGACGGAGAAATACGCGGACAGATTACTCCGTAGATTGTTTAGCGGTTTTATACCTCTTGAGTAAAAGCCTCGTTTCTTACGGGGTTTTTACTATCTCTCTTGCAAAAATGTTAGAAATTAATATTATTAAGAAATGAATGTTTTATATGATTTTTCATGTTTTCTAAAACCGGAATTTATAGATAATTTTGACAAGGAAACGGATAAAATAAAATCCATAATAAAAAAAGCGAATGGAGTAGTAATTGAAGAATCCGTTCCGGCGAAAAAAATTTTAAATTATCCTATTTTAAAATATGGAGAAGGATTGTTTTTCTTTGTTAAATTTTTGGTTGAAGCTAAAAATATGCCGATTATTAAAACTTCATTGGATAAAGAAGACAGCGTTTTGCGGTTTCTTATAACGCGAGATTCTTATAAAGAAACGGCGCCGAAAATTTTAAAACGCAGGACGGCAGTTTCTCAAAAAAAGGAAAAAGTAGAATCTGCGACGGAAGAGCAAATAGAAGAAATTGACAAAAAGTTGGAAGAGATTTTAGGAAGTAAAATTGAAGATTAAAAGTTTAGAAAAATAACGACCGAAGGAAGTATATTTTTCTTAACCCCGCCATAGGCGGGGTTCCCAAAAATTATAGTCGCTAACGCTTCTTAATTTTTGGTAAATTAATTATGAATGTAAATAAAGTTTTTATTTTAGGAAATTTAACAAGAGATCCCGAAGTTCGCGCCACCGCGAGCGGAGCGGCCGTGGCGAATTTGGGAGTAGCTACTAACAGATTTTGGATGAATCAAAATAGAGAAAGGCAAAAAGAAGTTGAATATCATAATGTCGTGCTTTTCGGCAAGAACGCCGAGATAGCCCGCGAGTATCTTTCTAAAGGAAAAACCGTGTTTATTGAAGGAAGATTAAAAACCAGGGACTGGCAGGATAAAGAGGGAGTAAAAAAATTTCGCACGGAAGTAATAGCGGAGCGCATTCAATTAGGTCCAAAGGGTTTTGATAATCAGTCAAGTTCAAGCGCGAATGCGAATGCGAACGTGAATTTGAATACGAACGCGAATAATAATCAAAAAGCCGTTTCAGGACAAAATGATCTTGATATTATAGAATATCCTGAAGAAGATATAAGTCCTGATGATATACCATTTTAAGTCTGGAGGCGCGACCGTGAGTGGAGGTCGCGCCTCCTAATAAAATATATGCAGACAAGAAATAAACAATGCTATTTTTGTTCTAATAATATAAAAGCCGTTGATTATAAAAATGTCGAAGTTCTTCGCCGTTTTATAGATCAAAGCGCTAAAATTATTCCTAAGCGTCAGACTGGAACATGCGCCATTCATCAAAGAAAGCTCGCTCAATCTATAAAACGGGCAAGAATAATGTCATTTTTGCCTTTCACGGCGTAATTTAACGGTTATTTATTTATGGAAGAATCTCAAAAAAAAGAAAATTCCTTTTTGGATAACGAGGAAAAAATATTGGAATTTTGGGAAAAAAATAAAATTTTTGAAAAATCTCTTAGCGAAAGAAAAAAAGGGAAAGAATTTGTTTTTTATGAAGGCCCTCCTTACGCAAACGGTAAACCCGGTATTCATCATGTTGAAGCGCGGGCTTTTAAAGATATTATTTTGCGCTACAAAACGATGAAGGGTTTTTATGTTCCCAGAAAAGCAGGCTGGGACACTCACGGGCTTCCCACGGAAATGGAAGTTGAAAAAAAACTGGGCATTAAATCAAAAAAAGAAATAGAGAGCGTGATAGGCATTGAAAGGTTTGTTGAAGAAGCGAGAAAAAACGTTTTTTTGTATAAAGAAGAATGGGAGCGCTTAACTCACCGCATCGCTTATTGGCTTGATTTAAAGAATGCTTATGTGACGATGACAAACGAATATATTTTAAATCTTTGGCTGATTGTTTCGGAGATTTATAAAAAAGGATTTCTTTACGAGGATTATAAAATATTGCCGTGGTGCGCGAGATGCGAAACCGCGCTTTCTCATCATGAGGTGGCTCAGGGATATAAAAACACGGTTGACCAGTCGGTCATCGTAAAATTTCTAATTTCTAATTCTCAATTTCAAAATAAAAAATTTCACCTTGCGAACGATAACTTAAATGGTCAAAAAATTCAAAACAAAAATATCTATATATTAGCGTGGACAACTACTCCTTGGACATTGCCCGGAAATGTGGCGCTCGCCGTTAATGAAAATATTGTTTATTCAATAATAAAATTAAAAGTTAACAATGAAATATATATTTTGGCAAAAAGCCGCCTTTCTATAATAAAAGAAGAATATGAAATTATAAAAGATATGAAGGGCAAAAATTTGGTTGGCGTGGAGTATGAGCCAATATTTGATATCCCTGAATTGAAAAATGAAAAATCGCATAAGATTTACGCCGCTAGTTTTGTGAATATTGAAGATGGAACTGGTGTTGTGCATACCGCCGTGATGTATGGCGACGATGATTATAAACTTGGAAAAAAAATTGGGCTTAAAATGATGCATACGGTTACGGAAGATGGCAGGTTTATAGAAGCTCTCGCGTCGTATGGAATCGCCGGGCAGTATGTTAAAGCGGAAAGTACGGAAAAAAAGATTATAGATTATCTTATTGGTAAAAACTTTTTGTTTTCAAAACTAAAATACGAACACGAATATCCGTATTGCTGGAGATGCCAAAACTCGCTTATTTATTATGCCAAAAATTCTTGGTTTTTTAAAACTTCGGCAATAAAGAAAAAAATGATTCAGGAAAACAAAAAAATAAATTGGTATCCGGCGCACTTAAAAAGCGGCAGGTTTGGCGAGTGGCTTCTGGGCGTTCGCGACTGGGCGATTTCCCGCGAACGTTTTTGGGGGACTCCGCTTCCTGTATGGAAATGCGAAAAGTGCAAAAATTTAAAATTAGTAAAAAATATTGCGGAATTTCAAAGTTCGCTTACTTCTCAAAACAATTTTTATATTATGCGGCACGGTGAAGCTTTGCATAATATAAAAAACATAGCAAATGGACTTATATCAAACAATTATTGTTCTTTAACTAAAAAAGGCCGGGAACAGGCCGAAAAAAGCATTTTTAAATTTAAACAAAAAGGCGTTAAACCTGATTTAATAATCTCTTCCGATTTTTTAAGAACCAAACAAACGGCTGAAATAGCAAAAAAAATTCTGGATATTCCGGAGATAATTTACGACGAAAGAATAAGAGAAATAAATATCGGTATTTTTGAAGACAAAAATGTATCGCTGTATAATAAATATTTTTCATCTCTTTTGGAGAAATTTTACAGGAGTCCCCCGGAGGGCGAGTCATTAAGAGAATTAAAAAAAAGGTTGTCGGAATTTATTGCGGATGTTTCAAAAAAATTTCAAAATAAAAATATTTTAATAATAAGCCACGAGTATCCGTTATGGATTTTATCCGGCATCGCGAAAGGAATGAGCGATGAGGAAATTGCTTTATGGAAAAACAGAATTAAAAGAGATTTTGTGGAACTTGCTGAAATTAAAAAACTTGAATATTATAAATTTCCTTTAAATAAAGACGGAGATATAGATTTGCACAAGCCTTATATAGATGAAATAAAGTTTGGATGCCCGAAATGCAAGAGCGAGATGGACCGCGTAAAAGATGTTATGGATGTTTGGTTTGATTCGGGAGCGATGCCTTTAGCTTCGCTCAAATTAAAAATTAAAAATGAAAAATTAAAAATTAAGGAATTAATCAGAAATATCCCGTATCAAGCTGATTATATTTGCGAAGCTATAGATCAAACGCGCGGATGGTTTTATACTCTGCTCGCCGTTTCAAGCTTATTGGGATTAAAAACGTCATATAAAAATGTTATTTCTTTGGGGCTTGTTTTAGACGAAAAAGGCCAAAAGATGTCAAAATCCCGCGGCAATATTGTTGACCCTTGGAAAATGTTGGAGCTTTTTGGAGCGGATAGCGTAAGATGGTATTTTTACACTGTGAATAAGCCTTGGGATGAAAAAATGTTCAGCGAAAAAGACATTGCTGAAACTTCAAGAAGATTTATGAACATACTTTGGAATTCAATGGTTTATTTTGAGACATATAAAATAAATTCAAAAATCAAAAATCAAAAATCAAAATTGAAGAATTTAAAATTAATAATCAACAGATGGATTGTTGCAAAATTAAACCAATTAATTAAAGATACAACTGAATTGTTAGATAATTATGACATAGTGTCGGCCGCGAGAGCCATTGAATATTTTGTTGTGGAAGATCTTTCTCATTGGTATATTAGGCGCGTGAGAGATGTGATTAAAAATGAAAATTTAAAAAACGCCAAAGAAACAAGTTTTGTTTTTCAGAATGTTTTGTTTGAGCTGTCAAAACTGCTCGCGCCTTTCACGCCTTTCATCTCTGAAGAAATTTATAAAAGAATGGGCGGGAAAAAATTAAGCGTTCATCTGGATGATTTTCCTAAATTCAGCCGTGATATCAAAGAAGGAAGTTTATTAAAAGAAATGGAGTTGGCGCGGAGCATCGCGGCGCTCGCGCTTCTTGCAAGATCTAAAGCCGGAATAAAAGTGAGGCAGCCATTACAAAAATTAAAAATTAATCCCATCCCGAGCGTTCGGGACTCGGGACAAAAATTAAAAATTGAAAAAAATAAAGAAATTTTAGAATTAATAAAAAATGAAATAAATGTGAAGGAAATTGTTTTTGACAATAAACTTGAAGACGAGGTTTGGCTTGATACAAACATAACAGACGAATTAAAAGAAGAAGGATTTTTAAGAGAAATTATCAGATCAACTCAAGAACTTCGCAAAAAAGCCGGTTTAATTCCAAAAGACAGGCCAACTTTGTTGATAAAAGCGAACAAGGAAGGATTAGAATTTATTAAAAATCATGCTGTTAACATTAAAAAGGAAACATTTTTATCGGATTTAATCATTCGCGAAAATTTGCCTGAAAATGCTATAACCTCGTCTTTAAAAGAAGGTGATATAGAGGTTGCTCTTGCAATGCATAAAATAATAATGTAAAGTGAACACAGAAATCGTGATGAGATTTCGTATGGTTTTTTGATAAAACAATAAAATTTGGAGGGCTAAAAAATGGAAAGCGCAAAATTTTATTGTAAAAATGATGTTGATCCTGACGATCTTTATGATTTGCAACAAGATAATTACAATAGAGGTTATTATGGCAGAAATCGTTTTAATATGGAGGTATTTATTAGCACGGCGGAAAAAGAATATTATTTCCCTAAAGAATGTGATGATTACTCCCTTCCTTTCAATCCTGTTGTTTTGGTTTTTCATATTAATGAAGATGAATTAGAAGAGAATCAGGAGGCATTTGAATCTTTAAAGGAAGATTATTTAGAAGAATGGACGGAATGCGTCTCTAAAAAAGAAGCAGATGAATACGTTTATAAATGGCTTAATGAATAAATAGTATGAAAATACAGGATGTCGTATGTCCTGTAAATTATCCCTGAAGCGGTTGCTTCGGGGATTTTATTTAAAAAATCTATTTCATGTTATGTTAACCCCGTTAGAAATCTCGCTTTATTAATATTGAAAGTGGATTTTTAATAAAATTTTATAAACTATATTTCTAACGGGGTCAATATTGAAAAAATATTTGACAAATCTTTTTTATTTTAATACACTTATCTTTATATATTGATTTTTTCATTCCGCTCAAGGCGGGGTGACCGCCCGCAGGGTGGGAATTTAAATTTTACGATTATAATTTTAATACAAATACAATAAAATATGGGTCAAGTTAAGCCTGAAATAGAAGCTTTCGCAAGGATAAAGGTGATAGGGGTTGGAGGTTCCGGTATGAACGCCGTTGATCATATGATTAAATCAAAAGTGCGCGGCGTTGATTTTATTGCCATAAATACCGATGCCCAAGATCTGCACAATAGCCTTTCTCCTAAAAAGATTCATATAGGTAAGAATTTAACTAAAGGCTTGGGTTCGGGAATGAATCCGGAAATGGGCAGACAGGCTGCTGAAGAAACAAAAAGCGAAATACAAGACGCCGTAAAAGGCGCCGATATGGTTTTTGTTACTTGCGGATTAGGAGGAGGAACTGGTACCGGAGGATCGCCTATTGTCGCGAAGTACGCTAAAGAACAAGGATCTCTCACGATTGGCGTTGTGACGCTTCCTTTTGCTTTTGAAGGACTTCAGAGAGCGAAAATCGCGAGAGACGGACTTGAAGAGTTAAAAAAAGGAGTTGACGCGGTTATAATGATTCCAAATGACCGTCTTTTGGCTTTGAGCACAAAAGAAACATCTTTTTTAACTGCTTTTGCTATGTGTGATGAAGTTTTAAAGCAGGCTGTTGAAGGGATTTCCGATCTTATCACTATGCCCGGAATCATAAATGTTGATTTTGCCGATGTGAAGGCGGTATTAAGCAACGCGGGCTCCGCCTTAATTGGCATGGGGTCGGCTCAAGGAGATAAAAGAGCGGAAGAAGCGGCGCGCGCCGCAATTAATTCACCTCTTTTAAATGTGGCTATTGACGGAGCAAAAGGAGTTCTTTTCGCGATTTCCGGAGGTCCTGATATGACAATGTGGGAAATTCAGGAAGCGGCAAAAATTGTGACGGAGTCTATTGACAGCAACGCGAAGGTTATATTCGGAGCGTTCCATGACCAGAGGCTTAAGAAGAATGAGTTTAAAATAACCGTTATTGCCTCGGGTTTTAGAGAGGATGTTAACATTAATATAAATATAAAGGCTGGCAAAGAAGAGGTTAAAGATTTTAAATTTGTGAGCGGAGGCAATAATAATGTTATTAAGGAGGCGGAAAGTCCTATAATTGATAAAACAATCGTAGGCGACAGCATACTTAAAGAAAATAATAATGAAGAAGAAAGCTGGGATGCGGTTCCCGCTTTTTTAAGACGGTCAAAAAAATAAATAAATTTTTAGATAAATTTTATCTCATAATAATCCGCGAGTGTTTTTAATGAACACCTGAATTTTTTTAAATTCATAAATAATCATAAATAATTATGCCTAAAAAATTTTTTCAAAGATATAAAAAACCTTTAGCTCCTTTTCCAAATTTTACGGACATGCAGACCGATTCATATAAAGATTTTTTAAAAAACGATCTTCCTAAAATTTTTCAAGAAATTTCTCCAATCAAAGATTATACTGAAAAAGAGTATAGTTTGGAATTTTTTGATTTAACTCTTGGGGAGCCGGCTTGTGACGAATATCTTGCTAGGACAAATAATTTGGTTTACGCGGCACCCATTAAAATTTCAGCAAAAATAACTGATAAAAAAAACGGAGCCTCAAAAACGGAAGAAATATTTTTAGCCGATCTTCCGCTTATGACAAACCGCGGAACTTTTATTATAAACGGAGTGGAGAGAGCGGTTGTGGCGCAAATCAGTCGTTCTTTTGGTTTGTATTTTATGGCGAATGTTTCAAAGGGAAGAAAAATGTTTGGCGCTAAAATAATTCCTATGAGAGGAGTGTGGGTTGAAATAGAAACGGATCCGGACGGCGCGATGCACTGCCGCATAGACAGAAAAAGAAAATTTCCGGTAGGCCAGCTTTTGAAAGTTTTTGGTTTGAAAACCCAGGAAGAAATAAAAGAAAAATTCAAAGATTTAAAAAAAGAAGAAATGTTTTTCATTGAAAAAACGCTTGGAGCCGATGAAACAAATGATGTAAAAGAAGCTTATGTAGATATATATAAAAAATTAAGGCCGGGAGAACCGGCAGCGTATGACACTGCCAAAGAGTTTATAGACACGATGCTTTTTAATTCTTCCAGATACGATTTGTCGGTTGTCGGCCGCTATAAATTAAATCAAAGGCTTAGTTTGTCTTTGGAAAAAGTTGAAAAACATCCCAAAATTTTAACTTTAGACGATCTAATTCAAATAATGAAAAAAATAGCGAGTTTGAATTTAAAGCCCGACGCTCAGCCGGACGACATAGATCATTTAGGAAATAGGCGAGTTCGCACCATAGGGGAAATGCTTCTTGAGAGGCTTCTTATAGGAACCCTTAGAATGAAAAGAAATATTCAAGATAGAATGTCCACTATTGAGCCTGACAGCCTTTTATCCGTGTCGCAAGTTATAAATCCCAGGCCTTTTGCCGCGGCCTTAAAAGAATTTTTTATGACCGGCCAGCTTTCTCAATTTATGAACCAGCAAAATATTTTATCTGAACTTGAGCATTTGAGACGGCTTTCCGCTTTAGGTCCCGGCGGCTTAACGCGAGAACGGGCCGGGTTTGAAGTTCGAGACGTCCATCCTTCCCATTACGGAAGAATTTGTCCTATTGAAACGCCGGAAGGCCCGAACATTGGTCTTGTGGTTCATCTTTCCATTTTTAGCCGTTTGAATAAACTGGGTATTTTAGAAACTCCTTATAGGAAAGTTGAAAACGGAAAAATCTCCGATGATGTTTTGTATTTAGACGCTTTTGAAGAAACAAAATATAATATTGCTCACGGCGCTGTTCGTTTTGATAAAGACGGTATTATTTTAGACCAAGAAGTTGAGGCGAGAATTAAAGGGCAGCCCGGAGTTGTTACTAAAAGTAAAATTGATTTTATAGACGTGGCGCCTTATCAAGCGTTTAGCGTAGCCACGAATCTAATACCTTTTTTAAATCATGATAACGCAAATAGGGCTTTGATGGGATCCGTGATGCAGAGGCAATCAGTTCCTTGTGTTAAAAATGAAGCCCCGATTGTCGCGACCGGTCTTGAAGAAAAAGCGGCTCATGATTCTGGAAGGTTGATTTTAAGCGAAGAGGAGGGGACGGTTGTTTCTTCCGACGCTCAAAAAATTATTGTAAAAGGGGATTATTCTAAAACGGAACATTCTTACAATTTAGTAAATTTCTTGAGATCAAACGATTATACTTGCATTCATCAGAGGCCGATTGTTGATGTGGGTCAAAAGGTAAAAAAAGGAGAAGCGCTTGCCGATGGTTTTTCAAGTAAAAA
This sequence comes from uncultured Candidatus Saccharibacteria bacterium, assembly GCA_964499175.1. Taxonomy (GTDB): domain Bacteria; phylum Patescibacteriota; class Minisyncoccia; order CAZCIQ01; family CAZCIQ01; genus CAZCIQ01. Next base: position 9,438 of record CAZCIQ010000010.1, on the reverse strand, counting down.
CGGCCAGCTTGCTTTAGGAAAAAATCTTCTTGTTGCTTTTCTTTCTTTGGATGGGGCGAATTTTGAAGACGCAGTTGTTATTTCCGAAAAAATTTTAAGGAATGACATATTCAGCTCTATTCATGTTGTTGATTTTACGGTTTCCGTTCGCGACACGAAATTGGGGCCCGAAGTTACTACTTGCGATATTCCGAACATAAGCGAAGAAAAATTAAAAAATCTTGATGAAGAGGGGATTATAAGAATAGGGGCGGAGGTGCGTCCCGGCGACATTCTTGTCGGGAAAATATCTCCAAAGGGGGAGTCTGAATTAATGCCGGAAGAACGGCTTCTTAGGGCTATTTTTGGCGAAAAAGCGAGAGAAGTAAAAGACACATCTTTACGGCTTCCTCACGGCAAAGAAGGCAGAATCATAAGCGTGAAAGTTTTTTCGCGCGAGATGGGCGATAAACTTGAAACTGGCGTTATAAAATTTATTCAGATTGAAGTGGCTCAATTTCGCAAAGTGTCGGTTGGAGATAAGCTCACCGGCCGCCACGGTAATAAAGGTATTATAGCTAAAATTTTAAGAGAGGAAGATATGCCTTATTTAGAAGATGGCACGCCGGTTGATATTGTTTTAAATCCACTGGGTGTTGCTTCGCGTATGAACTTGGGTCAGATTCTTGAAACGCATTTAGGAATGGCGGCGCATCGTTTGGGTTATCAAGCCATTGTTCCAGCCTTTCAAGGAGCCACTGAGGAAGAAATTAAAGAAGAATTAAAAAAAGCCGATTGGCCGGAAGACGGAAAGGTTGATATATATAGCGGGAAAACCGGAGAAAAATTAAAAGAAAGGGTAACAGTCGGCTACATATATATGATGAAACTTATTCATATGGTTGAAGATAAAATTCATATGAGATCCATAGGTCCGTATTCTCTTATAACTCAACAGCCTTTAGGCGGCAAAGCTCAGGGCGGCGGGCAGAGGTTTGGCGAAATGGAAGTCTGGGCGCTTGAAGGATATGGCGCGGCGCACACTTTGCAGGAAATGATTACAATAAAATCTGATGATGTGGTGGGGCGAGCCGCGGCTTATGATGCTTTGGTAAAAGATGAAAAAATTAAAACTCCGAACTTGCCGGCTTCGTTTAACGTGTTGGTTAACGAGCTTAAAGGTTTGGGATTAGATGTGGATTTTCAAGATGGCGATGGCCTTGAAAATTCTTAAGATTTAAAATTTGGAAGTCTGACTTTCAAGTCGCGCTTCCAGACGCGTATTAATATGGAACAGCAAAAAAACATGGAAAGAAGCATAGATTTTAAATCAATTTTAATTAAACTCGGTTCGCCGGAAAAAATATTATTTTGGTCTCGCGGAGAAGTTACTAAACCGGAAACTATAAATTACCGTTCTCAAAGACCGGAAAGAGATGGTCTCTTTGATGAAAAGATTTTTGGTCCGGAAAAAGATTATGAATGTTATTGCGGAAAGTATCGCAAGGTAAGGTATAAAGGAATAGTTTGCGACAAATGTGGAGTGGAAGTCACGAAATCTATTGTGCGAAGAGAGCGAATGGGGCACATAGAGCTTGCTACTCCCGTCGCTCACATTTGGTATTTGCGCAGTGTGCCAAGCCGAATCGGTCTGCTTCTTGATTTGTCTATTAACGATTTGGAAAGAGTTATTTATTTTAGCGGATACATAATCACAAGAGTTGATGAAGAAAAAAAAGAATCTCTTTTAAAAAATTTGGAAAAAGAATTTAAAATTAAAACCAACAGCTCTTCTTCAAAAGAAGAAGCGGCGAAAATCAAAGAAGCGGCTGAAAAAACTCGCAAGGAATTAAGATCAATCACGCCGTATAAAATTTTAAACGAAGTTGAATATCATCGTTTAAGTTTAAGATTTGGCGAAACTTTTGAAGCCGGAATAGGAGCGGAGGCTTTGTATAAAATTTTTAAACAATTTGATTTGGAAGAAACTCAAAGAATACTTAGCGAGAGAATTAATGATCCTGACATTGATGTTCAAGTAAGAAAAAAAATTTTGGCAAGATTTAACGTTGTCCTCGCGCTTAGCCGAAACAACATAAAACCAGAATGGATGTTTTTAAAAGTCATTCCGGTAATTCCTCCGGCTTTACGCCCTATTGTGCCGCTTGAAGGAGGAAGGCATGCCGCCTCAGACGTGAATGATCTCTATCGCCGGGTAATAAACAGAAACAACAGGTTAAAAAAATTAATTGAATTAAAAGCTCCCGAGGTAATGCTTAGAAACGAAAAAAGAATGCTTCAGGAAGCCGTTGACGCCTTGATTGATAATTCAATGCGGCACACTCAGGAATTAAGTTCGCAAAAAAGGCCGCTTAAATCTTTGGCGGATATGCTTAAAGGAAAACAAGGCAGATTTAGACAGAATCTTTTGGGAAAAAGAGTTGATTATTCGGGAAGGTCTGTTATTGTAGTCGGTCCGGAACTTAAGATGGATCAAGTGGGAATTCCCAAGCACTTAGTGCTTGAGCTTTTTCGTCCTTTTGTAATATCCCGCCTTCTTAAAGAAGAG
>CAZCIQ010000010.1:0-6880 GCA_964499175.1 uncultured Candidatus Saccharibacteria bacterium | reverse complement strand
TTGGCGTATAACATAAAAGGCGCGAATAGATTGATTGATGAACCGACGCCAAAAATTTGGGCGATACTTGAAGACGTGATAAAAAATAAATATGTTTTATTAAATCGCGCTCCGACTCTTCATCGTCTGGGAATCCAAGCTTTTAAACCTATTTTAATTGAAGGCAACGCCATTCAAGTTCATCCTTTGGTTTGCGAAGCTTTTAACGCTGACTTTGACGGAGACCAAATGGCGGTGCATGTTCCATTATCGGATGAAGCCCAAGAAGAAGCGCGGACTCTAATGGCTTCTTCTTGCAATCTGTTAAAACCGGGGACTGGAGAGCCTATAGTTAATCCGTCTCAAGACGTTATTATAGGATCATATTGGCTTACTAAAATAAGATTGGGAGCAAAAGGAGAGGGAAGATATTTTTCTTCGCCAAACGAAGCTATAGTGGCTTATGAATATGGAGTTTGTGACATTTATGCCAAAGTAAAAATAAAAGTTACGGACAAGCCGAAATATAAAAATGCCGTTTCAGATGACGGATTTCTTGAAACAACCGTTGGCAGAGTTTTGTTTAACAGTATTTTGCCGGAAGATTTTGATTTTATGAACAGGGATATAAGCAAGAAAGTTTTGAATTGGATAGTCGTGGAAATAATTGAGCGTTATGATAAAAATCTTGTCCCTCCAATTTTAGACAGGATAAAAGACTTTGGTTTTAAATATGCCACTTTATCAGGGTTAAGCTGGGGCATGGCAGACTTGAAAGTTCCGAAAGAAAAACCGGAGCTTATTAAGACAGGCGAGGAGAAGGTGGCAAAAGTTTTTAAGGATTATGAAGCCGGACTTTTATCTGAAGAAGAAAGGTATAATAAAGTTATAAAAATATGGATGGATGTGAAAAATAAAATTTTTGATCTTGTGCCTAAAACTCTTGATGAATTCGGTCCAGTGAATCTTTTGACTTCTTCCGCCGCAAGAGGAAAATGGGATCAGGTTGTTCAAATGACAGGAATGACAGGCCTTGTAAGCAACCCTGCCGGAAAAACAATAGAGTTGCCGGTAATAGCCAGTTATAAAGAAGGATTTAATCCGCTTGAATATTTTATATCAACTCATGGAGCAAGAAAAGGCACGGCAGACACGGCTTTAAAGACCTCCGCGGCCGGATATCTTACTCGTCGTCTTATTGACGTTGCCGGAGACGTGATAATCCAAAAAGATTGCGGGACAAAAGAAGGAATTGTTATTTTAAGAAAAGAAGTCGCGGAATATTCAAAAGATTTTAAGTCAAGAATTTTCGGCCGTTTTTTAAATGAAGATTTGAAAGACAAGAACGGCAACATATTGTTTTCTAAAAATCATCTTTTAACTTTAGATGACGCTGAAAAAATTGAAAAAAACAAAGATGTGGAAAAAATTTTATTAAGGTCTCCTTTAAATTGCAAGACCATAGGAGGGTTATGCCAAACTTGTTATGGTTTTGATTTAGGAAATAATAAGCTTGTAGGGTTCGGAGAAGCTGTGGGAATAGTGGCCGCTCAATCAATAGGCGAACCTGGAACGCAGCTCACAATGAGAACATTTCATACCGGAGGCGTTGCTACGGGAGTAGATATCACTTTTGGGCTTCCTCGCGTTGAAGAACTAGTTGAAGCGCGCATCCCGCCAAACTCCGCTGTTTTGTCTGAGGTCTACGGAGAAATTTTAAAAATAGAGGAAGAAGGGAAAGAAAAAAAAATAACCGTTCTTGTGGATAAAGTTCACGGGTCCGGCGCGCATGATTTGCCTGACGAAGATGACTCAAGAAAGAAAGCAAAAAAAGACAAAGAAGACACCAAAGAATTTATAATTCCTTTTGGAAGAATGGTTATAGTTAACAAAGGAGATTATGTTAGCCCGGGAGATCCATTTTCAGACGGCCCTTATGACGTTAAAAAATTATATGCTCTCGCGGGAAAATTAAAAGCCCAGGACTATTTAATGAAAGAAATCGCCGGAGTTTATTTTATGCAAGGAGTTTCCGTAAATTCAAAACATATTGAAGTAATCGTAAAACAAATGTTTTCCAGGCACAGAATTAAACGAGTCAATGATTCCGATTTTCTTGAAGGAAAAATTGTTGAAGAGGCGGAACTTCTTGAAGAGAATAATAAATTAAAAGAAAAAGGGCTTGTTGGGGCGGAAGCCAGCAGGCTTCTTATGGGCATAACAAAAGTGGCGCTCACCACTGAAAGCGTGCTCTCGGCGGCTTCTTTCCAAGATACAACTCGCGTTTTGGTTGAAGCGTCTTTGCACGCTAAAAAAGATAAATTAAAAGGTCTTAAAGAAAACGTGATAATAGGAAGGCTGGTTCCAATAGGCACTAATTTTAGAAAAGAATTTAAAAAAGGGCCGGATAAATTAAATGAACCGATAAAATATTCCGAAGCGTCATATCCGAACTCAAAAATTTTTAAATGAACAATCTAAAAAAAATATTAACGGAAGCAGGAGAAAATAAAATCGCTATCGGTCATTTTAATATTTCTAATTTTGAACAGCTAAAAGGAATCGTTTTGGCTTTTTTGTCTTTTAATCCGAGGCCGTTTGCGTTTATGATAGGAGTGTCTGACGGCGAAAGAAAGTTTCTTGGTTTAAAGCAATGCGTTCATTTAGTGAAAGCGTTTAGAGAAGAATTTGAGATTCCAATATATTTAAACGCTGACCATTCAAAAAGCGTGGAGTCGGCAAAGGCTGCGTTTGATGCCGGTTTTGATTCAGTGCATATTGATCTTTCAGAGCTTTCTTATGAAGATAATGTTTCCGGCGTGAAGGAGGTTGTTGATTACGTAAAATTAAAAAATCCGGAAATATCGGTTGAAGGAGAATTAGGCGTGATAAAAGGAAAATCGGAGATTCAAAATGAAGTTATAGAAATAAAAGAAGGCGATTTAACACTTTCTGAACAGGCTTTGGAATTTTATGAAAAGACGGGCGTGGATAGATTTGCCGGCGCTTTCGGAAACATTCACGGAATAAGCCGGAACGAGCCTAAATTAGATATAGAAAGAATTGTGAAAATAAGAGAGTTATTGCCGAAAGATATAGCGCTTACGCTTCACGGCGGTTCGGGAATTCCCGACAGCGAAATCCGTAAAGCGATAGACGCGGGTATTAATAATATTCATGTAAGCACGGAAATTCGCGTCGCCTACATTGAAGCGTTAAAAAAATCGCTTTTAGAAAATCCAAATGAATTCGCGCCTTACAAAATTCTTAACTCATCAGTTGAAGCAGTGAAACAAAAAGTTATAGAAAAATTAAAATTATTTGAACTTAAACGTTGAAGTCTGATTTTAATCGCAACTTCTTTTAATCTTGCCAAAGATAAGATTTAATTCGCGCGCTTCTCGTTAAAGTTTTCTGGCTTCATCCTGAAGTTTTTGCTCGGAGACGGATATTATTCTTAATCATAGATTACGAAATGACCGTTTTTGCGACACACTCGCTTGTTTCCAGCGACAAGCTCGTTCTTACGCAGAAAAATTGGTTTTGCGATAGAAAAATATTTTATCACAAAACACCAAGCCAATTTTTCCGCGTACGGTCGCGAAAAGGCATTTCGTAATTCAAAGTAATTGATTAATGGCAGATTTTCCGTTGTTTTAGAAATTTTTTTGCTGAATTTAAGAATTTCTTCCGCAAATTTAGCCGTTCTTTCTTCCAAATCGTATTTATGATTTTTGTCATTTGGATTTGATTTGTCATTAGAAATTCGTCATTTGTCATTATTTTGAAACTTCCGTTTTTCCTCCTTGCCAATACTTGCGTAAAAGTTTTCCACAACTTCAATATTGACAAAGCGCGCTGGTTTGCTATTCTAAAACTAATCACGCCCCTCGAGTAATCGGGGGGACATTTTTTATAATTCAACAAGATTTTTAAACTCAACTTTAAATATTCCTCTTTTCATATTCCAAATCTCTCTGCCAAGATGTCCTTGAGTATAAACAACAATAACCTGTTTTCTCAACAAAATTAACATTCTATACAACGGCTCATAATCTCCGTCTCCGGTGAAAAATATAAAACTGTCAAAATTTTCTTTTAACGCCGTATGAACATCAATGCATACTTCCATATCAAAATCGCATTTGCGGCGGTAAATTTTTTGTCCGTCAATTTCCGCCGCCAAGATATATTTCACTGATTTGCTAATTACAGTATAACCGATTTTCTCCGCTTTTTGAAGAAACTCATTTGATTTATGATGTATGTCTTTTCCGAAGTAAAAACGGATGTTCGCGATCTCCTTATAAGTTTTTAAATATGCAAAAAGTTTGGTGATGCTTATTTCTTGTTTTAAAGATTTTTCCCAACCATATACATTAGCCCAGTCAATAAAAGCGACGGCTTTGCCTTTTAACAATAAACTTTTGAATTTTCCTTTGTTGTTTTCCATAATAGACCTTGAATTACTTTATTTTGCATTTTGAATTTGCATGGTATTTATTTAGAAATTAGTAATTTACTGCGTTTGCGTTGTCGTCGCGCTTGAAACGGCGGCAACCGGCGTCGGGTCAAAAACATTAACTTGCCGCTCCGCGGTTCCAATATTTCCCGCCACGTCTGTCGCAAAATAAGTTATTGTATGCGTTGTCGCGACCGAAGTGTCAATTGAAATCTCGGCAACTTCCGCGCCGTCCACCTTATAATGAATTCCTAAATTTTGATTTACATTGTCTGTTGCGGTCGCACCTAAATCCGCGTAAGCCGAACCGACTTCAATCTGCGCGGGATTATTTCCGTTTATTGTAATTACGGGCGGCTCAGTATCAGATATTGATTGAATTAAACTCGCGGGTTGAGTTGAATTTGTTTGGAAATTGGAAATTGGGATTTGGGAATTTGCGTTCAAAGAGCATTCTCCTTGAACGCTTACCATCTGCCCGGCTTTCATTTTAATGCAGTACGGCGCACTGGTGTCTTCGTCGTAAATCGTGATTCCCGAAGGTACGGCAGACGTTCCTACTTTTAATTTTCCGGTCTCTATTTCTTTCAAAATTAATTTTCCATTTTCATCAATTGACCAGTTTCCGCTCGCGGAAAGTATGGCGCGGACATTCATAATTTCTTTGTTATCCAAATCCAAACCGCCTACTGCGGCTGATAATTTCATTTTGCCGGACGCCATATCAATATTCCATCCCGAGTACTCGGGATTATCTGAAAAATTATCTAACTTCGAATAACCGAGATTTACAAAAACAAGTATTTTGCAAATATCAATTCCATTTTCATTTTTGCATTTTGAATTGTCATTTTGATTTTTGAGATTTGAAATTTGATTTTGGTCTAATCTTTCCAAAGCAATTCCGACAGTCATTCCCGAGGTCGTTGCCTTCATTCCAATTCCAGACGAAGAAGACAGAGCAATTTTGTCGCCGGGTTTTATTTCTCCTCCCTCCAAACTTACTTTAACTGGAACTCGTCCTGAAAGAGCGATTGCCGGTTTTAAAGGGTTATTGTTATATGACGCGCCTGATAAAAATTGTAGCGCTGAACCTTCTATAGTCATCGCCGGTTGACTTGAAACAATTCCCAAAACAATGTTGCCTCTCTCTGCTTTTTTAACAAGAGGTCGCACCTCGTATTGCGCCTGTGGCGAAGGCACGGCCTCAAGAGAATCAGAGGAAACCGCTACTATATCGCCAGATTCAGTTGGTTCTGATGATGAATAAAGCTCAGCGATGTCCGCGCAACCAGCGCCGGTGTCCACGCACCTTCCTTCAATTGAAAGGCGAGCGGAGGGAGAGCTTGTGCCTATTCCAATATTTCCATTAGAATCAATCATTAATGCTGGAATAGTGCTTGTGGCTAAGGAATCAGAACTTGTTCCAATATAAAAATTTCCTCCCATGCTTGAAAGAAGCCAGTGTTTTAAATCAACTCCCGCTGACATATCTGACAAAGCGAATTGAGTTTTGGTGGATGAGGCGATTTGCAAGAGCCAGTTGGGGGTGGTGGTGCCTATGCCAATGTTGCCTTTGGATTTTATTCTCATATTTTCTGTGTTGTTGGTACCAAATATAATATCGGAGGAATGAACTGTTCCAATAGTTAAATTTTTAGCCGTACCACTTGTACTATTTACAAATAAGTATGCGGAAGTGCTTCTTGTTGAACCGAATAGTGTATTGGTATTTGCGTCACTGGGCATTGTAAATGCCATATATTGATTGTTAGCATCATTACCTACAGCAAACCTAAATTCTGCAGCAGTACCAGTATTTATATTTCTCATCAAAACACCATTAGAGCCATTACTGTCAGCAGAAATAATACCAGTAGTATTTGCAATAAAATGTGTATTAGAGGTTGTATATCCACCTACATCTAATTTTACGCCTGGCGAGGTGGTTCCTATTCCCACATTTCCCCCATTTGTAATAGTTAAATATGTTGAAGTCGCGTTTAAAGCATCAGAACTTGTGCCAACATAGAAGTTGCCCCCTTGCGAACTCATAAACCAGTGTTTGCTATCTACCCCCGCTCCGGTGTCGGACAAGGTGAAGAAGGGACGAACTCCCGCCTCCTGCAAAAGCCAGTTGGGAGTGGTGGTGCCAAGGCCGACGTTGCCGGTACTCCCTTTTACCGTTAAGAAAGTAGAGTTTGTCGCTAAACTATCAGAGGTTGTGCCAAGAGAAAAGTCGCCAGACGCGTTTGACAAGAACCAGTGCTTGCCGTCTACTGCGCCAGAAGTGTTTGACAGGTAGAATTTCGGAGTAGCTCCAGAAACTTGTAAAAGCGAGGTAGGCGTGGTCGTCCCGATGCCGACGTTGCCGGTGCTTTTTATTCTTACCGCCTCAGAAGCATTGCCGCTTTGCAACGCGAAGTCTCCACTAATATT
>CAZCIQ010000009.1:0-27226 GCA_964499175.1 uncultured Candidatus Saccharibacteria bacterium | reverse complement strand
ACCCCACAGAGTTATGTTTTTTAAAGGGTGGTGCAGTTCAGATTAGAGTTTGCGTGATAAATGTTGCTTATATCTGATTTCATTATCATAATCTCGAGCTCAATTTTGTCTAATCTTTCATTTATTTTATTTATCTGTTTTTGCATACTGTTAAACTGTTCTTGTATACCATTAAAACCCCTGTTAATTATTTGGGCCAATGTTTCTATCTCATTTTTAACCTCATCTTTGGTCGCTAACTTTTTAACCTCATCTTTGGTCGCAAGATTCCGCGTAGCCGCCTCAACGGTCTTTTTAACCTCATCTTTGGTCGCAAGATTCCGCGTAGCCGCCTCAACGGTCTTTTTTATTTGTTCCAAGTCTTTTTTGTTCATAGTGTCATTTTAGTAAAGTTATTAATCAATACAAGTTAATAACTATAAATTTTAAAATAATTGTTTTGTTGTCTTTGGCGATAAAAATATGGTATTATAAATTTTAAGCAAAGGTCGGTTTTGCTTTTGACGTTTCACGACGCAGGGCGTAGTGAAATTTAATAAATTAAGATCAAAAAAATATAAATTTTATGAAAATTTTAGCTGTTTTATTGCTTCTTATCGGAGGCTTGGCGCATTTAATTCCGGCTTTTTATGACTGGCTTTCCAGCCTTACGGGAGGCACTCCATGGATTCAAATTCTTGTTGGTTTATTATCCGTGATAGTTGCCTTAGGCCTGCTTTTTAAAAAAGAATCTTAGAGCGTTGGTTTCATTTTAAAAAATCTAGTTTTACTCAATGCCGACTTAATTATTAAGCTGGCATTGTTTTTTTTAAAGATTGTGTTAGCTTATATTTAGTCATAGAACTTTGATATTTTTGATGTTGCAAGAAAAATACAAGAAAAGGAGAAAAAAATGTCAAAAAAAACGTTGGTCAGATACAATCTTGAAAGAAATAAACATATGCTTAATATAGTTTTTCACGACTCTCCAGTTATTCAGAGCGGTTTTAGAAACTTTTTTTTTGATATTCACGGTAAGACTTTTATTGATTTTACGGCTCAAATCAGCATTATGAATTTAGGTTTTAATAATTGGTTTGTCTCCGAATTTATAAAAAAAGAACTGGAGGTTTTATCCGGCTGTATAGCCAATGATTGGCAGTTTAAGAATCATATTGAAGTAGAAAACAAAAGGTATGAAATTTCTCAGGTAGCTTTGGCAAGGGCGATAAAGAAAATTATTCCTTGGTCAGGAAATTGGAAAGTCGCGTTTGAAGCAACCGGAGCGACAGCAGTTAATCTTGCCGTAAAAATTTGTCTGAAAAATTTTCCTTATAAATCCCGTTTTATAACTTTTGACCACGCGTTTCATGGAAGACACGGCTATGCTCTTGATTTATCAAGCTCAAAACCTATTCATAAAGCCGATTTTCCGCAGGGATTAAAAATAGTTGAAAATTGGTCGTTTGAATATTTGAAAGACAGAAAAAATATTGAAAATATCTTTTCAGGAACTCTGGGAAATACGATAAACGCTTTTGTGTTTGAACCTATACAAGGAGAAGGGGGAATAAATATTCCGCCGAAAGAAGATTTTAAATTTGCCGTTGATATGGCGCAAAAAAATGGAGTGATAATTGTGGCGGATGAAATTCAGACTGGTCTTGGACGAACCGGAAAATATTTTGCCTGCGAGCATTTTGATATAACGCCGGATATTGTTATATTATCAAAATCTTTAGGCGGCGGATTGCCTATAGGCGCGGTTGTCGTAAATATGGATAAACTTAAAGAAATGCCTTTGGGCGCTCATGGCGGCACATTTCACGCCGCTCCGCTTCCTACGGCCGCCGCAATAGGGACGCTTCAGTATATTAAAGATAAAAAATTAGTTGAAAACTCCGAAAAAATGGGTAATTACTTAATGGATGAATTGGTGAATACGAAAAAATACTGGCCGGAGCTTATTTGCGATGTGCGCGGAATAGGGCTTATGGCGGGCGTTGAGTTTACTCACGCCTCAATAAGAGACAGAGTTATTGAATTATGCAAGCACGCGAGGCCGCACGGGCTTTTGCTTGCTCCGGCAGGAGAAAAAGTGATTAGATTTACGCCGGCGCTTATCATTACGGAAGAAACAATTGATAGGGCGCTTAGTATTTTTTATAAAGTTTTAAGAAGAACTTAACCCGTTCAAAAGCCCTTGGTTTTTCCAAGGGATTTTTTTTGCTGAAAAACAAGTATCATGTACTTGCGGCCGAAAAAATTATTAACATTGAATATTGAAGTCAGACTTCAATTTTAGCATGTTTATATCAATTAAATAGATGTATTCGCGTTTAATTCAACCAGAGCTTCTTTGATTTTTATTTCCGCTTCAGAGAAATTTTTGAAATGGCGCAGAAGAAGGTGATCGTTATTTAAACTTGCGTCAAATTTTATGGATAAATCTTCAAGCAAGCGGCTGGAAGATTTAATTATTGAAAAAATTTCAAGGTTTAATTGCCAGCATATCACGTAAGTTTTGGCTGATTTTATTGATTTTTCAATTTCTCTTTCAACACTCATCATATTTTGGGGAGACGGATCCGCGCCGGTTTTGTCAAAATCTTTTTTAGGAATAAAACTCCAAGAAACATTTAATTGTTCGTCAAAATATGTGCGCGCCATAAATCTTCCCATAAATTGGACGGCTGAATTTGTTTTTTGCCGCTGTAAAATTTCGTTTATTTTTTTCGCTTCCGCTCCTTTGCCAAGCAGAAAATTCGCCGCGGAAAAAATTTCTTTTCCCGCGAAATCGTAAAAATTATTTGTTTCAATCGTTAAAGCGGCAAAAATCAAGTTTAGAATATTTTGAGAGAAGCCCGTGTCTAAAAGCTCCGTGAGATTTATTACTTTTTCCGTTAAGGTTTTTTTTCGGTCCGCGTCATCGGAATTTTGCAAAGAGGATTTTGAATTTAAAAACATCAGTTTGTCTTTTTGAGGAAGTGTAAGAAATGGTTTGAAGTCATTGAGTTTTTGATGGTCGTCAAAAAAGCATATCGCGGCTTCGGGTTCAGGAAGCGCTTTTTCAAAAATAGCCGTTTCTTTATTTAAGGCGCTGTTTGTGGTTAGGACCAGTGAAAAAAAATCTTCATTTTCGTTATAAGCCAGTTCTTTTATGGAAACATCTTTTTTGGGTATTTTTATGATGGTTTTAAATTGAGTTTCTATTTCTTTTATATCTTTTTCATCCAGAATAGCCTGCCATTTTTCTTTGTGGCTTTTTAAAATCAGACTGTTTTCAGCTTCGGGCAAAGAAATGACTTTTTTTTGAGCGTCTTCCAAGGCTAATTTTAGGGCGTGGCTTAATAAAAACACTTCTTCTTTCGCGTCCTCGGGCAAGATTATGGCGCAAGATTTTATTTGTTTGAATATCTCCTTTATTTTTTCTTGAATTTCGTTTGGCATCTTTAATCTATTTTGCTTGGGTTTATAGACTTATTCAATCTTGACCCCGTAGTGAAAAGTTGGCATAGCAAATTTTTGGTTTTGTTTATACAAACCAAATTTAATAAATCTACTCTATTTTTATTAACAAGATTTTTATTAAATTTGCTTTAAGACCGATATGCCAATTTCTACTACGGGGTTGACTTTACTCAAATAAAATATTATTATTAGATTGGGTTTTGGGTTTGTTCTTTTAAAATTAAACTAATCAAAATTGGAAAGGTTGAAAAAAATGACAAACGAAAGAAAAAATAGCGGACTGTTTCAAGGAGTTAAATTTTTTTTGGATAGTGTTCCTGCTGTTTTGCATGAACATTTCGAAAATGTTGATGGGAGCTTAAAACAGATAAGCGAGAGAATAAATGATGGCGCTCACGAATTTTTGCCTATCAACGAGCTCAAAAGGTTTAATAATAACTTAGAGAGATTAAACAGTAATATTGAAGGTTTAAAAAATTCTCCGTTTTTTCAGGAATTGGGAAAATTTTTATGGCATATTAATGAATTCGGATTATTTATTGAATCAAAAGTGAGAAAATTACAGGAGTCGGACTCCGGCAGTTTAAACAAAAGCGGAAGGAGATTTTAAATGAAATCTTTGTTTTTATGTTTAATGCCGGGGGTGGCGTTTGGAGTTTGGCCGCTTATTATGAGAGCTACTGGTTTTGGTCCGTTGCTTTCGTTTTCAATGCTCACTTTCACGAGCTTGATGTGTATTATACCGATGACTTATTTTTTTTCTGAAGCGATACCGCATGCGCCAAAAGCCGTTTTGCTCGGCGCGATAGCCGGAATTATAAACGGCATTGGTTGTTTTATTTACTTAAAGCTAATTGCTTCCGCTGGAGGAGAACTGTCAAAAATAATACCTTTGGTTACGGTTCTTATTGTGATAACTTCGTTTTTAGGAGCTTATTTCTTTTATAACGAGCCGATTACTTTAAAAAAAATAGGCGGAATCGTCGCGGTAATTTTAGCGGTGATTCTGTTGAATTAAGGAAATTAAAGTAATTATTGAGGAAATATTAAATGGCTCGGAAATACTGACTTAGAAGACGCATTCCGCTCGCTCCAGCGGCTCGCTTCATTCTGTCCTCGGCGAAAAAATTTTTTGCTGAAGATAAATTGTAGCAAAAAATACCAATCTTTTTCGCCTGCGGACGGTCTTCTAAATCATATTTCCTCGCTTTTTGGAAATTCACAAAACATCAGTTTTAAAAGGAGAAAAAGAAATGAAAAAGAGTTTTCTAAAAGAAATGAAAAATGTTTTTCTGATTTTGGCGGCGATAGGTTTTTTAGCAACGAGTTGCGCGCATGGTTCTTCAACTGTTTCACAAAGAACTGTTGAAGGAATGGTGATAGGAGCGGGGGCTGGAGCTGCTGTCGGAGCCGTTGTTGGAAAAGGCAAAGGAGCGGCCATTGGAGCCGGAGTCGGAGCGATTGTAGGCGGAGCTATTGGCGCGCAAACTGGCGTCCAAGAAGAAAAATCCATAAGGCACGAGCCGACCACTTTGCCCTGGCTTAAAGGTGAATGGATTGTGGTGTGGAGCGGAAGCCGCGGAAACGAGTCGTATGATGATTCAATAAGAGCGGTGATTGAAGACGAGCTCAGAAAAAGAGCCGCGAATGTTAAAGCCGCGGAAGGCAGGCAATATTCTGGCGGCTATTATTATGGAAGAGGAGGCGGCAGAGGAGAACAGGATGACTTGGGCTGCGGACAAGGCACCCCATTCGTCTTAAATTACAATTTATTTCAAAGCGGATACGATGCCATGGCGCAAGTCCAAATCGTTGATTGCGCCAATCACAAACAAATAAAGGTTCAAGGGGAGGGAAGAGATCGAATTCGTTTTTATAATAGCGGAGGAGGTGGGTATTATGGCAGAGGAGGCGGGTATTATAGCGGTTCTTCCTCTTATGGCGGAAGCGATTATGATTCTTTCGCAAACGCCGTAAAGGAGGCTATGTATAATTTGCATTAAGAGAAGATGCGACCGCCTCAGGAGGTCGCATCCCCAATTGCTATCACACTGTTAAACATAGGCGGAAACATTTTTTTTGTTTCCGCCTTTTTTATTTTATCCGTAATACTTCATTGTTTATCTTGTTGTGGATTATTTTTAAATTTTTAATGTTATTTTTTTGAAAAACTTGTTAATTTGCGATAGCGTTTTTAGTAAGTATTTTTTAATAGAAAAAGACAATTCATTTTAATTACAGTTGATTCATTGCTGTTTTAATCTGAAAGCGCAAGTCAGGGCGACCGCGATTGCGTCGCAAACATCGTCGTTTTTAGGCAATTCAAAATTACAGCCGCTGTTTTTTAAAGTAAGTTTTAGCATATCGCTTATTTGTTTTTTGTCGGCTTTGCCGTAACCGCAAATGGAAGATTTTATTTCAAGAGGGGTAAATTCAAAATATTTTAAGTTGGCTTGAGCGCCAAGGTATGTGATTATGCCTTTTATTTCCGCCACGCGAAAAGCCGTTTTTTGGTTTGTGGTAAAAAAAACTTTTTCTATGGCGAGCGTATTCGGTTTGTATTTTTTAAATATTAAATCTATTTCTTTGCCTATTTGAAGAATTCTTTCGCAGTATTCTTTTTTTGGCGAAGTTTCTATTAAGTCCGCGGAAACAATGTTAAAGACCGAACCTTGTTTTTCAAGAACCGCCCATCCTAATCTGTTAAATCCCGGATCAATGCCGATAATTTTCATAACTTAAAAACTATTCCCAATGCAAATTTGTTTCGTAGCTCAAAATTTTTTGTTTTAAATCGGGAAAGCTTTTTAATTCTAAATCTTTTTTTAAAATTTCCAAAGCCTCGCATCTTGCGGCTTCCACCATTTTTATATTTTTTAGCGCCTCCATTCCTAAATCGGAAATTCCCCATTGTTTTTTTCCGAAAATCGCTCCCGGCCCTCTGAATTTCAAGTCGTTTTCCGCGAGTTCAAAACCGTTTTTCGCTTGTTTTAAAACGGCCAGCCTTTTTAAAACGGCGACTGTCGGCGAATCGCTTAAAACAAAACAGAAAGATTGATTCCCGCTCCGTAGCACCCTGCCTCTTAATTGGTGAAGCTGCGCCAAACCAAATCTGTCCGCGCCTTCTATTAAAATGCAATTTGCGTTTGGAACGTCCACTCCCACTTCTATCACCGATGTTGAGACTAAAATATCAATTTTTTTTTCTTTAAATCCGTTCATTATTTTTTCTTTTTCTTTTGGCAATAATTTACTGTGGAGCATCGCTATTTCAAACTCGGGAAAAATTTCTTTCTTCAGCCTTTCCGTTTCGTCTTTTACGTTTCTCACTTCCAGTTTTTCGCTTCCCGTTTCTATTCTTGGACAAACTATATAAGCCTGTCTCCCGTTTTTAATTTCTTCTTTTATGTGTTCGTAGGCCCGAAAGCGGTCTTTCGGAGGCACGATATATGTTATGACAGGTTTTCTTTCGGGCGGCATTTCGTCAAGCAAAGTTAAGTCTAAGTCTCCGTATATGGTTAAGGCTAGCGTGCGGGGAATGGGAGTTGCCGTCATAGATAAAAGATGCGGAACTTTATCATTATTTTTCCGGACAATTTTCAGCCTTTGGTTCACGCCAAAGCGGTGTTGCTCGTCTATTATCGTAAAAGCCAGATTTTTGAAAATAACTTTGTTTTGGATTAAAGAATGAGTACCTATTAAAATATTTATTTCGCCGCTTTTCACCCATTTTAAAAGCTGGTTTTTGGAAATATGAGTTGATTTTTTAGGATTTACTTTTGACGGAAATTTTTTGCATTCGGAAGAAGTGATGAGGCCTATTTTTAACGGGGCCGCGCTTAGATTATCGCGAAATAAATTTCCAAGCGATATAAAAGTTTCAAAATGCTGGCGGGCTAAAATTTCCGTGGGAGCCATATAAGCCGTTTGATATTTGTTTTCCACAGTTAAAAATGAGGCGGCAATCGCAACAACTGTTTTTCCGGAGCCGACATCGCCGTGCAACAGGCGCGTCATTGGAATATTTTTTTTAAAATCTTCGGCAACGTGAAAAATGGCTTTTCTTTGCGCGTCAGTGAGCTTGAAAGGAAAAGAATGAATAAATGACTTTAGTTTTTCGTAGTCAACTTCTATTTTAAAACTTGATTTTGAATTTATTAAAATCTTTTCTTTTATTTTCGCGAGCTGAATCAAAAAAATTTCTTCAAAAGCGAATCTTTTTCGCGCGGCTTCGCTGTTGCCGAAATTTCGCGGATTGTGAATGGAAAGAATTGAATTTGAAAAATTGGGAAGATGATATTTTTTTAAAATATAATCCGGAATAAAATCTTTGAATTCTGATTTATTTATTAACCCTAATATTTTTGCGATAGCGAATCTTACCCATTTAGCGCTCAAGCCTCTTGTTTCCGGATATTGCGGAATAAAATGTGTTTCTAAAACTGGCGCCGCTGGAAATTCTTTTTTATTAAAATCGGGATTTGCTAAATATAATTCTTTTTTGTTTTGAGAAATTTTTCCGTTTAAAGAAACGATTTCTCCTTCCCGAATTATTTTAGATATATAAGGCTGATTAAACCAAATAACTTTTATTTTTCCGCTATCGTCTTTTAAATAAGCTTCGGTAAAATTTATTTTTTTTCTCCAGCTTTTCTGGCTTTTTATTTCCGTTAGATTTCCTTCTAAAATAACATTGTCTCCTTTTATCGCGTCTTCTATCATTGTTTTTTTGGAAGGTTCTATGTAACGCGAAGGTGTATGCCTCAGTAAATCTTCTATTGTTTCCAGTTTAAGTTTGGCAAGACCTTTTTTTTGCCAAATATTAAGCTTGAAATGTTCGGCTATTTTATCGTTTAATTTCATTTTTTAATTTTACCCCCACACTAATGCATTAGTGTGGGGGTTTATCATTATTTTTTTAATTTCTGTGTTAAAATTATTAATATGGAGTTTGATAAAAAAGGATTTTTATTTTTGATTAAATTGTCGGCGATTTTATTTGTGTTAATAATTGCCGCTGAATTTTTGCCGGCGATTATCTACTCCCCTGTTTTTGGTGAAAATTCTGACGTAAAATTACCGTCTGTTCAATCTGGTAATGAAAGCATAAAATTATCAGATTCAGAATTAGTTTATTCCGATAGCGGCGGCATTTCAAGGCAGATTAATAACAATTATCCTTTTAATTTTCTTTCAGGCAAACAAGGAAAAGCGATTGTCGCCGACTTAACCGCGATGGAATTATTTCTTTATCAGGACGGAAAAATTTTAAAAAAATATAAAATTTTATCAAAAGGCAGACCCGGCTCATCATGGGAAACTCCAACCGGCGAATACAAAGTAAATTTTAAAAGCGCAAAACATTTTTCTTCCATTGGAAAAGTCTGGATGCCTTGGAGCATTCAATTTTACGGCAATTTTTTTATTCACGGCTGGCCTTATTATCCAAGCGGCGAGCCGGTTTCTCAGGGTTATTCCGGCGGATGCATAAGACTTTCAACCGAAGATGCCCGCGAAGTATTTGAGTTTGCGGAAAACGACACGTCAATTTTTGTCAGTGAAAAGAGCGAACCGGAATTTTATGACGCCGATATTTTTAAAGTAGCCGATGTTCCAAAACCGGATATTACGGCCAAGTCTTTTTTAGTCGCCGACATTAAAACCGGCGCCGTTTTTTTGGAAAAAGACAGTTTAAAAAAACGACCAATCGCTTCTTTAACCAAGCTTATGACCGCGGTCGCGGCAAGCGAAGCTATTTTTTTTGAACGGACAATTAAAATTAACGAATCAGTTCTTAAAACTTACGGCGACACCGGCAATTTGCAGTTAGGGGAAGTTTTATCTTTAAACGATTTGCTTTATCCGCTTCTTATGGAATCAAGTAATGACGCGGCAAAAGCGATTGCCGAAATGGTTTATGGCGAGAAAAAATTTGTCTCTTTAATGAACAATAAAGCTTTGGCTTTGAGTATGTTGGACACTTCTTACGCGGACGCTTCCGGATTGGAGTCTGGCAATATTTCAACGGCGGATGATTTATTTAAGTTATCAAGATATTTATTTGAAAAAAGAAAATTTTTATTAAATATTACCAAAGAGCCGTCAAAAAAATTAATTTCTCAAGACGGAACAAATAGCCACACTTTTAATAATTTTAACGAGTTTAGCGGATTTAAAGAATTTGTCGGAGGAAAAACCGGTTATACTGAGGAGGCCGGAAAGACAATGGTCGCGATTTTTTCTTTGCCTATCGCGGGTTTAACTGAGAAAGAAGGAACGCGCGACATAGCGATTATTGTTTTAAATTCGGAAGACAGAAAAGAAGACGTCAAACGGCTTTTGGATTGGACTAAAAAAGTTTTAAATCGGCAAACAGTTCAATCAAATCAATCCAGTCAAGGCGGGACAAAATTGTGTTTTACGGGCGATATTATGTTGGACAGGGGAGTTAAAAAAGCAGTTTTAGATTATGGTAAAGGAGACTTCAGATTTCCGTTTCAAAAAATTTCAAGTTATTTGCGCGGTTGCGACGCGCTGTTCGGCAATTTAGAGGGCCCTATTTCCGATAAAGGAGAGAACAAGGGATCGCTATATTCTTTTAGAATGAATCCTCTCGCGGTTTACGGTTTAGAATACGCCGGTTTTAATGTTTTGTCGGTTGCTAATAATCACATAGGCGATTGGGGCATTGAGGCGATGCGCGACACCTTTATTCGTCTTAAAGAAAAAAATATTTTATATGTTGGAGGAGGTTTTAACGAAGCTGAGGCTTATAAGCCGAAAATTTTATCGGTTAACGGAATTAAAATCGCTTTTTTGGCTTTTAGCCAATTTGGCAAAGATTATCTTGAAGCCAAAAATGAAGAAAGCGGAATAGCGATTGCGGATGAGGGCAATTTGAAAGACGGTATTTTGGAGGCTAAAGAAAAAGCCGATATAGTTGTCGCGTCTTTTCATTTTGGAGACGAGTATCAGAATGAGCCTAACATTTATCAAAAAAGATTAAGCCGGCTTGCCGTTGACCTTGGAGCCGATTTTGTAATCGGGCATCATCCTCATGTTGTCCAGCCAATTGAAAAATATAAAGATTCATATATTGCTTATAGTTTGGGAAATTTTGTTTTTGACCAAAATTTTTCTACGGAAACCAGTGAAGGGATAATTTTTGAAACGGAAATAAATTTTGTTGAAGACAGGTTTTCTAACGAGACAAAAAAAAATCAAATTGTCGGTGTTAATTCCAGAAAAATCAAAATTAACGAAAAATTTCAGCCAGTGTTGTTTTAATCTATTTTAAATTACTTCACGCTTAAATTTTAAGAATATTTTCTTTGAATACTTGAATATCATTAGATTATTATATGATGTTGTTTTTATTTTGAACATGATATAATTTTTATTATGTTTTTTTAAACTTTATTCTATATTCTATAATATGAAAAGCAACCAAAATAATTTTGCGTTTATTGACAGCAACAATCTTAATTTAGGAATTAAAGAGTTAGGGTGGAGATTGGATTTTAAGAAGTTCAGTGTTTATTTAAAGGAAAAGCACAGTGTAACAAAAATATATTTGTTCATTGGATACTTGCCGGAGAATCAGGAATTATACCGTTCGTTGCAGGAATTCGAATATATTTTAATTTTTAAGCCAGTAATGAAAAATAGAAATGGTGAGCCAAAAGGTAATGTTGATGCAGAACTTGTATTACAGGTAATGATTGATTGGGATAAATATGATAAAGCGGTTATTGTTTCAAGTGATGGAGATTTTTATTGTTTGGTAAATTATTTATACGAAAAGAATAAATTAAAAAGAGTGATAAGCCCGAATTATAAAAAATGCTCGGCACTTTTGAAAAAGGCCGCGAGGGAAAAAATTGATTTTTTGGATTATCAGAAAAATAAACTTGCCCGAAAATGAAAAAACACCGCTTTTGGACAAACCTAAGCCGTGCTTTTTCCTGATGATTATGTTTGTATTATAGTAAAATTATATATACTGTCAATAGCTAAAATGTGTATAATTAATAAGATTGGAAAATAACACAATTTACTCAATAAGAAACCATTTTAAGAAATAAAAAAATCCGGCATTTAGGAATGCCGGCAATTATTTTTTTAATTCGCCGTAGCGGACTTTTTTAAAAATCAAAATGATTTTCTAATATTCATATTTCCCCCGTTTGTCTGTTCAAGATGAGGAAGCCAGTTGTATACTACAAGAGAACGTTTCTGTTCGCATATTTTTACAATGGATATGGCGGTATTAGCTATTTTTGACAAGCCGTTCATTGCCACCACGGGCCATTTTAAAAGAGCTATAATACTAAGCGAAATACTGCCGCCATGCGCCACGATTAAAACACATTCATTCTCTATGTCTTCTAAAGATATTAAAATATTTTCTATTTCTTTTTTTACTCTTTCGTGAACTTCTAAAACACTTTCTCCTTTCGGAAATTGCAGATTGGCTTTGTCTGTTTTATATTTAATCCACACTTCTGGATATTTTTTCTGAACTTCAAATCTGGTTAATCCTTCGCAAATTCCATGATCAATTTCTCTTAACGCTTCTTTTTTCACTAAAGGCAAATTAAATTCCCGCGTTATGCGGTTTGCAGTCTCCATCGCTCTTTTTTGCGGACTTGAAAATATTCTTTTTAAAATAAGTTCGCTGTCCGTTACTATTTTTTTTAAAGCCACGCCGCATAATGCCGCCTGTTTTTTCCCGTCGTAGTTTAAAGGAATATCCATTTTTCCCTGCCATTCTTGCCGTTTATTAGAGTCCGTCTCTCCGTGTCTTATAAAAAATATAAATCTTTCATTTTTATTCGCGCTCATTTTTTTCTCCTTTTCCTTATATGTTGTTATTTGTCGGTGAGCGTAGCGCAGACAAATAATGTTTTAAAGAACTATATATTAAAAGAACCGCAGATTTAATTTAACTTATTTACTTTTTATTTCAAGAGTTTAAAATATGTATTATGAACCCCGTTAAAAATATCATTTTAAAGTTTATTAGAAATCCGTTTTTTGACGGTAATAGCGGTAAAATTTCTAACGGGGTGAATAAAAAAATAAAGGGTGAACCCTGTGTTTCAACTGCGCTCGGACAAAATAAAAACAAGTTTTCATTTTGCTCCTCGCTTGTTGAAATAAATATTTGGGCAATATTTTTGCTTGCGCTTATGTTCGCGCTAATGTTTCTTTCCTCGTGGAACGATTCCGCCACTATGGATGAGCAGGCGCATATTGGCGCGGGGTATTCGTATCTCACTCAAAAAGATATGCGCTTAAACCCGGAACACCCTCCTTTGCTTAAAGATTTAGCGGCTTTGCCGCTTTTATTTTTGAATTTGAACCCCGTTAGAAGCTTGTGTGGTTGGATTGCGTGTCCGTTATCGCTAAAAAAATATATTCAAACTTCTAACGGGGTGAATTTTCCAACTAATCATTCTTCTTGGCAAAAAGACGTAAACGGCCAATGGATTTCGGGCAGCGTGTTTTTGTATGAATCGGGAAACAACGCCGACACGATAATTCGCCTCGCGCGCATTCCGATAATGCTTCTCGCGATATTTTTCGGCTGGCTTATTTTTATTTGGACAAGAGGTATATATGGAAATAAAGTCGGATTATTCACTCTTTTATTTTATACTTTGTCTCCCACATTTCTTGCTCATTCAAGGTATGTCACAACCGACCTCGGCGCGGCTTTTGGTTTTTTTATAGGCATAATTTATTTTATTAAATTTTTAAACAACAGAGACGGCCGGCATCTTTTAAAAACCGGAGTCATTCTTGGCATAAGCCTTCTTTTGAAATTTTCTTTGTTTCTTCTCGCGCCGTTTTACTTTTTATTCGGGGCTTTATGGGTTTTTTTAGACGCCTTCACAAACGAGCAATTTTCTTCTTTTAAAGAACGTTTTGTTTGTTTTATAAAAGAATATTCGCGGCTTTTCGGTCAGATTTTAATAATTCTTGTGATTGCCGCGATTGTTATTTGGTCTGTCTATTTATTTCATACTTGGAATTATCCGCCGGAAAGACAAAAGGCTGACACTGAATTTATTTTAAGTTCATTTGGCATGAGACCTGTTGTAAATCTCGCGATATTTATGTCTGATAAGCCGATTTTAAGGCCTTTTTCCGAATATTTACTCGGACTTTTAATGGTTGTTCAGCGCGCGTCAGGAGGAAACACGACTTATTTTTGGGGCGAAGTTTCGGCGGGAGGATGGTGGTATTATTTTCCAGTCGCTTACATTTTAAAAGAACATCTGGCTTTTCATTTGCTTTCGCTTTTGGCTTTGGCGCTCGCGATAAAAAATGTTTTATTGGCAAAGCAAAAATCATTAAAAATAATTTTTGAATGGATGAAAGACAATTTTACTTTAACGGCCGGAAGTATATTTATTTTGATATATTGGCTTCAGTCAATAAAAAGCCCTTTAAATATAGGCGTGCGTCATATCTTACCCACTTTCCCTTTTATTTATATAATGGTTTCCCGCGAGCTCGCGATTTGGCTGAGAGGTTTTGAAAATTTTTACGCGCCGAAAAATGTTTGGGATGTTTTAAAAATAATTTATCGCCGTTATATTAAAAACGCTCCAAAATATATTGTGATATTTGTGGCTTATTTATGGATGTTTAGCGAAATTATTTCCGCGTTCCCTCATTATTTATCGTATTACAACGAACTTGGCGGAGGCGTGTCGCGCGGCTACAAATACATTACAGATTCAAATTACGACTGGGGGCAGGATTTAAAAAGGCTGGAGTTTTTTGTAGAGAAAAATAATCTTCAGAAAATTTATGTTGATTATTTCGGAGGAGGTTCGCCTAAATATTATTTAGGTGATAAATACGAGGGTTGGAATTCAAGCCGCGGCGCGCCGCCGCCTCATTCATATTTTGCGATTTCCGCCACTTTTTTAGAGGGCGCGACAGGAAAACCGGCAAAAGGTCTTATTGTTTCAAAAAATGATACTTACGAATGGCTTAAAAACAAAACTCCCGTCGCCCGCGCCGGAACCTCAATATTTATTTATGAGTTTTAAAAATTTTGAGGTTGAAAAAATTTTTAAATTTAGTAAAATTATAATATGGTAATTGATTGGACAAAAATTTATAAAAAATACAAAGGTCTATGGGTGGCTTTAAAAGATGATCAAAAAACCGTTATCGCGTCCGGCAATACTGTAAAAGAAGTAATGGAAAAGGCTAAAAAAAAAGGTTTTAAAGCGCCTATTTTATTCCGTATGCCGGCAAAAGTTTTGCCGTATATTGGCAATTTACGGTGTCTAAAAGATGAAATTTAATTATTTGAAATTCCCGTTAGCGGGCAGATCTGAATTTTTTGGCAATTATATTTTAAAACCGATTATTCCCGTTGTAATTTCATATAAGGAAAATCTTCTTAAATACGGCGCCTTAATAGATTCTGGGGCCGATTTTTGTATTTTTGACGCGGAAATCGGGGAATACATCGGCATTGACGTTAAATCCGGCATTAAAGAATTTTTTGGAGGGATTCAGGAATCAGGAAGAGCGGAAGCATTTTTGCATAAAGTTAATTTAAACATAGGCGGATGGGATTATAAAGCCACGGTTGGATTTTCTTATGATATAGCGAAGTATGGGTTTGGAATTTTGGGGCAAAAAGGATTTTTTGATTTGTTTGTTATTAAATTTGATTTTTCAAAAGGAGAAATAGAATTAAAAGAAAAACAATATTCATAAAATTATTAAACGAAACAATGCCTTACTGCGGTTTTTTAAAAAACAAAAAACAAGAGCTTGATGATGAACTGCAAGCGTTAAAAACGCTTGTTGAAGAATTTAAAAAAACAAGCGGAAAAGAAAACGAAGAAAAAATTAAGCAAAAATTTGAACAACAATTTCTTGAACTGCGAAAAAGTATAGAAAATTTTAAAGAAGAATATAAAATAGCCGCGAAAGAAATGTTAAAACCTTTTTTGGAAAGAAGGGGAAATAAAAAAGAAGAAATTCAAGTAATAATGGAGGATAATTTATCAATTACAATTGAAGGGCATTTACGATTTATAAATATCACTACAGATTTTAAGTGTCCTAATATTATATCTCAAATTATTGGACATTTAGAAACATGGAACCGTTCGGATTTACCAATAGAAGCTTTTAATGCATATAATTTACGGATGATTAGTGGAAATTTGCAAACTGGCACAGCAAAAACATTTAATGCTCCGCAATTGCAGACAGTGGGTGGATTTTTGGAAATTTTAAAAGTCGAAACTCTTAATATTTCTAATCTTTCTAATATTAGCGGTGATTTATATATCAACCCTGATATTCCTGAAATTTTAGAAAAAGCCAGAGAATTAAAACAAAAAGGAATACTTAAAAAAGAGATTAGAAATGAAAGTTGCCATGTGATAATATAAACATTGAGTAAAAAATTATAATTTTTGGCAATTTTAATCAATGCGATTAAAATAAATAAGTGAATCAAAAATTTAAAAATTATAAGTCTAATCGTTTGTTAAACTGATAAATATTTTGCGGCAGTACGGGACTCGGAGTCCCGTAAAATATCGTAAAATGAGATTGGTTTAATAAGCAATAATAAAAATATGAAAAACGCGAGCGAAGGCTCTTTTAATCCGGAGAGCGAAATAAACAGCCAAGAGGTTTATGAAAAATTTAAAAAAAAGAAGACCGCTGAAAAGCATTTATTATCAAGAGGAAGAGAAAGAAAAAAAATGAAAGTTTTTTCAGAAGAATCTGAAGAAACGAAAAATCAGTTTGAGAATTTTGGGAAAAATAATAATGATATAGAGAAAATTTTGGAAATGGGAATGGAATTGGACGCAAAAATTTCCATTAAAAAAGCGGAGAAAGCTGAAAAAGGCAAAGTTAAAAAAACAGCAAGCGGAGAAGGAAAAGAAGAATCTGAAATTAAAATTAAAAAAAAGGCGCCTAAAACCGGAAAAAAAGTATCAGAAGTGATAAAAGGGCTTGTTTTGGCGTTTGAAAAAGGAAGAGACGAGGAAATCTTAAAATTTTTAGGCGAAGAAGAAAACAAAGATATTATAACGGCTATTATGGAAGAAAGAAGCGATGAGGAAAAAGAAACGGAAAGGGGTTTTGAAGAAGCCGCGAAAAGAAATTTGCTCGCCTATATGATAAAAAGAAAATATTTAATGAAACTTTTGGCGGATTCCGTTAAAAATCTTGATGAGTTCAGAAAAGAAGTTTTTAAAAAAGAAATTTCGGAATTTTCCGGAGATGTGTATTCTAAAATAGATGAAGCGAAAGAGCGCCAGAATAAAATCGCGGATTATCTTGAAAACATACTTCCTTATCAAAATCCTGAATCATTTAGAGCTCACAACTTTTTAAAGCTTAAAGAATATAAAAAACAACTTTCATCGGGAATCGTTGAAACGGAATATGCCAAAGAGCTGATTGAAAGAGGAAAAAATCTTCTTAGGGAAAACAGAGTATTCGCTTTTTTGGGAGAAACCGGAGGCGGAAAAACAATGGCCGCCAGAAAAATCGCTGAAAGTTTTTCGCCTGATTATGAATTCGTGGCGGGCCACAGTTTTATGACAAAAGAGGATTTGTTTTCGTATCTTGGAGTTGATGTCCATAAGATGAAAGCCGAAGACGCCCCGGGATTAATTGAAGAAGCGAAAAAAAAATATTTTGAAAAACCTGAATGTGAATATTTAACCGATGAAGAAAAGAGGCGCGATGAAAAGTTAATTGAAGATGTTTTAAAACAGCAGGCGGGCAGTTTGGAAATGGTTACGAAAGTTTTTAAAGCCGCCATGCTTAAGGGTGCGGCTCACGGAAGAACAGTTGTGGTTGACGAATTTAATTATATTCCAAACAATCTTTTGGGCGGCGCGAATGCTTTAATAGAAGCAAAATCGGGCCAAAAAATAAATGTTTTTGGAGAAGAAATTACGGTAAAAGAAGGTTTTGGAGTTATTTTTACCGGAAATATCACTTTATCGGAAGCCAAAGAAAGGTATCTTGAAAGAAAAACAACCGACGCGGCATTTTTGGGAAGATTAAGAGACGGCATTATAATGTATAATTTTTTGCCGCAGAACACCGATTTGTCGTTTGAAAATTCAATTTTAGAAACGGAAGACATAGAAACCGGAGGTAAAATCCCGGAGCGCCAGTTGTTTGAAGTCGCTTTAGGAATTGTGACCGGTAAAGGCGGGGTTCTTTCCGGCCCAAGAGATACTTTGGAAATGACTTGGAATGTGTCCGGCGCTTTGGCGCTTCTTCAAGCTCTTTATAGCGGAGATGAACAAACAAAAAGCGTAAAATTGCCGAAAGGACAGTCTTATCAGCTTAAAAAATTTCCTATTTCAAACAGGACTGTAAGAGCGGTTCTTGAAGGCTGGAAAAAGGGCGGTTTTAATTATCTTTTAGACTGGTATCTTTTTGAGAATATTATAAGGCCGGCTTATGCCGCCGGTTTACCAACCGAAGCGGCGCAGATTTTTATTCTTCTTAAGGAAGCGCGAGGTTTTTTTAGAGATCCGGCGTGGGGAAAAATAACGGTTGACGACGCGACTTTTAAAATAACCGGCATAAATGAAATTGATAAAGACAGGAAAAATTTTCAAAGAAGTTTAAGAAGGTTTAAAGAAGAAGAACAAAAAGATGCAGGAGATGAAAAAGAGAAAAAAGAGTCAACATACTTTTTTAGCGATGATGAAATAGCGGAAGCGATGGCGGGCAGAAAAGCGCCGGAATTTAAAGCGGAAGATTATGGAGCGGAAAAAACGGAAGACGTAAAGACCGCTGAAAAAGAAAGAGAAAGAGAAAAAATAATTGAAGATTGGGAAGAAAAAATTGAAGAAATGGAAGGATTGTTTGACGGATGGGATAAAACAATGGAACTTTTCTGCGAAGACGAAGCAAACATTATGGCTGAAGCTTCTTAAATTTTTATAGTCTAATGTCCTTAATTCCTCCTGATTTTTGTTATTTTATCGCTGGGATTTAGGATAATAACAATAATAATTATGATTTGCGAGAAATTTAAAAATTTTAAGAAATTAAAAAAACAAATTGAAAAAATTAAATCAATTTTAAACGAGTATATTGTTGATGGCGACAAGAAAACTTTAAAGAGATTAGAATTTTACAATGAATGGCTTGCAGAAATTACGGAAACAAAAAAAGAAATAGAAAGGTTTATAGAAAGGTTTATAAAAGAAGAATATATTTATAAAGCTACGGAAATTATTAAAAAAGGAGTGATTATTGGCTATAGTTCTTTGGGATTTCCCGCAACTCTTAATAATAGGGATATTCAATTCGACGAATTTGGAAGGGTAACGATTTTATATAATGGAGGTATAACCATTAGTGAAGGGCGTACTAAATATTTGCCGGCGATAATAAGAAAATTGCAAGGAGATCTAAAAGTTCAGACAACAAGACATGAGTTCAGGCGAAGACATGACTTTGAGCGTTTTAGCGGGCATGAGCATGAAAAAACACAATCTTTTAAAGGACTTGAAGAAGTAGGTGGACTTTTGGACATAAGCGATACGGGAATAGATTCCACAAAAGAATTTAAAAGAGCGTTTCCTAAATTAAAAAAGGTGGGGAAAATATTTGATTCTAAAATAAAGAAAGAAATCTCTATACTTATAAGTGATTATGACCAAAAATGGCTCAAGGAAAATCTCGAAGAAATGAAGAAAAACAAAGAAATAGAATTTGAAGGAGAAATTGTCTTATTAAACTAGTTTTACACATAGTACTGTAATTGTTTTAAAATTAATTTTACATAGTAAAAATACTAGTTAAGTAATAATTATGCTCTGCGGGAAATTTCAAAAAGATAAAAGTTATTTGCGGTTTAAAAAGGTGGTATTTGAAAATTGGTCTTGGTAATTTTTTGATTAAAACCCGTGTGTTGGTTGATTTCAAGATTTATTTTGTTATAATTAAAATATGAAAAAGGCATTAAACCGTTCTAAACCCAATATAATAAAAAAAATAATAATATGCGTAAAATAAATTTAAAAAATGTTGTTTGGAAAGAAGGCAGATATTTTGTGGCGCAGTGCCTTAATATTGACATTTCTAGTTTTGGCAAGACAAAAAAAGAAGCACTGGTCAATTTAGACGAAGCTTTGGAATTGTATTTTGAAGACACTAAAATTCAGAAGATACAGAAAATTGAAAAGCCGGAATTGGTTGATTTATCATTAACATATGCCTAAACTTTATCCTTCTAATCATATTGTTAAAATTCTTGTAAAAAGGGGTTTTAATTTTATTTCTCAAAAAGGAAGTCATGCTAAATTTCGTAAAATTGATAGCGTTAGTAAATCAACAGTGATTGTTCCAATGAATAAAAAAGAGATTCCTTATGGCACATTCAAATCCATATTGAGGCAATCAAATTTAACGGAAGAAGATTTTAACATAAAGTAATTTTTAGCCAATGTTTTTACGAATTAGATGCTTCACCGTAAGGGTCGAAGATAAATAATAATAATTATGCTCTGCGAGAAATTTCAAAAAAAATTTAAAAGTTTCAGAGATGAAATTCAAGACATAAAAAAAGTTGTCAGAGATTTGGTTGATTCAAAAAACGAAGAAGAAAGCGAAAAAAGTTTAAAGAAATTGGAATTTTATAAAACGCGAATTGAAGAAATTAAAAATGAAATCGCGCAATTTAAAGAAAAAGAATATATTCCAAGAGCGACGGAGATAATAAATAAATGGTGGATAAAGAATGAATCCGGGCTTTTTCATAATGTTCCATATAAATTTGAATACGGGAGGCATATTCAATTTGACGAAGCGGGAAGAGCGATAATTTTATATGGAAAAATAAGGTTTGAGGAAATAAAAATTAGAACTGATTATTTTCCAAGTATAGTGAAGAAAATAATAAAATTAAGAGTTGATAATCCAAGGATAAGAAATTTAGATTATTTAGAGGAAATAGAAGAAGAATTTTGGTTTGCTCGTTTAAACGCAAATCATCTTCAGTCTTTAAAATCGCTAAGAAAAATCGGTGGTTTTGCGGAAATTCCTTATAATGTTGAAAATTTAGAAAGCCTTGAAGAAGTGGGAGGAAAATTAAATATATCCCATATTAAAATAAATACGATTGAGGAATTTAAGTCATTTTTTCCAAAATTAAAAAAAATAGGAAAAGATAGTGACGGCAATTCCATTTATCTCGGCGATCATCGAGCCTCTCTTGAGGCAGGGTTGATGGAATTAAAAAACAAAGGAGAATTGCAATTTGAAGGCGACATATTATATGAAATAAACGAAGACGATTTTTAAATGTATAATAAAAAATGTCTCTTATTTGCCAAAAATATCCAAAAACAATAAATAAAATAAAAAATTCAACAAAATTGCTGAGAGAATTAATAGCGCGATATTCCGACACGGGCGGCGAGGAATTAAAAAAAGAAATAGATGAGAAAATGAACAGTTTTTATAATGAGTTTAAAGAAACAAAGGAATTATTTGAAGATTTTAAAGAGAATTATTCCGATAAAGCGGTAGAATTGATAATTAAATGGGGAACTAATTTTTTTAATTTAAGAATATCGGTAGACAATAAAGACAATAGGTTGTTAATTTCAACGGGAGGTACTAATGGCGTGGCGCCGTCGCCTTTTCCTAAATTAATAAAAGAGGTTACCGGAAGTCTTTTAGGAGTAAAAGGAGAAATAGATTATTTAGAAACGGTTAAAGGCATAACCGCAAGTTTGCATGTTTCCCAATCTTTTCAATCCGCTAAAAAATTAAGATATGTGAGTTCTTTAAATATTTTTTCGTGTCAAAACATAAATAATATTGATAAATTTAGAAAAGCGTTTCCGAGTCTTCAAACAATAGACGGAGATGTTATTTTATCGCGCGATAATCAAAAAAAATTGGCAAAGGTTTTAGAAAAAATTAAAAAAGGAACGCGAATCATAGGAGCGCTAAAAGGCGAAAAAGACCAATTTGGTTTGGAAATTAATGGAGAGGTGAAGATGATATAATTTTATGAGCGAAGAATTAAGACAATTTAAAAATTTAGGAGATGAAAAACCGAGCGAGGGAGGGGTGATTGAAGTTGAAGAAAAAGAAAAACAAGAAAAGTTGCGGCGTTATTTTAACTATTTAAAACCTTTGGGAAGCGCGTTTTCAAAATACGGCGCCTATGGGATAAGAGTTGACCCAAACGCGGAAAGCCACGCTTTTAATCACGAAACAAAAGAGGTTATAATTTCAACAAAAATTACTGAGCGGTTTGATTTGCGCGAGAGCGAACAAAAGTATCTTTTGCTCCATGAGCTCGGGCATTTAATTCAGTTGTTTCAGAATCCTGAAAAATATTTGGAAACTTATGAAATATCCGAAAAAAAAGCGAAGAAAGCGAGCGATCCTAGTCTGGAACAGCATTTTAATAAATTTTTTAACGTTTTTTTTGACGTGCACGACAATTCAATAGTGCGCCGTCTTATGCCGATTTATCAAAAAGGAGGAGTGGAGGAAAATGCTCCCCGTGATTTATATAAAGAAAAATTATTTTCTGGAAAAGATTATATCGACCTTCCTTATTCTTATCAATTTTTATATTCTCTTTTACTGGGCGCGATGGTGCAAGGCGAAGAATGCAAAATTTCGGAAGAAGTTGAAAAATTAATTAATTCGCCGTTTAAATATCATTCCACTGAATATAAAAATCTTCACGAGTTTACGCAAAAAAGAATTTTTAGCCCTGAAGAAGATATAGGCGATATTATGAAAAGATTGAAACAAGCTTTGCTTCCGATATTTGAAAAATTGTTGGACCAAGACAAGAAAAAAGACAGACTGAAAAAAGCTCCGGAAACCTTGGGAGATATGGATATTGATTCGGGAGTTTCTCGCGAAACAATTGAAAAAATCGTGAAAAGCCGCAAAGAAAGCGCGAAATCTTCAAGCGAAAGATACGGAGATTTTAAAAAAGCGAATTTAAAATCTTGGGCGCGAGATAAGGGGTTTTCCGAAGATCAAATAAAGGAAATGTTTGAAATTCAGGAAAGAACGGAAAAATCAGAGGAAAGGCTTGAGGAATTATGGGAGCGTCTTATTCAGAAGACGGCTAAATTTTCCCGCGAGAAAATGGGAGGATACGCCATAGGATCAAGTCTTGACACGGAACGAACTCCTCAAGAAGCTCCAATTTTAAAAATAGATCCAAATAAAGCCAGGATATATAAACGCGATGTCGGGGTTGTGGAAAAAGAAGAAATAAATCCTAAAAAAATAGTTTTGTTTTTATTGCCTGATTTATCGGGCAGTATGCATGAGGATAAAAGAAAAATAAGGGCGGTGCAAGAAACGGCATACAGCATAAACAAGTCTTTGATTAATTTTATAAGAAACGGCTATTTAAAAACGGCAGACACAGGCGGCGTTTTTCCCATAAGCATTGATTATAGGATTTTGGGATTTGGCGGAACTGTGGAAGAGCTTACCGAAAGAACTGAAAAAGAAAATTTGGAAATGGAGAAAAAAGATATTTCAATGTGGGAAGACGGAAAGGATTTGGATGAAGAATTATGGAGGGCTATTTTTAAAATCGGAAACATGGATCTTGGCGGCACATTAGACGCG
Organism: uncultured Candidatus Saccharibacteria bacterium; assembly: GCA_964499175.1. Taxonomy (GTDB): domain Bacteria; phylum Patescibacteriota; class Minisyncoccia; order CAZCIQ01; family CAZCIQ01; genus CAZCIQ01. The sequence goes on along the minus strand of CAZCIQ010000009.1, from coordinate 4,126 downwards.
CCGGCGCTTGCCACAATAAAAAATTTGATAAATCCCGATATCGCTCAAAAAATAAAAGAAGGAGATGAATTGTGGATAGCGATTGAAATAACGGATGGAGACACTTTTACAAAAGACGCCTCAAAAAAGTTGGCGCGAGAGCTTAATCCAAGGCAAGAGTTGGACGATGAAAAATTTCCCAATGAAGAAAGGCTCGGCGTGATTGCAAGAGCCATACAGATTCCAGGGGCACTTTACGCGGAAAAAACTTCTGAAGAAAAGAAAAACGAAAAAGAGGAAGGGAAGCGGGAACCGCCGGAAGTAGTTGAGGAGACCGGTATATTTCAAGAAGTTTGGGGAAAATGGGGTTTAAAACTTAATAATATAGATTCTCTTCTTGAAACCGTTACCGCTCTTTTATACGATGTTTTAAGAGAGTAGTTTCAGCCTGGTCTCATTGCCGTTTTTTAAAGAATTTATTTATTTTTTAAAAACGCTTTGTTTTCTAAACGCAAGTCAATATATTCCAGATTTTTTCTTTCTTCTTTTGTTTTCATTTTAGAATTAAAAATCAATTTTAAATTATCAAAGGCTAAATCAAAATTTGCTTTATTGTTTAAAATCGCGAACCAATCTTCGTTAAAATATATTTCGTATTTGCCGTCGTAGACCAAAATTTCTTTGGTTTTAGTTTGGAAAACGTCATTCACGCCGTTTAAAAATTTTAAAAGAGAAATGAATTTTTCTTTATTAATTATTTTATCGCCTTGCTTTAAGTCGCTTCCGTTATTTCTCAAATCTTTAAATTTAGGGATTGAACTCCATACATTTTCTGAAAAATAAATATCTTTCTGAAAGATCGCGCCGTCTTCATCCAAGAGATAACATTTTTCTTCCGCGCCGTTTTCTTTTAAGCCGCACCATAAAGCGGCTTCTTTTTTTTCATCAAATTTTATAATTAACGAGTCTGGAAAATTTCTGTCAAAATTAATATTTTTGATTTTTGGAAAGCCGTTCGCGATTTCGTTTGAAAGATTTTTTTTGCTAAAAATAAAAAAATTGTTTCGCGGAAAAATAAATAAAAATTTTCTTGAAAGCGCGCTTGTTGCCGCTTCTTTAATTTGAGATTTTAAATTAGAATCGTTTTGAACCACAATATTTTTTAAGCGGAATTTCGGTATGTAAAGAAATCCGACCGTAAACGGGAAAAATATCAAAAACAAAAAAACAAATTTCAAAATTGTTATTTTAAAACGTTTTTTCGCGGCTTTACGCTTATATTTTTTTATATTGTAAGAATCGTAAGAAGACATTATCTTTCACAGGAGGTCGGACCTCCTGTGAAAGCCAGACCCCTCCAAAAAAACATTTGTCTTTTAAAAATATCAAAAATATGAGAAAATAGGAAATACGCGCCCCGTTAGAAATTTGAATAGATATTTTTAGCGAGGATAAAAATTGAATATTATGACAAAAAACAATATTTTTAACGAGGCGGATAAAAAAATTTCTAATGGGGTGAAAATAATTGCCGATTTACATCTCCATTCAAAATATTCGCGCGCCGTTTCGCCCGATATGACACTTCCTAAAATCAGCGAATGGGCCGAGAAAAAAGGAATAGACATTATAAGCGCCGCCGACTTCACGCATCCCTTATGGTTTAAAGAGTTAAAAGAACAATTAATGGAAGCGGAACAAGGATTATATAAATTAAAAAATAAAGATAGCAAAACAAGATTTATTTTGACCACTGAAATAAGCTGTATTTATACTAAAAATGGAAAAGGAAGAAGAGCGCATGTTTTGATTTTCGCTCCAAATTTGGAAACGGTTGAAAAAATAAATAGCAAATTAGGTTGGATTGGCAATTTAAAATCAGACGGCAGGCCGATTTTAGGGCTTGACGCCAAAGAATTGCTAAAAATTGTTTTAAGTATTTCAAAGGATTGCCTTGTGGTTCCCGCGCACATTTGGACTCCGTGGTTCAGTGTTTTTGGATCAAAGTCCGGTTTTAATTCTCTTGCGGAATGTTTTGATGAACTGGCAAAAGAAGTCTACGCCGTGGAAACAGGTCTTTCTTCCGATCCGGCAATGAATTGGAGGATAGAAGAGTTGGATGACAAAACAATAGTTTCCGGTTCCGATGCCCATTCTCTTTTACATTTGGGCAGAGAAGCCTGTGTTTTTGAAATTGATAAAGAAAAATTGAGTTACAACGAAATCGTCCAAATCATTAAAGAAAAAAACCGCGAGAAATTTTTATACACGGTTGAATTTTTTCCGGAAGAGGGAATGTATCATTTTGACGGCCACAGAGATTGCAAGGTTTGTCTTTCGCCGCAGGAAACAAAAAAATATAATGGAATTTGCCCCAAATGCGGACGCGGCGTGACAGTCGGGGTGATGGCAAGAGTTCAAGAGTTGGCAGACAAAGACAGAAAAGAAGGTTTTAAATTAGAAAACGCCATTCCCTTTAAGAGTTTGATACCACTTTACGAAATAATCGCCGATGTTTTAGATGTCGGAGTGAAAACAAAATCAGTAATGACGGTTTACGACAATTTAGTACAAAAGTTTGGAAATGAATTTTTTACGCTTTTAGACGCCTCAAAAGAAGAAATAAAAAATATTGCTGGGCCGAAAATCGCGGAGGCCGTTTTTCGTTGCCGCGAAGGAAAAGTAAAACTTATTCCAGGCTATGACGGCGAATACGGAAAAGTTAAAATATTCGGCGAAGAAGAAATTTTCACAGAAGAAAATAATCAAAATTCGTTGTTTTAATTTGATAATTCCGCGCTAGTCTCTTGAGCGGAGATTTATTGGCGGTTTTCCACAGGTTTATATTGACTAATACCCTAATTTATATATAATTAGGGTATTATATTCACCTAATTATACCTAATATGAAGATAATAAAAAGGACAATTCAAGAAAATATAGAAAACAAGATGTTTAAAGGTAAGGTAATTGTTATATATGGCGCGCGGCAAGTTGGTAAGACTACTCTGATTAAAGAAATCCAAAAAAAACATAATAACGACTCCATTTATTTTAATTGTGATGAACCGGATATAAGAGAAAATTTTACTAATAAAACGTCTACGGAATTAAAGTTATTTATAGGCAATAAAAAAATTGTCTTTTTAGATGAAGCGCAAAGAGTAATGAATATTGGGCTTACGTTAAAATTATTGGTAGACAATTTTCCTAAAATTCAAATAGTGGCGACTGGTTCATCTTCTTTTGATTTGTCAAATAAAATAGTGGAGCCGCTTACCGGAAGAAAGTATGAATTTTATCTTTATTCTTTTTCAATTCAGGAATTAAAACAAATTTATTCGGATTTAGAAATTAAAAGATTGCTTGAAAAAAGAATAATAGCCGGAATGTATCCGGAAATCGTTCAAAAAGGGGAAGAAGCGGAAGTATTGTTAAAAAATATAACAAGGGATTATCTGTATAAAGATGTTTTAGAATATCAAGGAATAAAAAATCCAGATATTTTAGAACGGCTTTTACAATCTCTTGCTTTGCAAATAGGAAACGAGGTTTCTTATAACGAACTTGCGGCAATAGTTCAGGCGGACAAAAAAACGGTGGCAAGCTACATTCAAATATTAGAAAAAGCGTTTGTAATTTTTCGGCTTAAGCCGTACAGCAAAAATTTAAGAAAAGAAATCGGAAAACTTAGAAAAATTTATTTTTTTGATACCGGCGTGAGAAACGCGCTAATCAATAATTTTAATCCTTTTAATTTGCGCTCGGATATCGGGGCGCTTTGGGAAAATTTTTTGATAAGTGAAAGATTAAAAAGAAACAATAATCGCGAGTTATCAAAAAATATTTATTTTTGGAGAACTTATGAACAACAAGAAATTGATTATCTTGAAGAAGAAAAAGGAAAGTTGTCGGCTTTTGAATTTAAATGGAATGAAAAAAAATTAAAAAAACCCAAAGCATTTATGGAGACATATCCTAATTCAGAAATAAAACTTATAAACAAAGATAATTTTGAAGGTTTTTTAATATAATTTTGCCAAGATTTTTATACGCAAATTATATCTGTAAGTTAAATATGGTTTATTTTAAAAACTTTATCCACCACCCCTCTCTTTCCTAAACTAATCTTTTAAATTATAATTAA
>CAZCIQ010000008.1:0-30751 GCA_964499175.1 uncultured Candidatus Saccharibacteria bacterium | reverse complement strand
CTACCTCTCGTCAGGCCGAACGAGAACTCAGTATCCCGGCACAGGTCAAAGCGTGTCAAAAGTACGGGATGGATCACCACTGGAATCTTGCACCGGACGGCATCTTTGAGGAAAAGGGCGAATCGGCTCGAACGGTCGAACGCCCACAGCTTCAGAAAATGCTTTACCGAGCGAAGACCGATGCCAAGATTGACGTTATCTTAATCCACAAGCTTGATCGTATGTGTCGCAACGTTGCAGACTATGCGGCGATCAAGATGATGCTTAAAAAGCACGACGTCCGATTGATCTCAGCAGTCGAGCAATTCGATGAGTCTTTCTCCGGAGAGCTGGTCGAGAACATCATGTCCTCAATCGCTCAATGGACGTCCCAGAACATCAGCTGGGAGGTCAGGAAGGGTCTTAAAGAGGCCGTAGAGCGTGGCAGGTTCCCTGGGGTCGCACCACTCGGATATTTGAATGATAAGAAGACCAAGTCGCTTATAGTCGATAACATCCGGGCCCCATATGTAAAACTGGCATTTGAGCTCTACGCCACAGGCAAATATTCCTACGAGTCTTTGTCCGCTGATCTCAATAAGCGTGGTCTACGTACTCGTGGTGGCAAATTAGTGGGTCGCAAGACACTTGAGCACATTCTCGCTAACTCGCTTTACTACGGACTTATAAAAACCCGATCTGCAACCTGTCAGGCCGGTTTCCCTCCGCTGATTACCAAGAAACTCTACGATGATGTTCAGGAGAAAATCCAGCACAACAATCACTACGCTGATCGGTCTCGCAAACATTCTTATGCGCTTTCCGGATTCATGCGATGCGCCGAATGCGCTTCAATGTTTTGTGGTCAGACGCAAAAGGGTCATCTCTACTATTCCTGCAGTCACTGGAAGGATAAGAAATGTCCGGAACGCAAATACATGCGATGGGAGCTGGCCGAGGATCAGATCGCAGGTCATCTGTCCCGTGTGCATTTGCCGGATAAGTTTAAGAAGGTCTTGGATGCTTACTTCCAGCACTTTGCTAAAGAGCGTTTATCTCAGGAGGAACGTGAGCGCAAGAGTCTCAAACACGAGCTGGTCAGGGTGCAACAGCAGATTCGCAATATCGTGGTGGATCGTTCCAAGCGCATTATTGATGCAGAGGTGTTTGTAAAGATTCAGGACGAGCTTCTGAGGGAGAAGGAGATGTATCAGGATCGCTTGGCGATACTTGAGGGTAAGTCAGACAAATTCGTGCAGAAATTCAATGAGCTACTGGACTTCACGGATCACGCAGAGGAAGTTTTCTATAAAAGCAGTGATTACCAAAAGCGCACGATCATGAAGCTTTGCTTTGATGGGTTCATAGTCAAAAATCAAAAACTGACGCCAATTTGGACGCCAGTTTTTGATATCTTGATGGACTTACAAAGTCCGACTCAAGTTTCCAACATCGAGCCACCTAAGCCTCCGAAAGGCTCAAAAAGCCTTGCAGTTGCTACGGTTCAAAGTTGGAAATCTGGCGGAGAGGGAGGGATTCGAACCCTCGAGGGAATTGCTCCCCTAACACCTTAGCACGGTGCCGCTTTCAGCCACTCAGCCACCTCTCCAATATTAAATTGTATCCAATTTTTTTAATTTTAAATTAAATTATTTTAATTTACAATATATTGTTTTTTTTATAAAAAGTGTATAATAGTATAAATGAAAAAAAATATAAAGGTCGAATGAATAATAATTAAAAAAAATAATTTGAGCAAAATAAAATTTATGAATAAAAAATTATTTAAAAATCTAAGTTTTGGTTTAGTGATTTTTGGTTTAATCTTTGGTTACGCGTTTGCGGCAAACGCTAAACTTTCCAATAAAAATGAAAGGAAAGAAAATAAAGCAGTAAAAATGTTGGAAAAAAAAGTGGAGAAAAAAATAGAAAGGAAAGTGGAAAAAAGAGTGGAAAATAAAATAATAAAAAAAGTATCCGATAAAATAAAAGAATCAAAAAAATCTGATAATAATGATGAAAGCGCGAATAAAAAATCGGATAACGGAGAAAATAAGCAAAAAGGCAAAAAAAAGATTTCAAAGTTTGAAGTTAGAGGAATTATAAAATCAATTGATAAAGACGCGAAGACGCTTATCGCGCTTATAAATAAAGCTAACGGAGGAACTTTGCGAGAAAAAAAAGGACTGGAAGAAAAGTTTTCAGTTGACGCGAACACGGTCATAAGAATTAAAGACGTAACTCTCAACTTTGATGAACTCGTTCCGGAAATGAAAGTCGATCTTTTAGGCAGAAAAGAAGCTGATAAATTATCTCTTATTCGCGTAAATGTCAGAACAGAAGTTCGTGAAGCGCAAGGAGAATTAAAATCGGTTGACACCGTTTCAAGAATGATTAAAGTTGCCGTGCGAAAAGCAGGGAAAATTAAATCAATAGCAAATAAGGACGTTGATATTAAAGTTTTCGCAAACGCAAGAATAATAAAAGCTGGCGCGGAAAGTTCGCTAGATTCATTAAAATCGGGGGAACGGGTTAATCTCAAGATAATAAAAATCGGAGACAATTTGTTTACCTTTAAAATTGTGGAGAAAGGAGAAAACGACGCGACAGATTCGTCCGACGCAACCGACGCTCTTCCAACCGCTACAACGACACCGTCAACAGCCATGACCACGCCAGAGACAACAACAATTTCAATTACAGGTTCGGAGTTTAGCCCGGCGAGCGTTGAAATAACAAAGGGTTCTAAAGTTATTTTTGTGAACAACACGAGTTCAACCGCGCAAGTGGCTTCAGACCCTCACCCTCTTCACACAGATTTTCCGGAATTTGGCGCTGGACCAGTTCTTCAACCTGGAGAAAGTTTTGAATTTACCTTTACTAAAGAGATGACTTTTAAGTATCACGATCATTTAAACGCAAGTTCTTCCGGGACTGTTATAGTTAAATAGCAAAACTGTTTTTTTGAATAAAAAGTTCCGTCAAATCACGGGGCTTTTTGTTTTGTTTATTTTCTGATAATATATGATTATTGCTTTGAATTATTAGATTAAACCATTTAAGAATTTTTAATATGACTGGAGCAATTATTTTTTTCGCGGCGCTTAGCGTAATTATTTTAACGGTTTTTGCCGCCGTTATTTTGTTTTTTCTAAACAGAAAAATTAATGTTTTAAAAAATGAAAACGGGCAGGAAGAAAAAGACAAGGGAATGTTGTTTTTACAAAATCAATTAAGCAATTTGCAAAAGGCAATGGATGAAAAATTAAATCAGTCGCATCAGGCGGTTTTTCAGCAATTTAGCCAAAGTAAAAAAATAGTGGAGGATGTTACGGAAAAATTAACTCGGCTTGAGGATACCAATAAACAGGTGCTTACTTTTACGGATAAATTAGATCGTTTGCAGGATTTACTTAAAAATCCAAAACAGCGCGGAATAGTCGGAGAATATTTTTTAGAGACAGTTTTAAAAAATGTGCTTCCCCCGGGCTCTTATCAAATGCAGTATACTTTTCAAGACGGGCTTATCGCGGATGCCGTCGTTTTTGTGAAAAATAAAATTATTCCGATTGATTCAAAATTTTCTTTGGAAAATTACAACCGCATAATTGAAGAAAAAAATGATCATGAAAAAGAACGGCTGGAAAAATTATTTAAGCAAGATTTAAAAATGAGGATTGATGAAACAAGTAAGTACATAAAGCCGAGCGAAAGCACGATGGATTTTGCTTTTATGTTTATACCGGCAGAAGCTATTTATTACGATCTTCTCGTGAATCAGGTGGGAGCCATAAAAATAAGCACTCGCGATTTGGTTGAATACGCCACAAAAGAAAAACATGTTATTATTGTCTCCCCTACTTCTTTTTTGGCTTATCTTCAAACGGTGCTTCAAGGACTTCGCGCCTTGCAAATAGAAGAATCAGCAAAGGAAATAAGAAAAAATGTTGAAAAACTTGGAAAACATTTATTGAATTACGAAAGTTTTTTGGGAAAGCTTGGCGGGTCGCTTTCCACGACAGTGTCGCATTTTAATAATGCTCACAGAGAGTTTGGGAAGGTGGAGAAAGATGTATTAAAAATAACTGGGGAAGAAAAAGAGGAAAAAGACGAGTTTAAAGAAATCGCTAAACCTTTTAATGAATAAAAATTTATCGCGCCGCCATCGTCTAGTCCGGCCCAGGACACGGCGTTCTCAGCGCTGAAACATGGGTTCAAATCCCATTGGCGGTATAAATATGTCAAAGATATCCACTTTATCCACAGGGTTATTGACATTTTCTTAAATAGGAATATACTCTAATTAAGAATTAAAATTAATATGTTATTGCGTTAAATATGTTAAATATATTGAAAGGATTATTAAAATTATAAGCATTATAAATTATAAATATTTTATAACAATATATTCTTATGATTATGATTTTAAAAAAAGAAAAAATAATTGTAAAAAAGGGAAATAAAGCTAGAATAACCTCTCAACAGAGGATTATTTTTGATTATTTAAAAGGAGTAAAAAGCCATCCTTACGCGGAAATTATTTATGAAGAAGTAAAAAAGAAATTGCCTCAAATAAGCTTAGGCACGGTCTATAGAAATCTTAATATGCTAAAAGAAAAAGGAGAAATACAAGAAATTAAGTCAAAATTAGCGAGATATGATGCCGATGTTTCATGCCACTCGCATTTTATTTGTGAAAAATGCGGAGTTATTTTTGATGTGTTTGAAAAAATAGTGGAAGAAGAAAAAATTAAAAATAAGAAAATAAAATTCGGCGAAATTAAAAATTTCCAGCTTTATCTTTATGGAATTTGCAATAAATGCAAATAATTTTTAAAAATAATCTGCCGTTTGCCCCTAATTTTTAAATTTTAAAATGATAAATATAAATGAAAAAATAGAAGATTTTGAAATAGAAGTTTATCATGAAGAAAAGATAAAAAAAATAAAGCTTTCAAATTATAAAGGAAAGTGGCTTGTTTTATTTTTTTATCCGGCTGATTTTACTTACGTTTGTCCGACCGAACTCACGGAGCTCGCTGATTTATATAATGAGTTTAAAAAAGAAAAGGCGGAAATAATTTCCGTAAGTTGCGACACGGTTTACTCGCATAAAACGTGGTCTGACATTTCTCCGTCAATAAAAAAAATCAAATTTCCTATGGCCGCTGATCCCGCCGGAAAAATATCAAAATATTTTATGGTTTATGATGAAGAGGCGGGAATGTCGTTTCGGGCAAGTTTTTTAATTGATCCTGATAAAAATTTAAAAGCTATTGAAATAACGCATAATGATATAGGCAGAAACGGAAAAGAACTTTTAAGAAAACTTAAAGCGGCGAAATTTATTCGCGAACATCAAAAAGAAAATCTTGTTTGCCCTGCAAGCTGGGAACCTGGAAAAAACATTCTTAATAAAGACTTGAAATTAGTTGGGAAACTTTAATTATTATAAACTATAATAAAAACAAAAATTTATTATGTATGCGGTAAAGAATTTTAATCAATTATTGGGATTAAATGGGTTTAGCGAAGAGCTGTTAAAAAATCATTTTACTTTGTATGAAGGATATGTGAATAATATAAATAAATTGGAAAGCATTCTTTTGGCTTTGGAAAAAGAAGAAAAATTTTCCGTTCCTGAATATGCCGAATTAAACAGAAGGTTTGGATGGGAATGGAATGGAATGCGGCTTCACGAATATTACTTTGAGAATATGATAAAAAACGAAAATAAGATTGATGAAAATTCAGAGTTGTTTGGTAAAATAAATAATGAATGGGGAAATTTTAATAATTTTGAAAAAGACTTTAAGTCGATGGGAGCTATGCGCGGAGTGGGATGGATAATTTTATATTACGATAAAATAGGAGAAAGGATGTTTAATGTGTGGGTTAACGAGCATGACGCAGGGCATCTTTCAGGGAGCATTCCCTTGCTTGTGATGGATGTGTTTGAGCACGCTTATATAACCGATTATGGAATAAAAAGAGCCGATTATATAAATGCGTTTTTTAAAGCGATAGACTGGAAGGTTGTTGGCGACAGATTTTTAGATAAATAAAACGAGAACATAGCGGATTTTAAATAACTAAAAAACAACCCCCGCCTTGGCGGGGGTTGTTTGCTCTAATAATAATTCAGTATTAGTAATCGGCATGAGGAGACATAGGCATTTCTTTTTTCTTTTCCGGAATTTCTGAAACCACTACTTCGGTAGTGAGTAGCATTGCTGCCGCGGAAGCGGCATTCTGAAGAGCCGATCTCGTGACTTTAGTTGGATCAACTATTCCGGCTTTTATCATATCTTCGTAAATTCCTTTTGCGGCATTGTATCCTATATTTCCTTTTGTCTTTTTTACTTCTTCCACAATAACCGATCCAGACACGCCCGCGTTTTCCGCTATTTGCCATAATGGCTGAGAAATGGCGTTTTTTAAAATTTCAATTCCCAAGATTTCATCTCTGTCTATGTTTTTACTGCGGCTTGCTTCCATTTTTTCAATTTCTTCTTCCAAAGTCGGTATTATTCTTATAAGCGCCACTCCTCCTCCGGACACAATCCCCTCTTCAATCGCGGCTTTTGTCGCCGAAATGGCGTCTTCAATTCTATGCTGTTTTTCTTTTTGCTCAACTTCCGTCGCCGCGCCGACTTTGAGCACAGCCACTCCTCCTGAAAGTTTTGCCATTCTTTCCTCTAATTTTTCTTTATCAAATTCCGAGGACGTTTTTTCTATCTGGATTTTTAATTGGTTTATTCTTTTTTCTATGTCTTGTTTTTTTCCTTTTCCGTTTACGATGGTTGTGTTGTCTTTAGTGGCAATTACTTTTTTTGCTTGTCCGAGCATATTTATTTCAACGTTTTCAAATTTTATTCCTAGTTCTTCAGACACTACTTTTCCGCCGGTCACGGCTGCTATGTCTTCAAGTATTTCTTTTTTGCGATCGCCGTATCCAGGCGCTTTTACGGCAAGCGAATTAAATCCGCCTCTGATTTTGTTTACAACGAGAGTCGCTAAGGCGTCTCCCTCAACTTCGTCCGCTATTATAACTAATTCTTTTTTTCCGCTTTTTGCCAATTTTTCCAGAATAGGCAAAATTTCGCTTATTGAAGAAATTTTTTTATCGGTGATTAAAATATACGGATCCTCATATCCCGCCTCCATTCTTTCGCTGTCGGTTACCATATAAGGAGATATGTATCCCCTGTCAAATTGCAGTCCTTCCACGATTTCATAGGACATTCCAAAAGTTTGAGATTCTTCAACCGTTACAACTCCGTCTTTTCCTATTTTTTGAATAACTTCGGCTATTTTTTCTCCTATTAGATGGTCTTTTGCCGAAATTGTGGCGACTTGAGATATTTCTTCTTTTTTTGACGCCGAAACGGGAGTAGATAAATCTTTTAATCTGGAAACGACAATTTCCACTCCTTTTTCAATACCTCTTTTAAGGCTCATTGGATTAGCGCCTGATGTAATATTTTTTAATCCTTCTTTTATTATCGCTTGGGCAAGGATTGTGGCGGTGGTTGTGCCGTCGCCGGCCACATCATTTGTTTTTGTGGCGACTTCTTTAATGATTTCCGCCCCCAGATTTTCAATTTTATTTTCAAGTTCTATTTCTTTGGCTATGGTTACGCCGTCGTTTGTGATGGTCGGGCTTCCAAAGCCTTTATCCAAGACAACATTTCTGCCCTTTGGGCCCAAAGTTATTTTTACGGCGTTAGCCAAGCTGTCTACGCCTCTTTTTAGAGCTTCTCTTGCTTCAATATTATATGTAATTTGTTTAGCCATATTTTTAAAATTAAAATTAAAATAAATTCTAAATTGTAAAAAGTTAAATACCTTTTATTCAAGAATCGCGAGAACATCTTCTTCTTTTATAATAAGGTATTCTTTGTCGTCTACCTTTATTTCCGTCGGGCCGTATTTTGAGAAAAGAACGGTCTGGCCTTTTTTAAGATTCATTGGAATTAATTTTCCGTCATCGGTAATTTTGCCTTGGCCGAGCGCTATAACTTTTCCTTTTTCCGGCCTTTCTTTCGCGGCAGTATCCGGTATATAAATTCCAGTTTTTGTTTTACCGGAATCTTCTTTGTCTGACAAAGGTTCTATTAAAACCCTGTCTCCTAACGGTTGAATATTTATTTTATTCATTTTTTAAAAAGAGAACTAAAGGAAAACTCCTTTTGTTCCGTTAATATTTACGCGACCTTTTAAACTTGTAAAAAACCGTTTATAGAATAAAATATATTAGACAAAGAACAAAAAGTCAACCCCGTTAGAAGTTCAGCCGATAATAGCAAGGACCGTCCTTGCTATCAATGGTCAAATTTATGAAAATTTCAGTAAACCCCCACACTTAATTTGGTATTTTAAAAGTATTAACTAAATTTACAAGATTAATTTTAAAATAAATTATGACATATAAATTTGTTTATAAAAGTTTTAATAAAAAATCACATAATACCAAATTAAGTGTGGGGGTAAAAGTTAAATTAAAAGCAAAAGAAGAAAAATGCGAAAAAATCGGAGAAAATGAATACCTTGTTTTTGTAAAAGAAGCGCCTGTGGAAGGCAAGGCGAATGAAGCGATAATAAAAATTTTGGCAAAATATTTTAAAGTTTCCAAATCTCAAATTAAAATAATTTCCGGTTTAAAATCGCGCCAGAAAATTATTGAAATTTCATAATTCAAAATTATGTCGGAAAATTTAAAAAATATGAATAGTCCGCTTGCGGACAAGATGAGACCGGAAAATTTAGAAGAATTTACGGGGCAGGAGCATTTGGTCGGGCAAGATAAAATTTTGCGGCGAGCCATAGAAACCGGGAATTTGCCGTCAATGATTTTTTGGGGGCCTCCTGGATCCGGCAAAACAACTCTTGCTTTAATGGTTGCTAAAGAAACAAAATCGGAGTTTATAAAATTAAGCGCGATTTCAAGCGGCGTAAAAGATGTGCGCGAGATTATCGCGAGAGCGGAAAAATTAAAAAAAGAAAATAACCCGCCTTCGTTAAACTACGGCGAGGTAAGTAAAAAAGTTATTTTGTTTATTGATGAAATTCATAGGTTTAATAAATCTCAACAGGACATTTTTTTGCCTTATGTTGAAAACGGGACAATTATTTTAATTGGCGCTACGACTGAAAATCCCAGTTTTGAAGTGAATTCGGCTTTGCTTTCAAGATGCCGGGTTTTTGTTTTGAATTTACTCACGCCTTCTGAAATAGAAAAAAAAAAAAAAAACGCTTTGGTTGATAAAGAAAGAGGATTGGGAAATTTTAAAATTGATATTCGCGAAGAAACAATAAAATTTTTGGCGAATTTAGCAAACGGCGACGCGCGTGCGGCTTTAAACGCGCTGGAACTTAGCGTATCAATTTCAAAACCAGACAAAAACGAAGTGATAAAAATAGATGAAGTAATTATAAAAGAAGCGCTCCAAAAAACTCATCTTTTGTATGATAAAGCAGGAGAAGAGCATTACAATTTAATTTCAGCTTTGCATAAATCAATGCGGGGAGGAGATTACGACGCTTCGCTTTATTATCTCGCGCGAATGCTTGAAGCGGGCGAGGACCCGCTTTATGTCGCGCGCCGTTTAATAAGATTTGCTTCGGAAGATATTGGCATTGCTAATTCTTTAGCGCTTCCGCAGGCAATTGCGGCATACGACGCTTGTCATTTTATAGGAATGCCGGAGTGCGGAGTAAATTTGGCGCAGGCGGTTGTGTATATGGCAAAATCAAAAAAGAGCAACGCGCTTTACATTGCATACAACGCGGCACGCGAAGATGTAAAAAATTTGCCAAACGAACCAGTGCCGCTCCATTTGCGAAACGCTTCTACAAAATTAATGAAAAATTTAGGATACGGTAAAGATTATAAATACACGCCTGAATATAAAAATGAAAAGGAGGCAGCGCAAGACTACCTCCCCGAAAAGTTGAAAGGAAAGAAATATTTAAAGGAGTGAATTAAATCTTGTATTTTTTTAAATAAGTGTTATTTTAAAAGAGGGTTTATTTAAGAACTTTAATAAATAAAAACGAAAAAGGAGAAGAGATGAAAATTAAAACAAGAAAAGAAGACGGTTTTTTAGATGATGAAAATAACAATAATGAAATTATTTTGAGTAAAGGAGATGTAATTATTATTCGCGGAGAAAATGAAAACGATTATATAAGGATAGTCTGCGGTATAGAAGGAAGAATTTTAATAACCACTAATTTTACTCAAAATATGGAACAATACAATCTTGTAAAAGCATCTCAAAGGCTTTTGGGTTATCCTGTGAAATATTGTAAATGCGGAAATGAACGAGGCGGATTGTCTCATATCCATCCTTTATATGTTCCTTTTGAGGTTGAAGATGAAAAAAATATTTCTAAAAAAATAAAAGAAGAAAAAAAAGATTTATCAATGCAGAGATATGATTGTTTTGATTAAAAATGAAAAAAATAAGGCGTGAAAATTCTCACGCCTTTTAATTATTGTGGATTATAGTGCCGTTAAAATTTTTTTCATTAAGGCAATTGTCAAAATTAATTAAATTTTTGCCGTTTAAAATGATCACTTTTAATTTTAATTTTTCCGCCATTCTGCTTGCAACAGGATCAAACGGTAAATTTAATCCGGGGTCCCAAACATTTCCTACAATTTTTCTAAAATCATTCCAAGAAATATTTTTAATAGCTTCGGCGTCTTTGTGCGCGCGTGGGTCTTTATTAAAAACATAATCCACATTGCTCATATTGATTATTGTGGAAATATTGTATTTTTTGGCGAGTAAAACGGCAACATAGTCGGTTGACCAACCGGGGCGATAGCCAGCCGCTACCATAATTTTTTCGCCAAAAGGCTCTTTATGATTTAAAGGATTTGTGATAATTCTTTTATGCGCTTCTCGTCTGAATACGGTTCTTATTAAATGAGCGTTTAGCCGCGTGGAATGAATTCCAAGCCAGTCAAGGTCTTCGCGAGTGAGTTCGCAAATCGCTTTTGCCGCTTTTTGATAAACGCGCGCCGTTTTTCCTCCGCCGGTAATTATAAAAAATCTTCGCTTTTTGCGAAGATGATTTATAATGATTTTTTTAAAACTTTTTAAAAAATGAATATCAATTTCATTCTCTTTCGGAACGATTAGCGATCCGCCCAGCGATATAATTATTGTTTCTTTAAATTTCATTCTTGTTTTAAATTTTTTCCGATTGCTTCATTTATATTTTTATACCCGTCTTTTTTGATTAATTCGGCAAGTCCTCTATTTATTTCTGAAATTATTTGTGGTCCTTGAAAAATCATTCCGGTTATTATTTGCAAAAGCGAAGCGCCCTCCTTTATTTTATTGTAAGCGTCTTTTGCGGAAAAAATTCCTCCGCATCCTATAATAATATATTTTCCTTTAGTTTTTTTATAAATATATGAAATTAAATTATTTGCCGGTTCTTCGGCAGGCTTTCCGCTTATTCCTCCGATTCCTTCCGGTATTCCTTTTAAATCTTCTTTTATTATTTTTGGATTATCTCTTTTTTTTGTAAGATTAGCGCAAACAAATCCTTGTATGTTGTGAACTTCGCTTGTTTCAATTATTTTATCAACCGTGTCGTATGTTAAGTCCGGAGGCAGTTTCAGGAATACGGGTTTTTTAATTTCTAATTTATCAAATTCAGTTAAAAGAAGTTTTAAGGAATTAGAATCGGTAAATGGTTGACCTCCATATGCGTTTGGACAACTTATGTTTATCGTGAAATAATCGCCGATGTTTGCGTCACGAAAAGTTTTTGCCGCTTTTATATAATCCGCGATTCCTTTTAACACATCAGCTGTTTCGGGGCAATTTGTTTTTGCTACGCTTATTCCGACTGGAATTTTAAATTTTTTTTCGGCGAGCCGTTTTGAAATTGCTTCGCATCCGTCATTTTTCAGACCGTAATACACAACTAAACTTTTTGATTTGGGCATTCTCCATAATCTGGGCCTCGGATTTCCTTCGCAGAATTCGCCGGTGATTGATCCAGCTTCCATAAATCCAAACCCAACGCTTGGAATTATTTGCGTGAGCTCCGCGTTTTTGTCAAACCCGGCGGATAAGCCAATCGGATTTTTAAAATTTACGCCGAGTATATTTTGGAAAAGCGCGGGATTTGAATAATCAAACATTATTTTTACGGCAAATCTTGTTATAAAATTTCCGCCCAAAAATTTTCCTATTTTTAAAATTTTATCATGCACGTCTTCAGGGTCGCGCCGAAAAGCAAGCGGCTTAAAAATTTTTGCATAAAAAAATCCTATTATTTTGTTTCTTGTTTTTATCACAATGTTTTTCATATTAAAAGCAGTTTGCTCGCTCTCGGTCAAAACTTCGTTTTGCCCTCGTGAGGAATTTCACCCCGCACCTTTCTCATGTCCCTACGAGGAATTGAACCTCGATCTCAGCCTCCGCAGGGCTACGCTCTATCCGTTGAGCTATAGGGACAAAAAAGGTGCGGGGCGGGCCTCAATTACGAGATCCGCAATCTCGCGTCCTGTCCATTAAACGACGAGGGCGTAAATTTGTTTAATTAAAATTTTAAATTTCTCATTAAAATATCCATAAAAGGTTCAATATGCTCTTTTTCTTGCATAAATCGCAAAAGCAATTCTCTTATTGTGTTCGGGTCTTCGTCCCCTAATGGGATTTTGATATATGGCATTAACAATTTTTTTGACTTTAAACTAATATCTTTTTTTGTCGGCGGATCATAGTGTATCCAAAAAGATTCCAAGTCATTATATTGATACAGTTTATTTTCAATCTGCACGCCGCGGTTGGTTATGGAAAATTCTACTTTTAAAGGTCTTCTAATGGCGTATAAAATAATCGTGAAGCCGCTTATAATGGTCAGAATTCCAAAAATTAAATTTTTTAAAATAAAAGAAGTTATCGCTACCGCTAAAGTTAAAATAATAATAGCCCAAAACCAGTCAGTTGATTTTTTATTATATTCATATTCCAAAGTGCTCCATTTTAACGGAAGATTAATCGCTTTTTTTGTTTTTTTATTTTGAACCATAAATATATTTTACATTATACAAAAATATTTTGAAAATTAAAGAAGTTAGGGTTATAATTGTTTTATGGAGGAAAAAAAATTCAGCCTTTTTCCAAAAGGCATTGATGAAGAAAGAGATTTTAGCGCTTCTCCCGCGGAAAATAAAAAACAAGACGACCCCGTTTTAAGAGAAAAAAACGGAGAAGATTCAGCATATTTTCATACTATGCGGACAGACGCTCAAAGATACGTGGAAGACAAGGATTTGTCTTTGATTAACATTTTTACCAAAGAGTCAAAAAGAGCGTCTAAAAGGTTTGAGGAAGAGATAAAATTCAAAGCGTCATTTTTTGTTTGGCTTGGTGTTATTTCTATTTCTGTTTTAATAATTGGATTTTTGGGTTATAAAATTTTTTGGGGAGGCAAAATTAAAGAAGAGCCGCGGCCCGCGATTCCTCCCCCTTTTATTTTTAGCGATCAAGTTAAAACAATATATCTAACCAATTCAAACTTTGAAATTTTGGTTTCGGAAATATCCGAGAAATTTAAAGATTCTTATTCCTTGAATAATTTTACTTATTTTCCTATAATCCAAGATAATGGCGTCATTTCTTCGACAGATTTTTTAAAAGGCTTAAAAATAAATATTACGCCCGAACTTTTAAAGTCCGTGGATAAAGATTTTGTTTTTATAATATATACGGATGATAAAAGCGCGAATCATATTATTTTTGGTGTAAAATTAATTTCTTATGATAGGGCGTTTAAAGCAATGTTTGAATTGGAAAATGAAATGCCAGAAAAATTGCAGCCCATAATTATTTCCGTAAAAAATAATATAATTTCGCGCAAACCTGAATTTGCCGATAAAGTTATTAATAATATTGACGCGAGAGTTTTAGAGACAACGGACGGAAAAAATATTATAACATACGGTTTTTTCGGAAGGAGATATTTGCTTATAACGGATTCCGAAGAAGCGCTGAAAAAATCAATTGAACGTTTGAAGATTTCTTTGTCGGAGTAACATATAAAATATTATTTACAAAAATCGCGACCGCGAAATTTGTTGAAAAAATAAAAAAACAGGCAGAACGTTTGTCGCGTCTGCCTGCGTAATTTAATTACTCAAGATAATCAATAAATTTCATTCCAAATTTAAGTCCGTTTTCTTCTAAAATTTTTTCTAATTCATTCATACTTCGCCTGCCGAAATTTCTTGTTTTCAATAATTCATTTTTTGATTTTTTAACAATATCTTTAAGAGTTCTTATATTGTTTATTATTAAACCATTATAGGTCCTCACGGAAATATCTAAATCGTCTATGGAAGTATTTAATTTTGAGGAAGCTTTAACAATTTCTTCGGCGTCGTTCGCTAAATTCTTTAAAAATTTTATTATTTTGTCTTTTTCCTCAATAATTCTATTTTTATTTTCCAATTCAATCTCCAATTTCTCCAATATAGTTTTTAATTCGTAATTTTCTTTCGCATATTTTTCATATGCCGCATTTACATCATTATATTCTTCTCTTATATTAGATATTAAAAATTTCTTTAATTTATAACTCTCAAATTTTCTTAATTTATTCAATGCTTGATACTGGAGCATACGGGCAGCGTTCGCGCTAAAACCTATTTTCTTGCCTGATTCTTTTAAAGTCATTATAACGCCATCATTTCCCAGTCCATATCGTAATTTTAAAACTTCTCCTAAATTTCTTTTTGAAACTTCCGTGCATCCTAAAGAATTTAAAATATTATCTATTGTAATAAAGTCGTCTTCAGTAAGCAAAATCGTATCTCTTCTATTTTTTTCAATATCGCTTAATTCCAATACTTCTAAAATAAATTTCTTATAATTTTCTTCATTTCTCATTCATTTCTCCTTTCCTTTCTTTTATTTGTTTTATTCTGTCCAAAATTTCAGTTTCGCCTAATCTTATTATTTTATTTTCTATAACACAAGTAAAATGTGCGGGAGAAACTTGTCCCCAAGGAGCGGTGAACAATTCATGATATTCAAACTTTTCACCCTCTTCGGCAATTAGTTTATTTACGATCTTATTAATAGTGTTAACTATTGAAGAAAAATCAATATTTGCTCTTTTATGACCAGAATAATAATATCTGTTGGCGCACTTTATAATTAAATCAAGATCAAAATTATCTAAAGCATAATTTATAATAGATTCCATTTCCTCTTTGTTTAGAATATCGCTCTTGTTCAATTTACTGATGCCTTTCTTTATAATTATGTCCATTTTTTTCTTTCCTTTTTGTTTTTTAAAAAAAGTTTTTATGATGCATTCTACCGCCACATTGAGAACAATTACAATAAGTTGAGCTATGATAAAATTTTTTGGTCTTTTCCGTGTTTTTCTTCTCTTCTTTTTCAAAAGTTTTCCTCGTCGACGCTTTCAACGTACAACATAACCCTTTGCCTAATGTTGAAAATTGTTGACCTTCTTTTATTTCTATAATTTCTGGCGCGGAAAACAAAAATTGAAAAGGAGAGTCTGCGTAAGATATAGGATTTTTATAACCATAAAAATCTAAATGCGCTATTACTGTAAATTTATTCTTATCGCTGTCTTCTAAAAGAACATAACAATTAGCTTTACCCTCAAACATTTTCTCGCCTTCGTAATTAAAAAGAAAAAACATTCTTTCTTTTCCTATTCCAGTAGGAAAGGGTATAACTAAAAATTTGCTTCCTTTATTTTCAAATTGGTGGGTTAAAAAATCAGAATCAATATTAATTATTTCTCCATTTAATGCGTTAATCTGAAACATCTTTATCTCCTTTTTTGTTTTTGGTTTTTAAAGAACAAATCCGCCCATCAAAGAAGGGCGGATTTAGGATTAAATTTTGGAAATTTTTTGAATTTTTTAATACCAAATCAGCCATTCTTTGAGGATATTCTGATTTGTCCACCAATTTCGGTTGATTTTGGCTAATTTATTCATTAAGTTTAATTTTAATCAAAACTAAATTAATGTCAAGCTTTGTTGTCTAAAAGAAGTTATAAAATAATTTTCTCGGCAATAAAATCTTGTTCGTTTATTTTAAAATCGTCAAAAATAACAGGTATTAATTCCTTAAATTTCTTTAAAATCGGCAGAACCGCTTCTCTTATTTGAGGATGTGCTCTTTTTGAAGTTCGCTCTTTAAAAAAATGCCGCCATTCGCGCAAATTATAGGTAATCACAATTTCAGTTTTGAGTGAATTCGGAAGCACGGAACGAGCTTCTTGAGGTGTCGCTCCTAATTCAATAAGTTTATTGTATACTTTTTCATCTTGTTCCATCGCTTTTTTCCAGACCATGTATTTTTTCTGATTTTCTTCTCCAAGGAAAAAAAACGGTTCTATAACTTTCATTATACCTACTTTTCCCTGCGGCGAATAATTGCAATATCTTGTTGATTCTTGAGAATAAGAAGCGATTCTGTGACGGACAATTTCGTGCGTCACACCTCTATCGCAAATAAGACGCACTGTAATTTTTTCATGCTCAATAACCGATTCGTGCCCGCTTTTTAATAAAATTTTTACAAAATTAAAAGCTGAATCGTCGGTAATTTTATCTTCGCTTTTATAACAAGTTCTGCCGTATCGCTCAATATTCTTTAAAATCTGCGCGCCATCTATTTTGTCTTCAATTATAAAATATGGTTTTATTATTTTCATTTTTTCCTCCTTTTTGTTTTTAAAAAAAATTAAATTTTTTGCTCGTATAATCCCAAATTTCCTGGCGTACTTCTTGAATGGATTTTGCGCAATCAAAAATTTTCCAGCGCAAAGAATCCTGAGACGCTTGTTTTAAAAACCCCCTCCTTACTTTGTTGTGAAATTCAATTTCTCTTTTTTCAAAAGAGGTTAAAATGTCGCGCGATTTTTTTACCCTTGCGAGGCCGACTTCAACCGGCCCGTCAAGCAATATGTTTAAAGTTATGTCTTGATGTTGTCTTGCTATTTCATCCGCTTTTTTTATAAACCCGTAAATTTTTGGAGAAAGACTTCTTCCATAATATTGATAAGCGATACTGCTTGCCGAACATCTGTCTGTTATTACAACCGTCTTTTTTAAAACCGCCGGTATAATTTCTTTTGTGAAATGTTCGGCTCTGTCGGCCAAGAACAAAAATAGTTCGGTATAAACGTCTAAATCATCCGTCTTAAGCAAAATTTCTCTTATTTGTTTATTGTTTTCAACTCCGCCCGGTTCTTTTGTCAGAATAGACGATATATTATTCGCCTGTAATTTTTCGTATAACAATTTTGCCTGGCTGGTTTTTCCGCAACCCTCCACTCCTTCAAAGGCTATTAATATTCCTTTTTTTATCATACTTTTATCCTATATTATTTTTGTTAAAAAACAAAAACCCTGAATCTGTTTCAGAGTTTAAGTATTTTTAATTTTTTTGCAAAAATTTTTAATTTTGGACTTCAATTCCCATATTTCTGGCGGTGCCTTCTATTATTCTCATCGCGGCTTCCACGGTTTCCGCGTTTAAGTCCTGCATTTTCCTTTCGGCGATTTCCCTTATTTGTTCTTTTGTGACTTTGCCGGCGCGTTTAGTGAGCTGGTTTGAAGAACCTTTTTCTATGCCAGCGGCTTTTTTAAGAAGCGAAGAAGCTGGAGGAGTTTTTAACTTAAATTCATAAGTCCTGTCTTCGTATACCGTAATTTCCGCCGGAATAATGTCATTTCCCTTATCTTTTGTGGCTTCGTTGAATTTGCTGCAAAACTCGCTGATATTTAAGCCGTGTTGTCCTAAAGCGGCACCAACAGGCGGAGCGGGATCAGCTTTTCCCGCCGGTATCTGTAATTTTATGATTGTTTTAATTTTTTTTGCCATACTAAATTTTTTTAACTTGTAAAAAGTCTAATTCCACGGGCGTTTCTCTGCCGAAAATCAGCACTAATACTTTTACTTTTCCCCTTTCTTCGTCAATATCGCTTATTTTTCCTTCAAACTCTTTAAACGGACCGTCTGTGATTTTTACCGTCTCGCCTTTCTTAATGTCAAATTTATATTTTGGTTCTTCAAAACCCATTCTTTTAAATAATTCTTCCACTTCTTCATTTGAAAGAGGCGTGGGCATTGTGCCTGTGCCGACAAATCCCGTTACTCTAGGAGTGTTTCGTACCACATACCAAGAATCGTCGGTTACAATCATTTCCACCAGCACGTAACCTTGATATATTTTTTCTTCAACCATTACTCTTTTTCCTCCTTTAATTTTTATTTTTTTTTCCGTGGGAACTATGACGCTGAATATTTTATCTTCCATTCCAAGAGATTCGATTCTTTGTTTTAAATTTCTGGCAACAGCGTCTTCATAGCCGGAATAGGTGTGAATGGCATACCAATTTTTACCAAATTCTGAAGATTGTTTTGTCATAATATAAACGTGTTTAGCAAGAACGCGAAAAGCGCGTCAAGCAATCCTAAAAACGCGGCCACCAGCACAGAAACGAATATTACAAGATATGTAAATTTTAGGGCTGTTTTTTTGGGCGGCCAATTTACATATTTCAGTTCTGCCCGCGAAGACTTTAAATATTCTATTAATCTTGCGACTAAACTCATTTTCTTAAAATAGCAGAAAACAATCTAATAGTCAAATAAATATTAAATTTCTATATTAATTTGAATTTTAGAAGAATCTGTCGGAAAGCGTAGTTTAAAAAACGGTTTTAATATTATATCGGCTTTTATTATTTCCGGATGAGAGATAAAAATGACATCTTTGTTTTTTGCCGCCGCAAGCTTATTTTTTAATTTTTGTTCGTCTATCATTTTAATAATTTTTGTTTCTCCCTCCGCTTTAACTATTATTTCTTTTGTTTCTAAATCTTTTTTAAGCACCGTGAATTTAATATTATCCAAATTTTTTAAGTAAATATTTTTTTCAAAACTATTGTTTTTTGAATATTTTTTAGACAAGAAATAAGCGAGGTCGTTTTTGTTGATTAAAGCGACCGTAAACTCCGCTTTTTCTTTTATGTTCAAAATATTCTTTGTTTCATCAGAAGATATGTTTTCATAAGAAAATTTAAACTCCTCGCTTTCTTTTAACGGCGTAAATCCTTCGGGAATTTGGTTCGCAAGCTTGTTCCAAATTTCTGTTTTTAATTCTTCTTCAATTTTTTGTCTTGTATCATTCAAATCTTTTTCGTTTATTTTCGGCATATTACCCGCGAATCCTCCGTTTATCGCGCTTTTTGACCGCGCGTAAATTTTGGCGTATTTTTGAGAGCCTTTAAATCCGGGAAGAGTGAAATCTGAAAAATCAAGATTATACTCTTTTCCATCTTTATCGGCAATAATCGCCGCTTCTATGCTTCCGGCTATTTGTTCGTTGCCCTGTTTTTTTATTCCGGGAACCGTAATTGTATTTTGAAGCCTGTAAATTTTGCCTTCCGGAGTTTCAAATCTTGTTGAACGGATTAATGTTTGAGGGCTTGAGCTGAAATTATTATAAACTACTATAACGCCGCTTGCCTTTTTTTGGATAAATTCATTTCCACTTCCCGTAATCTGGCCGTCCCTTTCTTCTTTTATTGTGATAAAAGGCAGTTTTATGTCACCGTCTTTATCGCTTAATTTTATAAAAACATTTACTTTTACTGTTTTTGACTCAGGCGTAATTTTAATTATCGCGGCGCTCGCGGGCATCATAAGGTAAGCCGTAATAACGAGCGCTAAAAATAACGGAATACTTATCAAAATCCATTTTAAAAATTTAGTTTCGGTATTATTAGTATCAAAAATATCAAAAGACTCGCCTTTTGTTTTTTTTGCCGTCGAGATTTCTGTTTTTTTAGGCAAGTGTTTTATCGCTTTTAATTCTCTCTTCTCTTCTTTTTTTTGAAACGGCGACAAATGATCCAATTCTTTTTTTGGTATAATATCTCTTATAATTTTCTTAGATTCATTGTTCATATTTTTATTTAAAAATTTCTTTAAATACAGTTTCCAATTTTTTATCAATATTTTCCGGTAATTTTTCGTGCGGAATTTTCAAATGATCCAAAACAGTTTCAAATCTTTTAAATCCTCCGTCGCTTCTTAATTCAACCCATTCAACCTTTCGGCTATTTAATTGTTTTTTGTTGGTATCTGAAAGTTTATCAGCTACAAAAACATTGCTATCTCTGGCTATAACTGCGTCGGCGCTTTCCGGATTACCGCGACCCATTAACTTAACCTCGCATTTGTGCTGATTTTTACCCTCAACTAAATAAAAATCAATTTCTCTTTCAAAGTCATCTTCTTCAATAACGTTACCTTTTATTTTAAGAGCATAATTTTTACTTGGAATGCCGTATAATCCACACAAAGTTTGCATTAAGGGTTTCTCGACTTGCTTGCCAGCAGTACTCCAAAGACCGCCTCTCAACTCCGCCCTTTTTACCGCTAGAGTATTTATGACGATTAGACTTTCACTTACATTCAAATCAACACTGACACCTTTAAATTTTATTGTTAAGGTAAGTTCCAGATCGTGTTCTGTATCTACAAGATTTTTGATTGCCTCATAAAGCGCGTCATAATGTTCATTTGACGCGTCAATCACAATTTCTTTAGTAGAGGAATTAAACATATTGTGAATTGTCTTTTTGTTTAATCCCGAATTTATAGCAATATCTCTGGCTGGCAAGTTTGGATTCAAAAATTCCTTTTTGTACCAATCAACAGTTATGTTTTTATTTTTAAGTTTTGCGTCGACAATTTTCTTGAAAAAATCAATCGCAAACTGCAAAAATTCTGCGTTGATTAAAGTAACCACCTCAATTCGGTAATCCTCGCCCCTCAATAATTTTTTAATAATGTTTTTTGCTACTTGTTCTGTTATTGTCATATTTTTATTTTGATAAAGAAATAAATGTTTTTATATCAACAAAATTAGGCTGATTATTTTTTGAATTAAATAAATTATTTCCTTTATACAACTCCTCCTTAATCCGGTTAATATATTTTGCCTCTTTTTCGGTCAAAAAGAAATTTCTATCTAAATTTACCGCCGCTCGGCCAAGCGTACCGCTACCGGCGAAAGGATCAAAAACTAAATCCCCAACAAATGAATAAAATTTAATTACCCTGTTGCAAAGCTCAATCGGGAAAACGGCACTATGTATTCTGTCAAAAGTGGGATCAATTTTCCAAATGTTTGTTGTTTCGTATTTGTCCAAAATCTTACTTTTTTTAACCTTATCCCAATTATACTGGTGTATATTCCAATCAATCAATTTATCCGTTTTTTTTCTATAAACCATTAACATTTCTGAAACCGCATTTGGTTTATAACCGAGCGGCTTTCTGTGTTGTAAAAATCCTGCATTCCTATTTTTTACACTTGCCTCTGGTTTAACCCAGACAATATCGTCAATAAATTCCCAGCCCATTTTTACCAACAATGGGTGAATATCGTAAGGTATTGGGTACCTTTTGCTGGCGTGAGCCCGACTTATTCTCGGAATAATAATTGGCGAGGTATTAAGCACAAAAAATCTGCCTTCTTTGGTAACGCGATGAACTTCCTTAAATACACTTTCCAAAAAATTTAGATATTCAACATAACTTTGGTAAATGGAATAGTCTCTTGCGTTGTAATATGGCGGTGAAGTAAAGGTTAGATGTATTGACTCGTCGGGAACAGATTTTAAGGCTTCTTGTACATCGCCTTGCACTACTGTATTTCGTAAAAAAGAAGGAAACTCATCATGTTTCTGTAAACTATTTGATTTATAGCTAAAACCATTCACTTCTTTATTTATCACTTCTTTTATTAATTCGTTTGGGTGATCAAGTAGTTTTTTTAATTCTTGTTTTATATCTAGCCTGTTAGCGAAAACAAGCAATCCTCTTATGGCCTGCATTACCACTTTGGGGTCACTATCTGTCAAAAAATTTATTAAAGTCTGAACTGCCTTTTCATTTCTTAACCGACCTACTGCTGATACGGCCTCTCGTCTAACCTCTGTGCTTTCGTCTTTGCTGGCATATTTTACAAAAACAGGAAGTAAAGAAATATCAGACATTTTTGCTAAATTTTTTACCGATAATGCTCTAATATTTTCGTTTTGATTGTTTAATAAATTTAACAACGGCTCTCTGCTATAACCATTTTCTAAACGACCTAGCTTTTCTAAAACATAAACTATTGTCCCGTCATTTTGATTTTGCAAGAAAGCCAAAAGGGATTGAGTATTATTTTTTAACTCATTAATCATTTCTTTATTAACCTGTTTGCTTAATAGCGATCTATTCATATTTTTATTAGTTTTTAATACCCCGTCAGCTCTGCTGCGGGGTTACAATATAGATTCCCCGAGTCCAGAGCTTGCTCTGGGGTTTAATACCCTTTATTTAAAAAAACATAAATTTATTTATTATTTAACACTAACATTTTATCATAATAAATTATCTTTTAACAACTCAACTATTAAATAAGAACTTGTTTCATCAAAGATTTTATAATAACCGTTTGCGGGATTATTTAATTCAGCGAGCAGGGGCTCAGTTAAGATAAAATTTGATTTGTCGTCCAAAAAAATATTTTTGGAAACAGGTTTTGAAGAAAATAAGTAAAGGTTTTGCGGCAGAAAATAATCTGCCGTTAAGCGCTCCACCAGATTATTAAACGATTTTTTCCATTCTTGTTCGCAAATTTCCATAATTTTTCCGCATTTTTCTTTTTCCATGCTTTCTAAGCTGTTATTTTGGTATTTAGAAAATAATGATTCCGCTTCATGGAATGATTTTCCTCGCGCCGTAAGACAGCGAATGAAAAAATTGTATCCTTTATTGATGCTCGCCGTTTCTTTAATATAGTTTTCTTGAATTAAAATTAACTCGGCGTTTTCTTTCATAAGAAACAAAAAAAGTCCGTTCCCGTCAAAATTTTTATCCGGAATTTTATCTTGGATAAAAGCGGCGGGTTTACTTTTGGTAAAATTAAACAGGATAGAAGGAAGGGTTTTTATTGTTAAAAAATTTGACGGATCAAAATGAAATTCTCTTTTTAAAATATTATTTATAAAATTAAAAAAATCTTTTTTTGCCGCGGATATGTAAAAATATATTTCAGCCGATTTTGTTTTTTTATCAAAAGGCTTTTTAGTTTCATATCCGTTTAATTTTGTTTTTATTATTTCAGCTTCAAGAAATTTAAGTTTGTCATTTTCCGTTTTTTCGGCAAACAGATTGTTTTCATCGTTTAAAATTTCTTTTATAAGATTTTTATCAAAAAAGAACGGCTCTTCTTTTTCTACTTTGAATATTTTGCTTAAAGAAACATACCAAGGAGAAGAAAGGGCGAGGAAACAAGATTTTATTCCATTTTTTTGTTTTTTAGCCGTAAAAAGAATCGCGTTGTTAATCGCTTTTTTAATTGCGTTTTCTAAATTTTTTTCAAGATTTGCGTTAGACTCAAAATTATCAGACAGAATATCGCTTCTTTCTATTATTTCTATTTTACTCTCGCCTTTTTTATCTAAATCCAAAACAAAGGCTTCAATTGTAAAACCGGAAATATTTAAAATTAGAATTGGAAATTTATGAATATGTTGTTTTAAAAAATTCATTTATTTTTTTAATACTTATTATTAACGATTAAAAACCATAATATAAATGCAATTATAAACGCGGTTATTTTTTCTTTGCGATTTTTCTTAAACCATTTGACGATTGAATGGTTTTTTTCTTGCGGAAAGTTTTCATTGAAAAATATTTCTAAAATTTTTTCTAATTCGTCTAAATTTTTTAACGTCGTGAGTTTGCCGCGTAAGGCGTAGGAAACAGTGCCTTTTTCTTCCGATACGACAAGCGCCAAAGCGTCCGCTCGTTCTGATATGCCGAGCGCGGCATTATGCCGCGTGCCATATCTTCCTATTTCTTCGGTATTGGAAGAAAGCGGAAGGTGCGACCCAAAAGAAGCGATTAAATTATTTTTTATTATAACCGCTCCGTCGTGTCCCGGGGAAGACGGGTCAAAAAGACTTTCTAAAATTTGTTCCGATATCTTGCCGTTTAAAACGATGCCGCGGCTTTCAAGATGTCTATCCACAGTTTCCCTTCCTTTAAACACGATTAACGCTCCGACTTTTTGATGAGCCATATTTGTTACGGCGTGAAGAATTGGCTGAAAAGAATGATGCTTTATAGCGGTATTTATGTCTCTTTTAATTATTGCCTGCCAATATATGGCTATCATTTCAAACAATTTTCGCAATTCTTCCTGGAACAAAACAACCAGCAAAATAAAAAAGGCGCTAAAAAACCATCGCAAAACGGCGGACGTGAGATATAAATTGAAAATTTCAGCGAAAACGAAAAGCGCCGCGAGCATTATTACTCCTATTAAAATAAAAAAAGATTTTGTTTTTTTAAAGAGCAACAGAATGGCGTATATCAAAAAAGATATTATTAAAATATCTATGGCATTAACCGTATATTTGCCATAAGAAAAATTTTCTATCTGGAACATTATTAAAATTATACCAATTAATAAAATCGCCGTCAAAACAAAAGCAAAAACATAATATAACTACTGCGGGAGTCCGACTCCTGGAGTTGTAGTGTAGTGATGTATAAGGCCACATAACATATTGAACTTTTGGGTAGTAAGCGTAATATTAAATAAAAGATCTTTGATTTAGTAAAAGAGATAATGTTTAGTAAAACAATAGGAGGATAATTTGTGAAAGCATTAATCGTCGGAGCGGGAAATATCGGCCTTGGATTTCTTGGACATTTGCTTTGGAAGTCCGGTCAGTTTTCCATCGTTTTTATTGAAACGCGGGAAGACAGGGTTAGTGTTTTAAATCAAGAAAAATCTTATGCGGTTGTTACGGTGTCAAATGACGGATTTAAAGAAGAAATTGTTAAACCCGTGCGCGCTATATTATCAACAAACAAAGACTCTGTGGTAGATGCCGTTGTTGACGCAGACTTAATTCTTACCGCCGTTGGAAAGCAAAATCTTGTTCATATTGCCCCTTACCTTTCTCTTGGTTTGGTGGAGCGTCTGCGCAGGCGTCCGCGAACGGAAATGCATGTTATCGTTATAGCTTGTGAAAATGTTTATGATAACACTAAATATCTTGAGAATTTAATTTTGGGCCATTTACCGGAAAAAACGCGCTCTCTTATCACAGACCTTGTGAGTTTTCCGTGTTGTATGGTGGATAGAATTGTTCCGACCGCTCCAAAAGAAATTGCTGATAGATATTCTCTTGCGGTGGCGGTTGAAGATTTTTACCAATTTGTGGTTGACGGAGCGGCGCTCAAAGCCCCGTTTTCTGCTTTAGAAGGAGTAGAAATATCAAATAATTTGTCGGCAAAACTAGAACAGAAACTGTTTACGCTTAATATGCTCCACGGTATTATTGGTTATTGGGGTCATTTAGCAGGGTGTGAATTTATTCATGAGGCGATAAGTGATAAGCGTATTATGGATTTAGCGCGCGGAGCTCTCGCTGAGGTTAATGAAATTATTTCCAAACGTCATTCCGTTATTAGTATTTGCGAGCAAAACTATTATGGTGAAAATATTTTAAGAAGGTTTCAAAATCATAATCTTAAAGACCCGATTAAAAGAGTCGCGTTGCAACCGATCAGAAAGCTTGGAGGAGATGAACGGCTTGTAAAACCGGCTAAATTAATTATTGATGATGGAAGAATTCCTTCTAATATTGCCACAGGCATTGCCGCGGCGCTTCATTACAAAGAGGAAAACGATAGCCAATCTCTGGAGCTAGTTAATCTTATTCAGCAGAAAGGAGTAGAGTTCACGCTTCAGTCGGTCGCGGGATTAATTTCCGAGCATCCATTGGCTAAACTTTTGAAAGCGGATTATTTGTTTAAATCTCTATAAAAGTTGAAATTTTCACAAGAGGCTTTTGCCTCTTTTTATTTTCTAGCAAATAAATTTGCCAGTTCTTTAATGGATTTTTCCGGGTCGTAAGTGTCTTTATCCACGACTCCTTTTGCTCCGGCGTCAATAAATTCTTTGGCGGTGCGGCTGTCCGAAGAAAATCCCACGGTTTCGCCGGTAAAATTTTGCTCTCTCAACTTTCTAATTACGGCTGCGCCTTTAAGATTTTCTGAAAGATTGTAATCCATAATGATAATGTCGGGATTATGCTCCATAATTTGCTGGATTAGATCGTTAAATTTTTGGTTTGTATATTCAATAAAATATGTTTTGCCATTGGTGGCAATGATTAAGTACGGGGCAAAAGTATTCAAAATATCCTTTGCGTCATCTACCATTATCACAATTTTGTCTTTTAATGGCTCGTAACTTTCTAGAAATTCCGGCGCTCTTTTCCACTTTTCCGCGCTGCCCAACTCTTTAAGAGTTTGGTTGATTTTTTCTAATAATGTCATTTTGGGGACTTCTTGATTTTGTATGTTTTCTTCTTCCATGGTTTTTATTGTTGTTTTTTGCTGAATATAAAAATATAAAGGATATCAAGCACGGCTAATGTTTGAACAACAAGCAACGCGATAAACCATTTTTTATTGTTAAGCCGCGCCGCTTTCCAAAGCGCCCAACCTTTCCAAGGAATAGGCCATAAAATTAATATAATTAAAATCCATAGATTTTGTTGAATAAATTGTTCCATGCCCCGCCTCGCGGCGCTCGCCTTTGCTTCGCAAAACTCGCGCATCGCTGCGGCATTCAAATCCCTCGCGCGACTAAAGCAGTTTGGTCGCTTCCCTTCTCACTTCGTTCGGCGGGAGAGGGATTCGAACCCCCGATACCCTTTCGGGTATACCGCGTTTCGAATGCGGCCCATTCATCCTCTCTGGCATCCCGCCACATTTCTATTCTAACTATAATTTGTATTTTATAAAGCAATATGATAAAAATTATAATATGGTAAATATTAAAATAAATAATTTAATTTCGCCCGTAAATATTGGGGAAAGAACTAGTTTGGAATTTAAAGCCGGAGATAAGGTGCGTGTTTGGCAAAAAATTAAAGAAAAAGACAAAATTCGTCTTCAGGCGTTTGAGGGACTAGTGATAGCAAGAAAACACGGAAAAGAGCCGGGCGCGACTTTTACCGTGCGCACGGTCTACGACGGCATAGGAGTGGAGCGCATTTTTCCGCTTTATTCTCCGAGTATTGATAAGATAGAAATTTTATCAAAACTGAAAGCCAGAAGGGCGAAACTTTATTATTTAAGAGAAAGAGCCGCGAAAGAAATAAGAAAGAAAATGAAAGTTTTAAAAAATGTAAAACAGATTGAAGCGCAAAATGGCGAAAGTGAAAATGAAGCGGAGTAAAAAATAAAGTCATAAAAAATATTATGGCTTGCGCCGAGGTAGCTCAGTGGTAGAGCACAGCACTGAAAATGCTGGTGTCGGGAGTTCGATCCTCCCCCTCGGCATTTATTTTATTTTTTCTCTTACAATCTTTTGTATTGTAAAAAACAAAAATTGATTTATAATCTTTTTAGACTTTGTTAATTGTTTGGTTCTTTTAAAATAGATTTCCGATAATGAAAACTAGGAGAAATGATGGATAAAGATAACGCGTATAAAAAAGCCGGAGTTGATTATGATTTAATTGATGAGTTTAAAATAGAGGCGCAGAAAATAGGCAGAAAAACTTCTGGAAATTTGAAATATTTTAATATGGCGGAAGTTCACGAAAGCCGCGGAGAGAGCGTCTATTTAATAGACAGGTTTCCAAAATATGACGAGTATTTAGCGCATGTGAATGAAGGTCTTGGGACAAAGAGTTTGATTGCCGACGCTATGCATGAGTTGGATGGAGGAGGAACGAGGACTTATTATAAAAACATCGCTAAATGCGCCATTGCCATGATTGTGAATGATATGATTACGGCAGGCGCCTTGCCTGTTTCAGCATCAATGCACCTGGCCGTAAGCGATTCTAGCTGGTTTGAGGATGAAGTAAGATGGCGGGCAATTCTTGAGGGTTGGCAAGAGGCTTGCGATATTTCATTTTGTTCTTATGGCGGAGGAGAAACGGCTGTTTTAAAAAATATAATTTTTACTGAATCAAAAAAATCAGTTAAAAAATTCATTAAGTCTTTTTTTAAAAATGACTTATTTAAAACAAACCCGTTTGTTTTAAGCGGTTCCGCGATAGGAATAATTAGTCCCAGAAGCAATATTCTTATTGGTTCTAAAATTCAAGATGGAGACGCGATAATTTTAGTTGAAAGTTCTGGAGCGCACGCGAACGGTTTAACGCTCATAAGAAAAATGGTTGAAAGGCGCGATTCTGTTTTAAAAAAAATTGCCAATTTTTTGTTTCCAGAAACCGTAAAATTAGTTGAATTAACTAATGGCTATATGACAGTAATGGACAACGGCAGGGTTTTTGGCGAAGCCTTGCTTGACCCAACTATTATATACGCGCCGCTTATAAGAGAATGTTTTAACAGAGATGTTGTTTTGCATTATGCCGCGCATATTACGGGTCATGGATGGCGTAAGATAATGAGAGCTAAGGAGAAATTCAATTATATTATTGAGAAAATACCCGGGATTCAAGGAACTATTTTTGAATTTTTATTGAGACAAATTGCGTGTCAAAATAATTTGGATTCGCACGAGGCATTAAGAGAAGCTTATGCTATTTTTAATATGGGCGCGGGGTTTGCTATTTACGCTCCGGAAAAAGAAGTTGTGAAAATAATTCAAATTGCCGAGAGTTTAAAAATGAAACCGTTTTACGCCGGTCATATTGAAAAATCGGAAAAAGAAAAAAGCGTGATCATCAAACCATTGAACATAATATTCAAAGAACAAGATTTGAAAATCAGAGATTAGTATTAGTAATACTGTCCCGTTTTGGCGGGACTTTTAATTTTAAATTACGAAATTGCTCACTTCAAGACACGCTCGCTCGTCCAGCGACGAGCTCGCTAGTCACCGCCTCGCGATTCTTCGTCTCGTTAGGAGTGGGACGAAGAAACCATGCTCGTCCCGCCATGGGCGGGACAAACGGTCTTGAAATGACAATTTCGTAATTCATAGTTTAAATAGGCGTTATCTTGTCTAAAATGGTTTTTAAATCGTCCGGCAAATCCGTTTCAAGTTTTATTCTTGAACCGTTTGGCAAATTAAATTCCAAAGAAAAAGCGTGGAGAAAATGTCTGTTTAACGCGTCTAACTTATTTGAAGGAGCATACAGCTTGTCTCCTATTAGCGGGTGTCCTAGCGCTTTAAAATGCGCCCTTATTTGATGCGTTCTTCCAGTTTTTGGATACGCTTCAACAAGCGTAAAAATTTCATTTTGCTGATTTTCATTTGTCGCCTTAGAATTTTTTAATTTAAAATATCCAATAATTTTGTATTCTGTTTCGGCTTTTTTCAGCTCCCCTCTTGTTTTTCCGTAAGCCACTCTAAGAAGCGGATTTTTCGCGCTTCTCGCGATTGGCAAATCAATAATGCCTTTTTCGTTTATCATTTTTCCCAGTTTTCCGCAAAGGAGGGCGATATAAGTTTTTTTGATTTTTTTCTCTTTAAATTGTTTTTTAAAATATTCAAAACTTTCCTGGTTTTTTGCTATTATTAAAAGACCCGAAGTGTCTCTATCAAGGCGATGAACAACGCCCGGCCTTTTTGAGTCGTCCCCTACTTTTTTAATTTCAGGAAATTTTTGAGCGACTCGTTGGATTAATGAGTCGTTTTTATGAAAATCATCCGGATGAATGTTTATTCCGGCAGGTTTATTTACGACGATAATATTTTCGTCTTCGTATACGATGTTAAGCGAAAAATTTGCTGTTTGAAAATTATTTTTTAGAGCCAATTTTTTCCGATGTTTCTATTTTGTTATTGAGTAATATTGAGTCTTTTGGTTTTAGAATATGGTCAACAACGCCGTAATTTTTAGCTTCTTCCGCGTCCATAAAAAAATCGCGGTCGGCGTCTTTTTCCACTTTGGAAAGAGACTGTCCGGTATGTTTAGAAAGAATCTTAGTTAATTTATCTTTTATCTTTAAAATATGTCTCGCGGAAATTTCAATATCCGTCGCCTGGCCTTCAGCGGCCCCCATAACTTGGTGTATCATAACTTCCGAGTTTGGAAGAACATATCTTTTATTTTTTTTACCGGCAGAAAGCAAAACCGCGCCTCCTGAAGCGGCAATTCCAACGCAAATTGTGGCGACATCGGGTTTAATATGCTGTATTGTATCGTAAATCGCGAGCGTTGCCGGCACTGATCCTCCGGGAGAGTTTATGTATAAATTAATGTCTTTTTTTGGATCTTCCGATTCTAAAAATAACAATTGGGCGATAATGGTGTTTGCCGACGCGTCATTAATCACGCCTCCTAAAAAGACAATTCTGTCTTTAAGAAGCCTGGAATAAATATCGTAGGCTCTTTCTCCAAATTGGCTTTTTTCAATAACTGTGGGTATTAACATAATCTAGATAATAACACCTTGAATTTAAAAATGCAACCGTTAAACTATTTATATCAAGCGGTTATCGTTTAGTGGCAGGACACGACCTTGCCAAGGTTGAGACGCGAGTTCGATTCTCGCTAACCGCAAATTGGAGTTTTTTTGCATTATTTTAGAAATTAGAAATTTAGATTTAGAAATTTTTTTTTCGCTTTAAAGCAAAAAGTGCGGGCCTATAGTATAGTGGCAGAACGCTTCCATGGCATGGAGGAGGTGGGAGTTCGATTCTCCCTCGGTCCATTGAGCTAGGTCGGGCG
>CAZCIQ010000007.1:0-31907 GCA_964499175.1 uncultured Candidatus Saccharibacteria bacterium | reverse complement strand
AACAAAAATACTTCAAATGATTCTTGTTTTTCTTCTCCTGAATTCATATTGCCTATTACCCTGCTTTCTGTTAAAGAGTTTGAAGAAAAAATGTTAACGGGAGTTGAGCCTTTTGGGTATTCCACTATCAAAGTCGCGTTTTCTAAAGCGACTTTATTTTTGTTTTTAAAAACTATGTTCCATTTAGTCTTTTCGCCGGCTTTCGTGGTTTCCGGTCCTTGCGCGGCTATATCAATATTCTGTGAAGAAAGAAAACCGACGCCGCCGCCTTTAAAATAAAATTCATATCCGAGCAGAAAAATTATAGAAAACAAAAAAAACGATATTATCCCGAATATCAAAATTCTCGTTGTTCTTCTTTTTTTGATAGCGTATTTTTTCATAGTTTCAGAAGCCAAATTTATTTCTTCCGGACTTTCAAAAATCACTTTGCCCCATTTTTTCGGCGGTTCGTTTTCATTTTCTTTTTGAACAACCATGTCTTTCCTTTGTCTTTCTTCAAAACTTTCTTCTTTCTTGTAAAGTTTTTTTCTTAATTCTTCAAGTTTATTTTCCATTTATTTTATTTTATCACTTTCTATCTTTACTGTAAAATCAATTTTTAAAATATATTTTATGTATATTTATCTCGCTCAACAAAGTGAAAAAGCTTTTAAACTAAAGAATAAAATAGGGAGTTATACGTTTATTTTTTTATTTGGACTCTTTTCTTTGAAAAATTGTGCCATGAGACAAGCAGAGGGCTTGCTATAAATATTGAAGAATAAGTTCCAAAAAATATTCCGAGTATGAGAGCTAAGCTGAAAAATTTAGTGCTTTCTCCGCCGAACGCGAATAAGGCCGTAAGCACTAAAAGCACGGTAAACGAAGTATTTATTGAACGGGTTAAAGTTTCTTTTATGCTTTTATTCACGGTATCGTCAAATTTGCTGTTCGGGCTTTTCGTTAGATTCTCTCTAATTCTGTCAAAAACAACTATTGTGTCGTGCACGGAAAATCCAAGTATCGTAAGAATTGCGGTAACGAAAAGGCTGTCTATTTCAACTCCCTGTGTTTTTCCTAAAAAAGAAAATATGCCGGAAGGTATGGTGATGTCATGCAATAAAGCGATAATGGCGACAATTCCATATTTGAAAGAAGAAAGATTAATGTTTGTCATAATTCTTGATTTTGAAACTTTTCGGAAAGCAAAAGCGATATATATGATTATCATCGCAGCGGCAAGAGCTATGGCGGTCAGAGCTCTTTTTTGAAGCTCGCGCCCTATCACGGGACCGATTGAATCAAATCTTTTTTCTTCAAAGTTCGGAGAATTGAAACTCAGTTTTTTTAAAATTTGCTGATGCTTTTCTTCGTCAACCTCTTTAAATCTTAAAATATATTTATTGTCTCCAACCGGCTGTATTTTTAAATCCCCTATCTGAAATTCTTTTAGCGCTTCTTTTATTTTTTCCATACCGGGAGGGACTTCATTCTTATATTCAATTTCCATTATTGATCCGCCCGTAAAATCAATTCCTAAATTAAAACCAAAAAATGAAATTGAAAATAGACTTAATATAATAAGCATTCCTGAAAAAATATATGTAATTTTACGGCTTTTTACGAACATTTTATTTTTATTTTATTTATATTTCGCGAATGCCAGCAAAAAAGTGCGGCTCACGGTAATTGCTGAAAACATACTTACCAGCACTCCGACCCCGAGCGTTAAAGCAAAACCTCTTATAAGGCTTGACCCGAACCAATAAAGTAAAATCGCCGTGATGATGCTTGAAATATTAGAATCTCTTATGGAAGGCCATGCTCTGTTAAACCCTTCTTTCATAGCGGAAACAAAATTTTTGCCGAGCTGTTTTTCTTCTTTATATCTTTCAAAAATCAAAATATTGGCGTCAACGGCCATGCCTACGGATAATATGAAACCGCTGATGCCGGCGGCTGTAAGCGTCACAGGAATCAGTCTAAAAATACTAAGCATAAGAACGGTATAAATCATAAGAGCCAAAACAGCGACAAGACCGGGAACTCTGTACCATAATACCAAAAAAATCATTACCGCTATAAGACCGTAAATTCCAGCCATTATGCTCTTTTTTAAAATATCCTGGCCAAGAGACGCTCCTACCGATTGCTGGGATATAAGTTTTATCGGCACGGGAAGGGCTCCAGAATTAAGTCTTCCCACAAGCGTCTTTGCTTCTTTTGGCGTAAATTGTCCGCTTATTTGAGCTCTTCCGCTTGTTATTTCTTCACGCACCACAGGCGCGCTTATAGGCGCGCCGTCCAAATATATTGCCAGCCTTTTTCCAATATTTTCTTTGGTAAGGCTGGCGAATATTTCTTCTCCTTCTTTTGTAAATTCCAAAAGCACTAAAGGTTCGCCGGTCGTTTGATTAAAATCTACAGTGGCTTTTTTAAGAAATCTGCCGGTAAGTTTGCTTGGAATAAAATATGGGTCTTCCGCTCTCCGCTCGCCGGTTTTCTGCGCTTCAAGAATTGAGTCTGTTTCTTCTTTAACTCTTTCAGTTTTAAATTCTAAAAAAGGGGTTTCGCCTATCATTTTTATCGCCTCATTTATATCTTTTATTCCGGCAAGCTCAACTATTAATCTTTTTTCTTTCCCTCTTTTTTCAAGTTGGACGAGCGGCTCTGTGACGCCAAAAAGATTTACCCTTCTTTCTATTACGTCGCGAAGCCCTTCCATGGCGCTGTCGGTTTCATTGTCAGAAATTGAAGAAAGGTCTGCTTCATAAACCAAATGGGTTCCTCCAAGCAAATCCAAGCCTAACTTAAAAGGCAGTTTGTTTAAAAAGCTTTCTTTAAAATAAAAAGGGGTAAGATTAAAATAGACGAGAAAAGCGCCCAGCAAAAAAATAAATATAGCTAAAAACCTGATTTTTATCATTATTTAAATAATATTTTTTTTTCAGAAAAGTTCAAGACCGGCGCTAACTTACTCAATCTATGTAGAGTCAAGCGTGAGAACAAAATAATTAAAAAAGAAGCACGGGGTGTCCCATGCTTCGGTTGTTCGCTTTTAAACGCGATTATCTTTTTACTTTAATCCCCATAAGCTCTTTGGCTTTTGCCCACCATTCAAAAGCATCTGTTTCTGACTTTAAAGGTTCCTGCGATAAAGTTTTTAAAAGTTCTTCATTTGACATAAAACCAAGTGTTTTTAACTTTAGCATTAGATAAAAACACTTAGCTTTCTGAAGCGGTGTCCAAGAATCAATCTCTTTTTTGCTATGTTCTTCCAACCTAATAAATAAATTAACCCATTCAAATTTTGTTTTTTCTATTGATTCCCTTTCAATTTTTTCTACAAGCTCTTCTAATTCGTCCACAATATGTAGTGTGGGTTTTCGTGTCATGCCGCTTCTCATTGCTCCGCGAGTTCTTACAGCGCCGCGCGTTCTCACCATACCGCTATTAAATCCCAATGAACTTGATGACCTAAACACTTTGTCGTAATTCCATGTATATGGCAACTCCACAGGGATTTCAATACGCGTTGGTTTTTGACCCGGCGTTTCTTTAAGGCTTACCGCCACAAAAGCGGTTTTTGAGCAAAGAACGCCGTATTTCAAGCTAATCTGAATTTGGTCTTTGTCAGATAAGCCTCTTCGCAACATTTCTCTCGCCCAAATTTGATGAGCGAATCCGCAGTGATGAGCTCTAAATAAATACACGGGGATTCTCATTTGTTTATCATT
Organism: uncultured Candidatus Saccharibacteria bacterium; assembly: GCA_964499175.1. Taxonomy (GTDB): domain Bacteria; phylum Patescibacteriota; class Minisyncoccia; order CAZCIQ01; family CAZCIQ01; genus CAZCIQ01. The sequence continues at coordinate 28,188 of CAZCIQ010000007.1, read as the reverse complement.
GCTGCCTATGCCAATAATTTCAAATTTAGTTTCTCCGTTACCATAATCATAATATTTCGCTAAGGTAAAGGCGAGCACTGCCGGCATTCCTTCGTAAGCATTATGAATGCCTATCGTATGAATTTTTTCGTAATTGGCGTAAAACTCAATATCTTTTAAAACAGGTCCGGATAATAATCCGAGGATGGTGGCCGCGGCAACATCGTAATCTTCGCCAGGATAAACGGCAATGCTTGCGCCGTTTGTATCTCTGGCTATTTCACGAATGTAATCAAGATTAGCCGCCGCGTCAATACCAACTCCAATAACTCGTATTCCTGATTCTATTTTTGTCCAACGATCTTCAGTTTGCCCGTCAGAAACAAGAAAAATATATTTTTCTCTTTCAGAAGAACACGCAGTTAATTTTGAAAAACAATAGTCAAGAGCATTTCCGGCGCAAGTGCCTCCCATTGAAACAAGCTCTTGAATAGCTGAAAATAATTCTTCTTTAATTTCAGACAAAGGGTAAAGATGATGCAGGCCGCTTTCAAAAGCCAACAGTTCCACTCTATGACCTAAATTTTCCGCTTGGAGTTTTTTGGCGAGTTTTTCAGCTACTAATTTTAGCCCTTCAAGCTTTGCTCCATACATACTTCCGGAAACATCCAGACAAAAAATAATATCTTTTGGTTTTGACTCAATATTTCCTGGAGGAATCACGCTGATTAAAGTGAAATTTTCCTGTTCAAAAAATCTCATATGCGCCGTTACTTCAGGAACATTTGATTGAGCTTTATAGCAAATAATAAAATCTCTGTCGGTTTTAAGACCTTTAAGTTTGATTTCTTTAGTTTCTTTGGCCGTTATTTCACAGTCTTCAATTAAGAGCCCGTGGCTTGGACTTGTGATTTTGGTTTTAAACCCTGGAGTAAGCTCAATAAAAATAGAAGCCGCGTAAGGCACATCTTTTTTACTAACAACAGGAGTAATTTGAGAAGCGTCCGGAACTTCATCTGTATCTGCCGACCATCCGCCGCCAGATTTCCCGGTTGGACTTCCCTGGATAAAACGCGGTGCTACCACCATAGGAATGGTGAAACGGCCGCCGTTATTTTGCCACGGCACGCGCTGCAGATAAGAAATTTGAACTTCAATCATTTCTCCCGGTTCAATGCCGCCCACATTCATCGTAAAAATGTTCGGACGCTTTTGTTCCAAGAGAGAGGCGTGGTGGCCGGATTTTATTGCATCATCATATTCTTCTCGAGCTTGAGCTTGTTCCTTAAGTTCGGCAAAAACTCTTTTCTCTCCAATTAACATTTCGCAGGCTACCACCGATGCTTCATCAGGCATTGGAAAAACATAAACTGCTTCCACAGGCACGGAATTAGTGTTGTGGAATTTTTGAACGCATACCACTTTAGCAAATACTCCGTCCACGTTAGCTGAATAATTAATTTCAGTAAGAGGAATGGACGCGCTCTGATTCTGAGTTTCTTCTCTTTCCGTTTTTTCTTCTTCCGTCATTATTTCTGTCTCCTAATATTTTTTTGTTAATTTACAGCTTGAGTTTGCTTAGAAAATCTAGGCAAACTCTCCCCTTAATCTATTAAAAATAATATTAATTATTTTAATTTTGTCAAGGGGAAAATAAAAAAATCCGCAACAATTATGGGTCGCCTATTTTTTAGTAATTTTCAAATCCCCTCTTTTTTGAGTTCTTCTATTAGTTGTTTGGCGCGATAAGAGAGTTTTTTAGGAGTGCGCGCTTTTATTTTAATGAGAAGATCCCCCCTTCCTCCCCGCTCAAGAAAAATTCCTTTTCCTTTAATTCTTAAAATGTCTTCTGAATCGGTTCCGCGCGGAATTTTTAATTTTATAATTTCTTCGTCAAACAAATTTATTGTTTTTTCTTCTCCCAAAATCGCGTCCGTTAGCGGTATGTCAAGCGTCATAAGTATGTTGTTTCCTTCTCTCATAAATAAATGATGTTTGCTTACATGAATTTTTACATACAAATCTCCGCTTATTCCTTTCGCGACATCTTCTCCTTTGCCGGAGAATTTTATCATTTCCATATCGTCAATTCCCGGCGGTATTTTAATTGTTATTTCTTCGCTTCTTTTTATAACTCCAATGCCTCCGCAATTTTTACAAATCTTTTGAGGAATTTTGCCGACTCCATTGCATTTGCCGCATTCTCTTAAACTTGTTATTGAACCGAAAAATGATCTTCGGTTTTCCTTAATTGTTCCCGTGCCGCGACATAATTCGCATGATTTATATTCCGTGCCCGGTTCCGCTCCTTCTCCGCCGCAAACGCGGCAAACGCTTGGTTTGTTTAAAACCACCCTTCTCTCTGTTCCAAAAACCATTTCTTTAAAAGAAATTTCCACGTCAATATATACGTCTCTTCCTCTTTTTACCCGTTTTTTTGTTCCAGATTCGAATCCTCCTCCTCCAAAAAAACTTCCAAAAACATCCGAGAAATCAAAATCTTTAAATCCTTCGTTTCCAAAAGATCCAAAATCAAAATCAAATCCTTGATCTTGCGACGTTCCTCCTTGATTTTCTGAAAAAACTCTTCCATATCTGTCGTACTCAGCTCTTTTTTTGTCGTTTATAAGTATTTGATAAGCTTCGTTTATTTCTTTAAACTTTTGCTCGTCTCCTCCTTGCGTTTTGTCGGGATGAAATTTATGGGCTAGTTTGTGATAAGCCTTTTTAATTTCTTCTTTATCGGCATTTTTAGCGATTCCTAAAATTTCGTAATAATTTTTTTGCATGATTTTGTTGGTTTTGTTATTATTATATATAATATGATAAATGATGATTTAAGCAAGTTCAAGCAAATACTTGAAGAGAACCTGGAAATTTCAAAAAAAATTTATAAAAATACCGAAAAGATAAGAAAATATTTTTTTTGGAGCAGATTTTTTAAATCTTTAAAATGGCTTATAATTTTAACATCTCTTATCGCGGGATTCATATATTCTAAACCATATTTAGAAAAATTGCCTGCTATTTATAAAGAGTTATTAAACTCTGTGTTTCAACTTCGCTCGGATAAAATGAAAACAAGTTTTCATTTTACTCCTCGTTCGTTGAAATAAAGAGTTATTAAACTCTGTGTTTCAGATTTATTAAGATTAAATATCTGTTTTAGGATCATCGTCTTTTATTTCTTTGTATTCCGCGTCTTTTATGTTATCCCCCTCTTTTTCTTTTTCTTTGGCGGATTTATACAGCGCTTCTCCTATTGTTTGAAGAGAGCGGGATAATTCTTCAATACTATTTTTTATTGTTTGAACATTTGATTCTTCCCGCGATTTTTTTAGCTGCGCTATTTTTTCTTCAATAGTTTTTTTGATAGTTTCATCTAATTTATCTCCGGCGTCGCGGAGAGATTTTTCGGCGGTATAGATTAAAGTGTCCGCGATATTTCGCGTTTCCGCCAATTCTTTTTTTTCTTTATCTTCCGCGGCGTGCGCTTCCGCGTCTTTTTTCATCCGTTCTATATCGTCTTTTGAAAGGCCCGTGGACGCTTCTATTCGCACGGATTGTTTTTTGTTCGTGGCTTTATCGGCCGCGCTTACATTTAAAATTCCGTTCGCGTCTATATCAAAAATTACTTCAACTTGAGGCAAACCGCGAGGAGCGGGCGGAATGCCGTCTAGTATAAATCTTCCCAATGTTTTATTATATTCCGCCATTTCGCGCTCTCCTTGAAGAATGTGAATTTCTACCGATGTTTGGTTATCAGCGGCAGTTGAGAAAGTTTGAGTTTTTGAGACCGGGATAGTCGTATTTTTTTCAATTATTTTTACAAACACTCCCCCTAAAGTTTCAATGCCAAGAGATAAAGGCGTGACATCAAGCAATAGTACGTCTTTTACGTCTCCTTGAAGAATTCCGCCTTGCGCCGCCGCGCCTAAAGCCACTACCTCATCCGGGTTTATGCTTTTATTCGGCTCTTTTCCAAATAATTTTTTAACCTCTTCTTGTATAAGCGGCATTCTTGTTTGGCCTCCTACCAAAACAATTTCGTCTATTTCGGACATATTATATCCCGCCGCCTTCACCGCTCGTTTGGTAATTTCAATGGATTTTTCAACGTAAGGTCTTGTAAGTTCTTCAAGTTTTACTCTTGTAAACTTCATTAGAAGATGTTTTGGTCCGCTCGCGTCAGAAGTTATGAAAGGTATATTTATTTCCGTTTCATAAGTAGCCGACAGTTCGTGTTTTGTTTTTTCCGCGGCTTCTTTCAAGCGCTGCAAGGCAAGCACATCTTTTGAAATGTCTATTCCGGAATCTTTTTTGTATTCGTTCGCTATCCAGTTAATTATAGTTTGATCAAAATCATCGCCTCCAAGATGCGTGTCTCCGTCCGTGCTTTTAACTTCTATAGTATCTTCCGACACTTCAAGCACGGATATGTCAAAAGTTCCGCCTCCAAAATCATAGACCACTATTTTTTCATCCTTTTTTTTATTTAAACCGTATGCCAAAGCGGCGGCCGTTGGTTCGTTTATTATTCTTTTTACTTTAAAACCGGCTATTTCTCCGGCGTCTTTGGTGGCTTTTCTTTGACTGTCGTCAAAATAAGCCGGGACGGTTATTATGGCTTCTTCTATTTTTTCTCCGACTCGGGCTTCGGCGTCATGTTTTAATTTTTGAAGTATCATTGCCGAGATTTCTTCCGGCCTATACCATTTTTCTTTTCCTTCTTTGTCTTCTCCCATTTTTATTTCCACTCCGCCGTTTGCTCCCTCCCTTGTTTTATAAGGAAACCACGCTTTATCTTTTTGCACTTCAGAATCGGAGAATTTTCTTCCGATTAATCTTTTCGCAGAGAATATTGTGTTTTCCGGATTAGTTACCGCCTGCCTTTTAGCCAACAGACCAACCAGCCTTTCTTTTGATTTGCTAAAAGAAATAATTGAAGGAGTTGTTCTCACGCCTTCTTCATTTTCAATAATTTTTGGTTCGCCTCCTTCAACAATAGCCATTGCCGAATTTGTTGTTCCTAAGTCAATTCCAAGTATTTTTGACATATTTTGTTATTGATTATTCTTATAAATCCCGACTTTGACCTTGGCGGGACGTAAAACTTTATCTTTTATATTATATCCTTTTTCAAATTCTTCCAAGATTATATGGTCTTTTTCTTTGACGTTAATCTCCTCCGTCATAATCGCTTCATGCTTTGAAGGATTGAATTGTTCGTGAACGCTTTCAAACGGCAACACACCGTAATTTTCAAATATTTTTATGAATTTCGCGTATACCGCCTCAATCCCCTTTTTCCATTCGCCGTCTAATTCGTTCCAACCGGAATGTTTAAAAGCTATATTGAAGAAATCAATTATTTCTAAAAAATTAATTAAAATATCTTTCGTTTTGATATTTATGATTTCTTCTCTTAATTTTAGCTCGTCTTTTTTAGCGTTTATAGAATCGGCTTTCGCTCTTTGCCAGCCGGTTAAATTTTCAATTTTTTGTTTTTCGCACTCTTTTAATTTTTTTTTTAATATTTTTATTTGATTTTCTTGACTGCTCTCATTTTCCGCCACGGATTCTTCTTCGTTAAAATTTTCTTCTTCCGGTTCAAAACAAATATTATTTTCTGAATCTGTCATATATTTATGTTGTAATTATAGTCCGACAAAACAGCGCTGTCAAGAATTTTGACAATGCTTTTAAAATATTAAAAAGATTGTTTATTAACTTTCTATGCTATTTCTTTATGATCTTCAGGTGTTTTCATACAGCAATCTTTCACCATTTTTCCAGAACCGCAAGGGCACATTTCATCGGCAATCATATTTAATTGCTCAGCGCCGCAACATTCATAAAAAGCCTTTCCAGACCCGCAAGGGCAGGACATCATAAGATTATTGGCTTTTTCTTTTACTTCTTGAGTTGTCATATTATTTATATTTTTGAGTTAAATTTTTAATTTAATTTAACGCGAGTTTTTCGCGCCCGACCTTTATTTTAGAAGAAAACAAAAATATTTATTATTTTAAATTATAGCCATTTATTATTTTTTTTCAATAGGCAGATTTTCACATATATTACAAATAATTTTTGAATTGCCGAAATTGTCTTTGACACCGATTTTGTTTATGATATCATATAAAAATGAAGTTTTTAGGCGTTATTTTGCCTTATTTGCAAATAATAATTTCTATTCTTTTAATAGCCGCTATTATTTTACAGCAAAGAGGATCGGGTCTTTCAGGAGTATTTGGAGGAGGCGGACAGTCTTATTACGTTAGAAGAGGTTTTGAAAAAGTTCTTTTTACAAGCACGATTGTTTTAACCGTGTTATATATAGTAGCGACATTTTTGGGACTTATAGTATAATTTTTTAAAACCGCTTTAAAATGTTTAATTTTCAAGTTTTTAAAGCGGCCTTCTTTTCATGAGCAATGATATCGCGCAAGAACAAGATAAAAATTTTTTTATATTCTTTAACAAAATAACATACTCGCTTAAGTTTATCCCCCCGAAAGAAAAAATAACGCTGATTATTTCGGCCATAATTTTTTTAACAAGCCTTTTCGGATTAATTTTAAAGTTAAACAATTCTTATTCAGTTGAAGTGGCTGATTTTGGAGGAACGATAAACGAAGGGGTGATTGGAATTCCAAGATTTATTAATCCATTACTTGCAACGTCTGACGCGGACAGGGATTTAGTTCAGTTGATTTATTCTGGATTGCTTACCATAGATGGAAAAAAGAATTTAAAACCGTCTTTGGCTTTAAGATATGAAATATCAAAAGATGGTCTTATTTACACTTTTTATATTAATCCAAAAGCTAAATGGCATGATGGAAAATCATTGGACGCCGACGATGTTGTGTTTACGATAAAACGAGTTAAGGATTCTGTTTTAAACAGCGTAAAAAGAGCTAATTGGGAAGGGGTGGAAATTCAAAAAGTGGATAAATATACGGTTCGTTTTTTGCTTAAAGTCCCTTATTCTTCTTTTTTGGAAAATATGATGCTTCCGATAATACCGAAACACATTTGGTCCACGATGAGTTCTGAGGAAATGAGTTTGAGCAATTTTAATCTTGAACCGATTGGAAGCGGGCCGTATAAAATTGAAAAAATTTATAGAAATTCGTCGGGAATCATAACGTCATATAAACTTAGAGCGAACAAAGAATTTGTTTTAGGAAGCCCGTCTGTCAAAGAAATAAATTTGTCATTTTTTTCATCGGAAGAAAAATTGATTGACGCTTTGCGAAACGGAAAAGTGGACAGCACCGGTTTTATTTCTTCTTCCAACATAAGCCGTGTTTTAAAAAACGGAATGGTTTTGAAAAAATTGACGCTTCCCAGAATATTCGGCGTTTTCTTTAATTCGCAAAACAATCCGATTTTTGAGGAAAAAGAAGTGCGGTTGGCTTTAAACACGGCTATTGACAGGAAGTATATTATAGAACAGGTTTTAAACGGAAACGGCACAGCGATTGACTCGCCTATTCCTCCCGGCAGTATTGGAGCTTTGTCTTATGACGAGAAAAATTTAAGTCAAGAACAGAGAATAAGCGAAGCAAGAAAAATTTTAGAATCCAAAGGATGGAAATTAAACGGAAGCGGTATTTTTGAGAAAAAAATAAAGAAAAATATTTTAAGACTTGAATTCAGTCTTTCAACCTCAAATTTAGGCGACTTGAGCCAAACTGCCGATGTTTTAAAAAATATATGGGGAAAAGCGGGGATACGGGTGAATGTAAAAGAATATGAAATCGGCGATTTGAATCAAATTGTGCTTAAGAAAAAAAATTATGAGGCATTGCTTTTTGGCGAGGTGGTGGGCATTGATCCGGATCCATACGCTTTCTGGCATTCTTCCCAGAGAAATGACCCCGGAATTAATATTGCTTTATATGCTAATCCGAATGTTGATAAAATTTTGGAGGACGCGAGAAGGGAGTTGGATGTTGAGGAAAGGATAAAAAAATACCAGACTTTTCAAAAAGAAGTGAAGAATGATCAGGCGGCTGTGTTTATTTATTCTCCTTATTTCGTATATTTAATGCCTTCTTACATTAAGAATTTTAATTTAGAAAGCATTTCCATTCCTTCAGAAAGGTTGGCGCTTATAGAGGAGCGTTATATATATAGTCGCAATGTTTGGCCAATTTTTTTAAAAAATTTACCCCGTTAGAAGTTTAAAGATTGTCTTTCAATAATAATAGCATAAGCCGTAAAGGCGGTTTCGCTCCACTGCAAATCTAAAAGGGATGGTTGCAATGAACCCCGTTAGAAACTTTGCCGTTTACTATTTTTAAAATAAAGTTTTAATAAAGTCTGGAAAAAGGTGTTTCTAACGGGGTGAACTTCTAATGGGGTTAACAGCCGATGTGGTGAAATTGGCAGACACGCAGCGTTCAGAACGCTGTCCCGTTTATCGGGGTGGGAGTTCAAATCTCCCCATCGGCAAATTAGAAAACAAATGCTTCCGTTTCGTTCTCCGGGCGAAAAGCGAGACGAGAAGTCTAATTAACATTATTAGTTTAAAATTTTAAATGGTCTAAATTTAGTTATTTTAGCTATTTTAAAAATACGTATGACAATTTACAAAAAAGAAGACAATCAAAATAAAAGTTTTAATCCGATTCAAGGATTTGATTCAATTAAGAAAAGCGAGCCTAGAAAAAGTTATAAAAGCCAGTCTTATTCAAATAACAGGCCCAGATATAATCTGCCGAAATTCACGAAACATAGAGATGACGGCGTTGATTTAAACAAAAGCGAATCAGTTTCAAAAGAGCCTTATGTAAAAATTATTCCTTTGGGAGGAATGGAAGAGGTTGGAAGGAATATGATGTATTTTGAATATATAGATTCTTCTTCGCCTCACAACGGAGAGATAATGATAATTGATATGGGAATGCAATTTCCCGAAGAAAATATGCCGGGAATTGATTATATTATTCCCAATATTGATTCTTTGATTGAAAAAAGAAAAAAAATAAAAGGGGTTGTGATAACGCATGCTCATTTGGATCACATAGGAGCCATTCCCCATCTTATGCCTCAGCTTGGAAACGATATTCCTGTTTTTGGAACTGATTTGACCGTGGCTATTATTAAAAAACGGCAGGAGGATTTTAAAGACAATTTTGCAAAATTAAATTTTCAGGCGGTAAACGATAAAACTAAAATAGATTTAGGCGTTTTTAAATTAGAATTTTTTAACGTGTCTCATAACATACCGGGATCTCTTGGAGCCGTGGTAGAAACGCCCGTCGGCATTTTTGTGCACAGCGGTGATTTTAAAATAGATTTAAAGTCTGATATAGCGGGAGTCACGGATATAGAAAGGTTAAGAGAGTTAGGCGAAAAAAAGGTTTTAGCGTTGTTTTCCGACAGCACGAACGCGCGTGAAACCGGCCATCAATTCAGCGAGGAAGATATTAAAGTGGAGATTGAACAAATAATTAAAGACGCGCCAGGCAGATTGATTATAGGCACATTTTCTTCCTTGCTCGGCAGATTAAATCAGATAATTCAGCTTGCTGAAAAGTATGATAAAAAAATAGCGGTTGAAGGAAGGTCTATGAAAAATAATATCGCGATAGGCAGAGAGCTTGGATACATAAAACATAATCCAAAAACGATAATATCGGTTGAAGAAATCGGCAATTATCCTCAAAATAAAATAGTTATTTTAGCGACCGGAGCTCAAGGAGAAGAAAGGGCGGTTTTAATGCGCATAGTGAATCGTGAACATCGCCATTTAAAAATAGAGCCGAACGATACGGTGGTTTTTTCATCGTCGGTTGTTCCGGGAAACGAAAGAACTGTTCAAAGCTTGACGGACAAACTTTATCGCGACGGAGCCGAAGTGGTGAATTACAGAATGCTTGACGTTCATGCCGGAGGCCACGCAAAACAAGAGGATTTAAAAATGCTTATTGACCTTGTGAAACCGGAGTATTTGATTCCGATAGAAGGCAACCACTCTTTTCTAAAAATTCACGCTAAAGTTGCCGTGTCTCATGGGTTTGACCAAAAACATATTATTATTCCGGATAACGGGCAAATTATTGAAGCGAGAAAAAATATTCTTGAGCTCACTAAAAAATATGTTCCGGCGAATTACATAATGGTGGATGGTCTTGGAATCGGAGACGTGCAGGAAGTCGTGCTTCGCGATCGCCAAATGCTCGCCGAAGACGGTATTTTCGTCATAATCGCGGTTGTTGACTCACAGACCGGAAAAGTAAAAGGATCGCCGGACATTATTTCAAGAGGGTTCGTGTATCTGCGCGAATCAAAAGACTTGCTGAAAAGCACAAGAATTCTTATAAGAAAAATTATAGAAGACACCACGGTTAAAATGCACCCCGTGAATTGGACTTACATAAAAGATCAGGTGAAAGAACAGATAGGAAAATTTTTATTCAAAAAAACGGAACGAAGGCCTATGGTTCTTCCTGTTATAATAGAGGTGTAATTATTTACACCCTATAATAAGACGAAATAAAAATGTTAAATAATGGAAAAAATAAAGAAAGAACTAATGATGTACACATAGTTTATAAAAAAGATGATAGTAATATTAAATTAGTTAAAAAATATATTAAGAAAACAATTCAGAATTTAGAGAATTTTTATAAATTTAAAAATCCGGAAATTTTCATTGAATTATTTTATTCAAGGGAAGAATTTGATGAAAAAATAGGTTATAAAACTCCTGAATGGCTGGCCGGCTTTACTGCAAAAAACAATATTTATTTGTTTAGTCCGTTGGTAATAGAGAAGATAAGCAACCATAAAAAATCAGAATTTAAAAAAATATTAACTCATGAAATTTGTCATATTTTTAACGACAAAATTAATAAAAATTCTTTAATGTGGATAGACGAAGGTGTTGCATTATTATTGGCTGGACAAAAAAAATAATGATTTTACAAAAAAAGATTTAACTCTATTCTATAGTATTTTTTTCTGCAAAAATATTAGATTAAATATTTTTTCAAAAAATAAAGGATATAAAATATCCTATTGGGCAATAAAAACGGTTGTTGGGATATTTAACAAAAAAAAATATTAGAATTAATAAAAATTGATTCTAAAACAAAATATTGTAAACAAAAAATAGAAAAAATTCTCAAATTATCGTCAAAAGAATTTTTAGAAAGAATAAATAAAAATACCTCCCTTTCTAAAAATGAAAGGGAGGTTTAGATTAATCGTCTTTGTCGCAACCCTTACAGTCGCAACCAGTTCCTTCTTGGCAAAGAAGAGACGGCAGGTCGTTTTCAAGAATTACTTTATTTTTTTAATCCAGTTCTATGTAAGAAAGGTTTCCGTCGTCTAAAACGTATATTTTTTTGTCTCCTTTTAAAATCGCGAAAGTGGGGTTTTTTCCTTTATATATCGGCTGTATTATTCTACCGCCTCTGCCGTCAAGCTCTATCGCGTAAATAGCGTCGTTTACGGCTACGATAATCACGTCTCTTCTGCTGGGGAAAAAGTCAATATTTTTTATTTCAAATTTTGAGTCAAAAATTTTGACCGGGAGGTTTAAGTTTTTAATGCCAAAAAGAAAATAAGGCAGAGTTGTTGTGTCGCGAGCCGCGTCAAACCAGATGATGTTTTTGGCGTTATTTAACATAATGAGCTCGTTTTTTCCGGGCGATAGTTTTACGGAATAGGGATTATTAATCATATTTTTTTCTTTTGAAACGAATGCGGAAAAATCTTCTTTATTTTCTTCTCCCGCAATGGCGGGACTTTTATTTTTTAAGATTGTTAAGGAATAATTTTGATTATCTGTATTTATTTTCGCGTTAAACTCTCCTTTATCCGTTGAAATAATTATATCATCGCCTTGTCTTTTCACGCCGTTAATTTGTTTAAATGTTAAATTGCTTATTTGGCTTGAAGCCGGCGTTAAGAATAAGTTTCTTTCGGGCAAATAAAAATTTATTTTTTTTAAGTTCGTGCTGTTTTTCTTTTCAATAAGAATAAGCATTTTGTATTCGGAATCATAATACATATTTAAAAAAGGTCCTTTTAAGAAAATTTTTCCTTGAGGATTTTGCGATACAAGCATAGCCCGTACGTCGGACACGGCTTCCGCTTTAACTTCTATCTTTTTTTGCCACGGCCAATATCCGTCTTTTGCCACAAGCACCGTATATTTTCCAGGTTTTAAATTTTGGACAAAAATTCCATTTTGAAGTATCCCTAATTGTTTTTTAAATTGATTGTTTATATATATGTCGGAGTTTGCTCTGGGAGAATAAACATAAATTCCGCCTGTTTTTATAAGGTTAAATTTTGAGTCCAGTCTATAGCCGTTTACGTAAAAATCAATAATAATTGAGGCGATGATAAAAGCCAGGAAACAAATAATTATTAATACCCTTCTTTTTTTTAACGTCATTGCTAAAATAATATAGCGAATAAAATAATTTTCAATCCCGAGTACTCGGGATTGAAAAATAAAAAAAAATTTATAGAATAAAAAATAGAGTTAAAATCACTGAAAAAATAGAAGCCGTAAATGAAATTTAAAACGCGCCCATAGCTCAACTGGCAGAGCAGCTCCCTTTTAAGGAGAAGGTTCCAGGTTCGATTCCTGGTGGGCGCAAAATTTAGAAAATAGCAATAAAAATTAAGGCAGATATTATCTGCCTTTTAAATTGGTTTAAACTATAATCATGGAAATCTGAGTCTCGTAATGTTTTATTTACACCAATGTATTTATATGGGGTTTACGGTTTTTTAATACCAATAATCAATTCCTAACGCCGTCGCCTGTTTAATGGCATCTTCCGGCCAAGCGTCCTGAGATAACAACTCTTCTTCTTTAATAAAAGAAACCGCTCTCCAAGCAATATCTAAATAATGAAAAAATTTTTCTTGAGTCGTAGGTAAACAAAAATTAACAATACAAATATTGCGAAGTTTGCGTTCTTTAATGTCTTGATACGCCGTAATAGTTAAAAGAAGTTCATTTGCAGCTATATTAAACACGAGATTTATTTGTCTTTGGACGCCTTTGAAATTTAGAATATCAATATTATCTTTTTCTCTTAATAATATGGTTTGCCCTTCGTGATACCATTTATCTACAAATAGATTGTGTTGTTCCGTAAAATCGGCTGTAATTTTTTCCAGTGGTTTAAATAAACTTTCGGCTTTTTCGTAATCTTCTTTTATGCGCAGGGAACAATCTCTGTCTAATGACATTATATTTTCTCCTCAATAAATTTTTTCATTGAAAGATAAATTTGGGTACAAGGTTCTTTTTAAAATTTATGATATAAAAACAAAAAAATCAATCATTGACAAATATTTATTGTTATTATATACTTAGTTAAGGTATAGTTTTGAAATTTAAATATAGCCAAACTACGGGAGTCGGACTCCCGCAGTAAACTCAAAAAAAAGGAGAAAGTGATGGAAAAATACAGAATTTTTTTACCCGTTTTTGTAATCTTAAATCTTGCTCTTTTTGTTGACAATTTTTCAACATATTTATGCTTTAGTTATATTCCCGGGGCCTATGAAACACATCCTTTAACCTCGGAACTTATAAATAAATTTGGATTATTGCTTGGGTTAGTTATTTATCAGGTTATAGCGGCATTTCTGCTTGTTGTCGTTTTTCTGATGCTTAAAACTATAAAGCATGAGTCCAAATTAAAGGTTGCAATTTTTATTCTTATAGCGGCCGTTATTTTGATTTACGCTTACGCGGCCGCTCATAATTTAATTATGTTGATTGATTTATCATAGCGCGATCTTTTGGATCGTACTTTTTCTATCCGTGTTTTATTTCTAGAACATCGCCGTCTTGCACGATATAATCTTTTCCTTCAACGCGGAGCAAGCCTTTTTCTTTTGCCGCGGCGTATGAGCCGCATTCAAGCAATTTTTTCCAATTTACAACTTCCGCCCGAATGAATTTTTTTTCAAAATCGGAATGAATTTTCCCGGCCGCTTCAGGAGCTTTCGCGCCTTGACGCGCCGTCCAGCCGCGAGTCTCGTCTTCCCCTGTCGTGAAAAAAGTAATAAGCCCTAAAATTTCATAAGATTTTTTAATTAGATTCGGTAAAGCCGATTCGCGAATATCTAATTCCTGTTTTTCATTCTCGCTTAATTCCGAAAGTTCAAGCTCTTCTTTAAAATTTATTGTTAAATAATTTCTGCCATTTTTCTGAAGTGCGTTTTTAGTTTCTTCCGAATCCTCGGGATTTGCGGAATTTAAAATATAAATTATCGGTTTCGCTGTTAAAAATTCGCTGTTTTTTATAAAAAGTTTTATAAAATCCGGCAAGCGCTCGTATTTTTCTTTTAAATAATCAGCGAGCGTCAATTCTTTATTTAAAAAATCTTTTATTTCTTTTAACACTTGCGATTCTAAAATTGCTTCTTTGTTTCCCGCGCGCGCTTCTTTTTCGATTTTTATTATTTGTTTTTCGGCTTGCTCTAAATCTTTTAAAATAAGTTCCGTGTTTATTATTCCTATGTCCCGCAAAGGATTTATTGAATTTTCCGTATGGATTATTTTTTCATTTTTAAAACAGCGCGCGACATGGAGTATCGCGTCCGTTTCTTTTATGTGCGATAAAAATTGGTTGCCTAAGCCTTCCCCGACACTAGCTCCTTTTACAAGGCCGGCTATATCCGTGAATTTTATAACTGCCGGCACGGTTTTGTGGGAGTGAAAATTTTGAGAAAGGCTCGCAAGCCTTTCATCCGGCACGGCGACGATTCCCACGTTTGGTTCTATGGTGCAAAAAGGATAATTTTGAATATCAACCTCTTTTTTTGTGAGGAGCTTAAATAATGTTGACTTTCCAACATTGGGAAGCCCTACGATGCCTACTGATAAAGACATAACTTAAATATTAGTTATTTTTTGTGAAAAAGCCAAACTCTTTCATTTTTTAAAATTTTTTGTAGACTAAAATTAATATGAAAATTCATTTAGCGCCGGAAGAAATTTTTAGAATAGGAGGATTTGACGTTACCAACACTCTTTTTTTGTCGTTTTTAACAATATTGTTTTTTGCTCTTATTTCAAAACTTATTTCTTCTAACTTAAAAAATGTGCCGGGAAAATCGCAGAATTTTTTTGAAACATTTATAGAAACCGTTTTAAGTTTTATGACGGGTATTTTAGAAAGCGAGGAAAAAGCGAGAAAATTTTTTCCTTTAGTTTCCACTATTTTTATTTTCGTTATTTTTTCTAACTGGCTTGAAGTGCTGCCTGGAGTGGGAAGCGTGTTTTTGCGTTCTCCAAGCAGTGATTTGAATTTTACTTTGGCAATAGCCATATCTTCCGTGTTGGGTATTCAGATTTTCGGCATAGTAAGTATTGGTTTTTTTAAATATTTTAAAAAGTTTATAAATTTCAGCAGTCCCATTAATTTTTTTGTGGGAATATTGGAAATTGTAAGTGAGGCGGCAAAAATAATTTCTTTTTCTTTCCGTCTTTTCGGAAATATTTTTGCCGGAGAAGTTCTTCTTCTTGTGATGTATTTTTTAGTCCCCTATTTCGCTCCTTTACCTTTTTTGTTTTTAGAGCTTTTTGTCGGGTTTGTTCAGGCGCTTGTTTTTTCCATGCTGACATTGGTTTTTTTGAAAATTGCCACAATGGAAAATGAGCATTGAAATATTTTTTAAATATGCGAATATCAATAATATGCGAGTATTAACAACATATTAAGAAAATCACTGAAGAACTTTTAAATATCCGGACTTTTAGGCTTTTGTTTTTCAGTGATTTAGTTAAGGTCGAAAAAATTAATTTTTTTCATCATACGGGTAATGCCCAGGAGGGTGAAAATTAAAATATGGACACAGAATCAATTAAACTTTTAGCTTCAGCTTTAACCATAGCGATTGGATCTATAGGGCCTGCGCTTGCCATTGGTTGGCTTGCCGGAAAAGCAATGGACGCCATAGGCAGAAATCCGGAAGCGTCTTCCAAAATACAAACATCAATGATTTTGGCAATAGCTTTTGCGGAAGCCATAGCGATTTACGCGCTTGTTATGGCGCTTATTATAAAATTTGTATAACAAATTTTATAAATCCCAATTTCAAAATCCAAATTTCAAATTAACTCAAAATATCCAAATTTTAAAATTTGACATTAGGATTTTGGATTTTATTTGACATTTGAAATTTAGATTTGGGGTTTAGTTTTTAAATTATGGAACTTCTTTTTCACGAACTTGGAATTAGCGGATATACGCTTTTAGCGCAAATAATTAATTTTTTGCTGCTTCTTTTTATTCTCAAAAAATTTTTATACAAACCGCTTATGGGATTTATGGACCAAAGAAGCGCTGTGATTAATGACGGTTTGATAAACGCCGAAAAAGCGAAAGACGAGCTTTCTCGGGTCAATGAAATTAGAGAAGAAAAAATAATAGAAGGAGAACGCGAAGCCGAGAAAATAATAGAAGGTTCTAAAAAAATTGCGCTGGAAAAAGGAGCGGGAATTCTAAAAGAAGCTGATGAAAAATCGGAAATTATTATTCAAGAGGCGAAAGAGATAGCGGGTGAAGAAAGAAAAGCGGCGGCATTCGGTTTAAAAAAAGATTTGGCGAATCTTGTGGCTCTTGCTTCTTTTAATTTTGTGCAAAATAATATTACGAGCGAAGATAATGAAAAGATAATTAACAAATATCTTGAATCGCTCAATTGATTAAATGAAGTATAGCTCAGACCAATACGCGAAAAGCCTTTATGCCGTTTTAAAAGAAACGCCCGCTAAAAACAGCGGCGCCGTTTTAAAAAATTTTGTTGAAATTCTGAAAGCCAAAAAAGATTTGAAAAAACTCCGATTTATAGAAGAGTGTTTAAGAAAAATATCTTTTGAAGAAAATAAAGAAACAGAGGTGAAAATTTTTACGGCAATGCCCGTTTCTTTAGAAATTAAAAATAAAATTAAAAAAAAGACGGCCGATTTTTTGGAAAAAAATCCGGAAAAAATTAAAACTATTTTTGAAATTGACAAAAATATTATAGGCGGATTTAAAGTTAGGTCGGGAGATTATTTAATAGATGGAAGCGTAAAGGGAATGTTGTTAAAATTAAAGAGAAATATGACATTAAATTAAAATTAAAATGGACACTAATTTAATTATTGAACAATTAAAAAGGCAGATAACCGGTTTTAAAGATGAACCGGAAATTATGGAAACCGGAACTGTGGTTTCTTTAAACGACGGCGTCGCGGGCGTGCATGGTTTAAAAAACGCTTTTTTGGGAGAGTTTATTTCTTTTGAAAAAGAAAATGAAGATGTCTACGGACTTGTTTTGAATCTTGAAGAAGATTTGGTTGGAATTATTGTTTTAGGCGATTTTACTAAACTCAAAGAGGGCGATATCGCAAAGAGGACTAAAAAAATACTTTCAATAGGCGTTTCTGAGAATTTTATCGGGAGAGTCGTGAATCCTCTCGGAATTCCGTTGGACCAAAAGGGAGAAATTGAATTTACTTCAACTTATCCTTTGGAGCATATTGCGCCCGGAGTTTTAAAAAGAGAATCGGTAAACACTCCGCTTCACACCGGAATAAAAGCGATAGACGCTATGATTCCTATCGGGCGGGGGCAAAGAGAGCTTATTATAGGCGACAGACAAACTGGAAAAACGGCAATAGCGATTGACTCTATAATAAATCAAAAACAAGATTCTTATAAAAAGCCGATTTGTATATATGTCGCCGTGGGCCAAAAAAAGTCAAAAGTGGCGAAAATTGTTGAGGATTTAAAAAACGCCGGAGCAATGAACTATACTATTGTGGTTTCAGCTACGGCTTCCGAGCCTTCGGCTTTATGGTATTTAGCGCCTTTTGCCGGATGCGCTTTGGCTGAATATTTTATGGACAAAGGCGAAGATGTTTTGATTGTTTATGACGACCTTTCTAAACACGCTTGGGCTTATAGGCAATTATCTCTTCTTTTGCGTCGCCCTCCAGGAAGAGAAGCTTACCCTGGCGATGTTTTTTATCTTCACTCGCGGCTTTTGGAGCGATCGGCAAAATTAAGCAAAGAACTTGGCGGCGGATCAATTACCGCGCTTCCTATTATAGAGACGCAAGCGGGAGACGTGTCGGCATATATTCCCACAAATGTTATTTCAATTACGGACGGTCAGATTTATCTTGAATCAAATTTATTTTATCAAGGCGTGCGGCCCGCGTTAAATGTCGGATTATCCGTTTCTCGCGTCGGTTCGGCGGCTCAGACTAAAGCGATGAAAAAAGTCGCTGGAAAACTTCGTCTTGATTTGGCGCAATTTAGGGAGTTGGCAAGTTTTGCCCAATTCGGTTCGGATTTAGACGAATCAACGCGCGCCAAGATAGAACGGGGAAAAAGGATTACCGAAATTTTAAAACAGGGCGAGCGCGTTCCAATGCCGTTTCAAAATCAAGTTTGCATTTTATACGCAGCGATAGAAGGAATGTTAGATGATATAGAAACGGAAAAAATAAAAACTTTTGAAGAAAAGTTTATGAATTATTTAGAAAATCAAGAACCGGAATTTTTAAAGACGCTCGCCGAAAAAAAGGACTTAGACGACGGCTTAACAAAAAAATTAAAAGAAATTATAGAGGGTTTTAAGAAGGTGTTTGCTGTTGCTTAAAAGACGATTTTTGCTATAAAAATAATGTAAAAATGAAATGTGAATTTTTATGTTTCGCAAATGCTTATTTGCGCATTTTTTTATTTTTGCTATTATAAATTTATATTTTTTTAAAGCACTTTGAAAATAAAATAAAAAAGGGAGGAAATATGCCTCTTATAATTTGCCCAAAAACAACGGAAAGAGTGATAAAAGCATTTACCGAAGCGCTAGAACTTAAAAAAGTTCCTAAATATGAAGCAAAATTTTGGCATGGAAATTTTAATAATTTTTATTATTGGAGTCCTTTAGGAAATTTAAATACTCATGTTTTATTTACAGGATATTCAGGAGCAGTGGTCGGACAAGCTATTATTGAGTACGTGGAAAATCATATTGGATATGACTTAAGGCAGGAAATTTATTTCGTGGGAAGTGTTTTTGCTTTTGGATACTCAGATTTGGAATTAGGAGATATTATAATTGCTGAAAAAGCTTTTTCGCCAGACAGTTTTGAGGCGGCAATTTATAAAAATATCTATGCGAGAAACATAAAAAATCCGGAAATACCAGATGTCGAACTTTTAAAGCGGGTTATAAAAATCGCGGGAACAAAAAAACTAGAATTAAAAAAAGGAAAAGTTTACTGTCGCATTTCTCCAGGTTTTTTACCGGAGTTTAACAAGCCATGTCAATTAATGAATGAAGCGATGTGGTGGAAATTTGCTTTAGCGAATCCTGAAAATTCAAGTTATTACGATTATAATTGTGGAGAATATGAAAGTGCGGCTGTTTATGCGACCGCGAGTCTTTTAAATATTCCAGCGATAGCCTTGCTTGATGTAAAAGACAAAAGAACTTTAGGAGGTTATTTTGTTGCTGATGATGAAACAAAAAAATCTGCTTTGAATAATATTTTAAAAATTATAAGAGAAATGCTTTTAACTGACTAATAACTATCGGGCGGACGCGCAATGCTCCGCCTATTATTTTTTAAAATTTTAACTTGATTCATATAAAATAATTTGTTATTATTCAAATATGAACAATGCAAAGATAATAAAAACTTTAAAAAGATTTAAAAACGCCTCAGCAAAAAGCAGCTTTAAAAAGCGTTATTTAAGCAGTTTTAAAAAAAAAATGGCTTATAGAACCACAAAAACAGAAAATCCGGAAGTAACTATGAAAATGGTTGAAAAAATTTTTAAGAAATAAGTTTTAAAATCATTGTGAAAAAGAGCGGAGAAACAAGTTATAAAGAAACTACGTTTGGAATAATTCCGCGTTCAAAATTAATTATTCTTGAAATTGAGGGAATTAGAAAAGCATGGGATTTTGTTTTAAAGATTAAAAGCAGAAAAAATAAAATTCCAATTACAATAGAATTTATCAAAAAAATTCATTTAAAAGGGTTTGGATGGATTTTTCCAAATTTTGGCGGACAATTTAGAAAAATTGATGTTCAAGTTTCAGACCATATTCCGCCAAAATTTTATTTAATTTCGCAGTTAATGCATGATTTTTTGGGAGATTTAAAAGAAAGAAATAAACATTTACCTGATTTTGAAAACAATAAATTTTTGGAAGAATTTATTTCATTGCTTGCATGGGCACATCATAAATTTTTGTGGATACACCCTTTTCAAGATTATAACGGTAGAATCGGCAGATTGCTGATTAACATTATTTTGTTAAACTTAAATCTTCCGCCCATTGAATTAAAAATAGAAACAAAAAACGGCAGGAAAAAATATATTGAGGCTTTGAAATTAGCGGATAACAACGATTATTCAAAATTAAAAAAAATTATAAAACTTGCTATTATTGAGGCCATAGAAGAAATCAATGGAAAAAATAAAAAACTTTGAGGAAAAATTTATCAGCCACTTAGAAAATCAAGAACCTGAATTTTTAAAGACGCTCGCCGAAAAAAAGGACTTAGACGACGGCTTAACAAAAAAATTAAAAGAAATTATAGAGGGTTTTAAGAAGGTGTTTAACGGCAATTAGAATTTATAAAAATAAAAATTAAGTTTGAGTTTTAAGAATATTTTGATATAATAAGATTATGTTAACATATACTATAAAATTAGAGCCGCAAAAAGAAGGCGGTTATACTGTAACAGTTCCAGTTCTTCCCGGTTGTATTTCTGAAGGAGATACGGTAGAAGAAGCGTTAAATAATATAAAAGACGCTATTGAGGGTTATTTGTTGGTCATGGCAAAACACAAAAGAAAAGTGCCAATAGAAATTACAAACACAAGAAGCATTGATGTTTTTGGAAGTTTAAGCAAAAAACAAAAACATTTAATCAATGCCTAAATTACCGAGAATAAAACCAAGTAAATTAATAACGGTTTTAAAAAGAGCCGGTTTTTATATTGACCATACAACTGGTAGTCATTATATATTTTATAAAAACGATAAACCAAACCCTGTATCTGTCCCTTATCATAATAAGGATTTAAAATTAGGAACACTGAAAGGAATTTTAAAACAAGCGGGGATATCCGTTAAAAAATTAAACGAGTATTTATAAAAAATAAATAAAATAATGGAAAAATCGCAATCACATATTGACAAGGAATTAAAACAAGAAAAAGAACCGATTCCAAAAGACATAAGTTCTGAGTTTTTAAATATGACAGTTGCAGAATTTTTAGATTTTCTTAGAACTCAAAGAAAAGAACCAGCGCTTTCTATTACAATAGATTGGAATGATGGAATGAGCGAGTTTATACCTATACGACTTAAGGCATTTTTAGAGGATCCTGATTGTTTTACTTGGAAACAAAAAAGAAGCGCGGCAATTAAAGCGACCGAGGAGCAAAAAAACGGTTCGATATTAAGTCTCTCAAATAGCAGAAACGCCTTTGCTTCAAGAGTAAAATTTATAAAAATTTAATCTATGTCGTTAAATATCAGGGAAATAAAAAGAAGGCAGAAGTCTATAGGAAATATTGGGCAGATTGCGCGGGCTATGGAGCTTGTTTCTGTCACTAAAATGAGACGAAGTCAGCGCATTGCTTTGTTGTCGCGGCCGTACGCAAAAGCGGCACTCACGGTTTTAAGAAATATAAAGCAAAAAACAGATATTTCAAAATCATTTTTTTTCGGCGGCGATAAAATTGATGGCGCCGTAAATACTGTAAACAATATTAAAAGAACAGCTATTCTTTTAATTACCACAGACAGGGGTTTGTGCGGTGGTTTAAACACAAATGTTTTTAGAAAAGCGGAAAAGTTGATTATGGATTTATTAAAGGAAAATGACCCCGTTAGAAATCAGAAAAATCAAGATTTTGTCGTAAAACCCGTTGAAGCAATAAATTCAGTGAATAATGAAAATAGTTTAAACGGGCTGATTTCTAACGGGGTAGACTTTATTGTCATTGGTAAAAAAGGCGAAGAATGGTGTAAAAGAAGAAAATTAAATATTATAAAAACGTTTAATAATTTTGGCGATTATGTTGACGTTTTTGAAACTCAACCTGTTTCCGAATTTTTAATAAATATTTTTAAAGAAAAAAAATATGACAAAATTTTTGCGGTCTACACAAATTTTATAAGCGCTTTAAAACAAGAAGCGATGTCAAGAATGATTTTGCCTTTGGCTGAAAAAGAGCTTCAAGAAATAATTGATTCCATAATTCCGCAGTCGGGAAAATTTTCCGATGAAGCGAAATTAAATGATGCGATTACAGACACAGAATTAAAATGGGATTTTGAATATAAATTTGAACCGAAAGCGGAAGAAATTTTAAACGGAATTTTGTATTCTCTTGTAGAAGCGGAAATTTATTATATAATTTTAGAAAACAACGCTTCAGAGCATTCGGCGCGAAGAATGGCTATGCGAAACGCTTACGATAATTCAGATGAAATGTTGAGTAATTTAAACTTAACTTACAACAAAGCGCGGCAGGCCGGAATCACGCAGGAACTAAGCGAAATAGCCGCAGGCGCCAACACATAATTTTTAATAAAGTTATTTTAATAGCGTAAATAATAAAATGTTAGACCCATTACAACTTTCAAAAAAAATCGGAGGGAAAATAGAAGTAAAGAGCAAAATGCCTTTGACTAAAAAAACCCTTTCCGTTCTTTATACTCCGGGCGTGGCTCACGTTTCAGAACTTATCGCTAAAGATAAAAAAAAATCTTTTTTAAATACGATAAGAAGAGACACTATTGCCGTTATTTCTGATGGCAGCGCCGTTTTGGGTTTAGGGAACATTGGGCCGGAAGCGGCTCTGCCTGTTATGGAAGGAAAGGCTCTGCTTTTTAAAGAATTGGGAGGCGTAAACGCGTTTCCTATCGTGCTTGCCACGCAAGAAACCGAAGAAATAATAAAAATTGTAAAATACTTATCCCCTACTTTCGGGGGTATAAATCTGGAAGACATTTCAGCGCCGCGATGTTTTGAAATTGAAGAAAGATTGCAAAAAGAGCTTGATATTCCGGTATTTCATGACGACCAGCATGGGACGGCCATTGTGGTTTTAGCCGGAATCATAAACGCTCTGAAAGTTGTGAAAAAAGACATTCAAAAAATAAAAATAGTTATTAGCGGAGCCGGCGCCGCGGGCAATGCCGTGACAAAATTGCTTTTAAAATACGGAGCAAAAAATATAATAGTCGCGGATAGTTTTGGCATTATTTATAAAGAAAGAAAAGAAAATATGAATTCTTATAAAGTGGAATTGGCTAAAATAACAAACATTCAAAACGAGCGCGGAAATTTAACTCACGCTATTTCAGGATCAGATGTTTTTATCGGAGTTTCTGCTCCTAATCTTTTAAATTCCAATGATATTTCAAAAATGAATAAAGACGCGATAGTTTTTGCTTTAAGCAATCCTATTCCGGAAATAATGCCAGATGAAGCGAAAAAAGGCGGCGCGAAGATTATAGCGACCGGAAGATCAGATTTTCCAAATCAACTAAATAATGTTTTGGCTTTCCCCGGTATTTTTAAAGGAGTTTTGCTTAAAAAAATAAAAAAAATTACAGATGAACATTGCTTGGCGTCTGCTAAAGCTATCGCCGCTTTAATAAAAAATCCTAAATTTAACAAAATAATGCCGGAAGCTTTGGATAAAAAAGTTCCTCAAGCTATAGTGAAAGTACTTAAATAAAAACAAATATTCGTTTGACGGTTAAGTCAATTTAAATATAATAAAACAATAAAATAAATTATGGAAAATAAAGGAAAAATCAGCCAAGTTTTGGGAAATATAGTTGACGTGGAATTTGATGGCGGAGTTTTGCCGGATATTTTTTCGGCGCTTGCCGTAAAAAACGGCAATAATAATTTAATACTTGAGACGCATCAGCATTTGGGCGGGAATAAAGTTCGTTCCGTGGCAATGAATTCCACAGACGGTCTTTATAGAGGGTTGGAAGTTTATGACACTGGAAAGCCGATTTCCGTTCCAGTAGGGAGCGGAGTTTTGGGGCGTCTTTTTAACGTATTGGGCGAACCCATTGATTTGGAAATTAAAAAAGGCGAACAAGTTAAAGCTGAAAAATATTGGTCTATACACAGAAATTCGCCGCCTCTTTCAGAACAGTCAACCAAACTAGATGTTTTTGAAACGGGAATTAAAGTGATTGACTTGCTTGCCCCGTTTATAAAAGGAGGCAAGGTTGGGCTTTTTGGAGGCGCGGGAGTGGGAAAAACAGTGCTTCTTATGGAACTTATAAGAAATGTGGCAAAAGAGCATGGAGGGGCTTCGGTTTTTTGCGGAGTCGGCGAACGCACAAGAGAAGGAAGTGATTTGTATAAAGATATGCAGGAATCTGGAACTATTGAAAAAACGGCTTTGGTTTTTGGACAAATGAACGAAGTTCCCGGAGCGCGTATGAGAGTCGCGCTCACCGGGCTTACTATGGCTGAATATTTTCGCGATGAACAAAATAAAGACGTTTTACTTTTTATTGATAATATTTTTCGATACGTGCAAGCCGGTTCGGAAGTGTCGGCTCTTTTAGGAAGAATGCCTTCGGCAGTCGGTTATCAGCCGACTTTAGCTGAAGAAATGGGGCAATTACAGGAGCGCATTGCTTCCACAAAGAAAGGGTCAATTACTTCCGTGCAGGCGATTTACGTGCCGGCGGATGATATTACGGATCCGGCGCCTGCTACCACATTTTCTCATTTGGATTCCACTATTGTTTTATCTCGTCAGATAGCCGAACTTGGAATTTATCCGGCAGTTGACCCGCTTGATTCGGCGTCTTCGGCTTTGAACTCGCAAATTGTAGGAGAAGAGCATTATAAAACCGCGAGAGATGTTCAAAAAACATTGCAACGATACAAAGAATTACAGGATATAATAGCGATTTTAGGAATGGAGGAACTTTCTTCTGAGGATAAAATTTTGGTGCAAAGAGCGCGCAAGATTCAAAAATTTTTATCCCAGCCGTTTTTCGTGGCGGAAGCGTTTACCGGAAGAAGCGGAAAGTTCGTGCCGATAAAAGAAACCGTGCGCGGATTTCGTGAAATTTTGGAAGGGAAACATGATGATAAGCCGGAAGACAATTTTTATTTGAAGGGAGGAATTGATGAAATTTAAAAATTTTCAATTTTCAATTTTATGAATAATTTTAATCTCTCAATAATAAGTTTAAAAGAAATTTTATATGACGGCGCGGCTGTTTTGGTGTCTGTGCCAGGAATGGAAGGCGAACTTACTATTTTAAAAAATCATATCCCGCTAATCACGCTTTTAAAATCCGGGAAAATAAAAGTGAGAGATAACGATGCCGAACGTTTGTTTGATATTCAAAAAGGTCTTTTAGAAGTAAATTTAAATAAAACAACTATTTTAGTTTCTTAAAACAAAATAAATTATGAATGAACATCATACATTTCCTGAAGCGCTGGTTTTAACTTGCATTGATTTTCGGTTTCATGAGAAGTTAAAAGTCAGTCTCGCGAAATTAAAAATTAAAAATTACGATTTAATGGCGCTTGCCGGCGGAGCGAAAAACCTAGCAAGTCCCGCAAAAGTAATTTATCAAAAAACAGTTTTAGACAATATTCGTCTTGCCGCAGATTTGCATAAGATAAAAACAGTGATTTTAATAAATCATATTGATTGCGGCGCTTATGGCGGAAGTGGAAAATATAAAAACAAAAAAGAAGAAATTGCTTTTCATAAATCTGAATTAAAAAAAGCAGAAGAACTAATTAAAAAAATATTTCCAAATCTCAAAACAAAAGTTGAACTCTTAATTTTGTAATTAAAACATTCCCTCTTTATAAATTTTTATAATATGTTATTCTGTAAGAAGAAATAGTTGTTTTAAAGAATTATTTAAACGAGAAGCGCGCGGGGAAAATTTAATGAAAAGGAGGAATGAATCGTGCAAAAGCCTTTTTTGTTTGTTAATTTTGATTTTGATAAGATACATGAAGTTGTGGAAATGGCAGAATTTTTGCATCGCGAAGAAAAAGATGAAAATTGGGGAATGAAAATCAATCTGAATTCAATGATAGAAAAAGTTTTTTCTTACACTTCTAACGGTTTAAAAAATCTGATTAAATTTACGGATAGAGCGTTTTTTATTGATATGAAAATGTGGGATAATCTTTCAACCACTAAAAAAATTATTGAAATGTTTTCCGATGTTCCGAATATAAAATACACTAATATTCGTCTTTTGGCGGGAAATAAAATTTTAGAAACAGCCGTTAAAGCCGCCGAAAAAGGAAAGATTAACTTATTGGGAATTACAGTTTTAAGTCATAATGAAGATTATTGCAGAGAGCATTTTAGACGGTCTCTATCTGAAACCGTTGAATGGTTAACGAAAAAAGCGATAAATTTCGGCTTTAAAGGCGTGATTCTTCCAGGAAAGGCGTTGGAATCAGTAAAAAATGAGAGTATCTTAAAAGTTGTGCCGGGAATAAATTTAGCGCAGTATATTGCAGAAAATAATTTTCAAGAATTAATAATAACTCCTGAATATGCTATTCAAAACGGAGCTGATATTTTAATATGCGGTTCCTCTATTACAAAATCACGAAATCCAGTCGGATCACTTAAAGATATTCTTCGCACGGTAAATACCGTTAATGAGAAAAGTTTATAAAATATTAAAGAAGGCGCAGAACCTTCTTTTTTTATTTTCCTTTTATTTTAAGCAGTGTTCCTCGTTTTCCGGGAACCGCGCCTGAAATAAAAAGAAAGTTGTTTTCCGAGTCAATTTTAACAATTTTAAGGTTTTTTACTGTAATTTTTTCATTCCCCATTCTTCCCGCCATTCTTTTACCTTTTAAAACTCTTTGTGGCCATACCGCGCCTATAGATCCCGGCTCGCGTTCTGAATGTTTTTGACCGTGAGTGCGCGGTCCTCCGTGAAACCCGTGCCGTTTCACAACGCCTTGGAATCCTTTTCCTTTTGAAACGCCGCTTGCTTCTATTTTGTCCCCTTCTTTAAAAACGGCGACTGTTATTTCATCTCCTGTTTTATAATCATCGGTTTCGCCGTTTTTTAATCTAAATTCTTTTATATAAGCCGGACCTTTGCCTTGAAATTTTTCTAGAGACGGTTTTAAATGACCGATTTGCGGTTTTTTGACATTTTTTAATTTTCTTTCACCAAAGCCAATTTGAACAGCCGTATAACCGTCTTTATCTTTATTTTTTACTTGAGTGATGATATTCGCGCCAGCCTTCACTAAAGTAACCGGAATAACTTTTCCGTTTTCATCAAAAATCTGGCTCATTTCTTGTTTTGTGCCTAAAATAAATTTCATATTTTTAAAAAGTTTTAATTTCTATATCAATTCCCGCTGGCAAGTTAAGATTTGTCAAAGCGTCAATTATTTTTGGATTGGGATTCAAAATATCAAGAAGACGTTTGTGAATTCGCATCTCAAATTGCTCTCGAGCATTTTTGTGCACGAAAGTTGAACGATTCACGGTGTATTTTCTTATTTCAATAGGCAGGGGTATTGGACCTCGAACTTTTGCTTCATATCTCTCAAGAGTGTTTACAATTTGCTTTATGCTTGAATCCAAAATTTTATGGTCATACGCTCTAACCCTGATTCTTAATTTCGGCGCGTCATCTTTCACTGTTTCACTTTTTTTACTTTTTGTTTTTACGACAACCATTTATCTATTTAAAAATTTTTGTTACCACACCCGCGCCAACTGTTTTCCCTCCTTCGCGAATAGCAAATCTTTGCTGTTCTTCCAAGGCGACAGGCGCGATAAGCGTGATTGTTAATTTTACCGTATCGCCCGGCATAACCATCTCCGTGCCTTCAGGAAGCGAAACATCTCCAGTCACATCAGTCGTTCTTAAATAAAATTGCGGTTTATATTTTGAGAAAAATGGCGTATGCCTTCCTCCTTCTTCTTTGGTAAGAATGTAAACTTCCGCCTCAAAATTTGTGTGAGGAGTGATTGACCCCGGTTTTGCCACAACTTGACCGCGTTCCACATCTTCTTTTTTAAGACCTCTTAAAAGGACTCCTGTGTTATCTCCGGCTATTCCTTCATCAAGAGATTTATTAAACATTTCAATTCCGGTTACTATTGTTTTTTGCGTGTCGCGAAGCC
>CAZCIQ010000006.1:0-34142 GCA_964499175.1 uncultured Candidatus Saccharibacteria bacterium | reverse complement strand
GCTCTTCAATTTCTAACCTTTGATACCGCGCAGCTTGCTGCGCGGAGATTCATTCCTCGCGGCTCTGCCGCGAGGTAGTTCATTTGTTTAAAGATATTTAATACTTATTAATTTGCGATCGCCATGTTAATAAGTATTTTGAAATCATTATTTAATTGTAATATATCTTGCGCGTTATTTTGATCTTGCATTTTTTTAGTAAATTTGATATTTTAAAAGCAGGTTTTTATTTTCTGTTCTTTGAAAATTTTTTATTCTGAATGGAATTGAAGAAAAAACAAAATAAAGGAGAATAAAATGATAAATGCAATGATAAACATTTGGAAAGAATTTCTGGGAGATCTTGCTAGTGTTTATGATTATCTGAAAGCTGAGTTTTTTTCAGTATTATTTTTTATAGTTATTATTACAGTACTTGGATTTATTGAAACTTTCTTTTTGGGCGTATTTGAAATATTTTTGTTTTGTTTTATTCTTCCGTGTTTAAATCATTTTTTACATAATCATTATTATAATTACTTTTGATTAAATAGAAATTATATTACGTGGTTTTAATAATAACAGCCGAAAGTTTTTACTTTCGGCTTTAATTTTTTGTTTTTCGTGCTAACATTTTTATTATGTCCATTTTATCTAAAATCATTGGCGATTCGACGGAAAAGTATTTAAACAGGCTTAAGCCGATTGTGGAAGAAATAAACGGTTTGGAAGCGGATTTTTCCGCTTTGCCCGACGCGGAATTAAAAGAAAAAACAAGCGAGTTTAAAAATCGTTTGGAAAAAGGAGAAATTTTAGACGATATTTTGTCGGAAACTTTTGCCGTTTGCCGAGAGGCGAGCAAGCGCGCTTTAGGTCAAAGACATTTTGACGTACAGCTTATGGGAGGTATAGTTTTGCATCAAGGAAAAATAGCTGAAATGAAAACAGGCGAGGGGAAAACATTGGTTGCGACTCTTCCAACTTATTTAAACGCGCTCACGGGAAAAGGAGCGCACGTTATTACTGTAAATGATTATTTGGCGCGGCGCGACACTATATGGATGGGGCAGATATATAATTTTCTTGGTTTATCTGTGGGGTGTATAAATAACGATCAAAGTTTTCTATATGATCCAACTCATACCGAAGAAAATTTTCACTCTGCGAGCAATGGCCAGAAGGGTCAAAAAATTGATGAATTAGATAAAAAGCGCGATATTGTCGGCGGATTTAAAATTATTCATGAGTTTCTGAAACCTTGCAGTCGTAAGGAAGCGTATGAAGCAGATATTACTTACGGCACAAATAATGAATTCGGGTTTGACTATTTGAGAGATAATTTAGCTTACAATTTAAAACAGGTTTCGCAGAGAAAAAATAGTTTTGCCATTATTGATGAAGTTGATTCTATTTTAATTGACGAAGCGCGTACTCCTCTTATAATTTCTTCTCCTGACACGGAATCTGGCGATTTATACAAGGTTTTCAGCAGAATTGCGCCTCGCCTTAAGGATAACGAAGATTATAAAATTGATGAAAAAATGAGAGCGGCGTCAATTACGGAAAAAGGAATTGAAAAAGTGGAAGATATGCTTCATATAAAAGACATTTATACGGAGCATGGAATAAAATATGTCCATCATTTGGAACAGGCGCTTCGCGCGGAAACGCTTTTTAAAAGAGACAAGGATTACGTGGTGAAAAACGGCGAAGTGATAATTGTTGATGAATTTACCGGACGGCTTATGCCTGGCAGAAGATGGTCTGAAGGTTTGCATCAGGCGGTTGAAGCAAAAGAAGGGGTTGAAATTAAGAAAGAATCGCGGACGGTCGCCACAATCACTTTTCAAAATTATTTTAGGATGTATGAAAAACTTTCCGGAATGACGGGCACGGCGCTCACTTCTGCCGAAGAATTCAGTAAGGTGTATAATCTTGAAGTTATTAAAGTGCCGACGAACAAGCCGCTTGTAAGAGAGGATTTAAACGATAAAATTTTTCAGACGGAAAAAGGAAAGTTTATGGCCGTAATAAAACAGATTGAGGAATGCAATAAACGCGGACAACCGGTTTTGGTTGGCACTATTTCTATTGAAAAAAATGAACTTTTATCGGCGATGCTGAACCGAGACGGCATAAAACATGAATGTTTGAACGCTAAAAATCATGAAAGGGAAGCGGAGATTATCGCTCAGGCGGGGAAGTTTGGGGCGGTTACAATTGCCACGAATATGGCGGGCCGCGGAGTGGATATTATGCTTGGCGGAAATCCTTTTTCCGCGGAAGAAGCGGATAAAGTTCGTGGAGCTGGCGGATTGTTTGTTTTGGGCACGGAGCGCCATGAAGCTCGGCGCATAGATAATCAGCTTCGCGGAAGATCGGGCAGACAAGGGGACCCCGGCGCGACGCAATTTTTCGCGTCCCTTGAAGATGATTTGCTTAGAATTTTCGGTTCTGAAAAATTGAAAAATATGATTGGAAAATTTGGAATACCGGAAGACGAGCCGATTGAAAATTCTCTTATTACAAAATCCATTGAATCGGCTCAGGCAAAAATTGAAGGATTTAATTTTGACGCGCGAAAATACACTCTTGAATATGATGACGTGATGAATAAACACAGAAACAGGATTTATGAAATGAGAAAAGGAATATTATTCGGAGATAGTCTTTCTGTTCTGGAAAAATTTAAAGACCTTGCCGCGGAAGAGCTTGATTCCGTTATAAACATTTACACGCAAGGAGAAAAAGAAAATTGGTTAAGCGAAGAATTTCTTTCAGTTTTAAAAGATAAATTGATGATGGACGGAGAGAATGTCTCAAGCATAGAAAATATTTGGAAAGAAAATGGCAGTGAAGACGATATTCGGGAAAAAATTAAAGATGTATGCCGTCATTATTTTGAAACGGTTTATGATAAAAAACAAGAAGAGATGTCCCTTGAGAGCGGAGATGTTTTAGCTGGGAAAGATAATTTGTCTATTGTGCTTCAAAATTTAATGCTTCAAATTATAGATATGTTTTGGATAGAACATTTGGAAACAATGGAATATATGCGATCCTCGGTGCGACTCCGCGCTTATGGTCAGCGCGACCCTTTGGTGGAATATAAAAATGAAGCGGTGCGATTGTTTCGTGAATTGGAGCGTGCCATTAAATCGCACATATTTTTTTCTTTTTTTCAAGTCGGAGAGTATGCGAAATCCAAAACAGAAAATAATAACATAAAGTTTCAGCAAAAGCCGCAAGAAAAATCAGGAGTGAAAATCGGCCGAAACGATCCGTGCCCGTGCGGAAGCGGCAAAAAATTTAAAAAGTGTCATGGGAAGTAAAATGAAATATTGTTTTTAACATAAATTATGTTTTCTGATTATATTAAATTAGTTCAAGAATGGTTTAAAATAAAGATTGTTTTATGGGATAAGAAAAGCCACATAGTTTTTAAACAAGGCGATATTTGGTGGTGTAGTCTTGGGATAAATATAGGAGAAGAAATGTTTGGCAAAGGAGCAAGATTTACGCGGCCAGTATTAGTATTTAGGAAATTTACAAGCAATTCATTTTTAGGATTGCCAATAAAAATCGTCACCCCGACTTTTAAGGGCGGGGATCAGTGGGAAAATCCCAAATTGTATTTATAGTATAGCCATTTAGTTTTATTTGTCAAATTTTGGGTGTAAGATAATACTAAAGTAATTTTTGTTCATACGGAAGCGGCAAAAAATTTAAAAGATGTCGTGGGGCATAGGGATAGATTTTGGCAAAGAAAAAAGAGCAGTTTTAAGTGATGCTCAGCACTTGGTTGGTTAGGCGGAAGGCCTGGTTAGCTCCTCGAGGATGGCGTTCTCGGCGGCGCCGAGACCGTTATCCCGATTGTACAGTCGAGCGTCCAGGAAGTTCTCTGAGAGGTCGACTTTCATGACCCGTCCTTTGATATAGTCAAAGTAGGTATGACCCGTCGTGAGAATTCCTCGCGCTTGTTCAACTGTCATGGGACTGGGGTCGAAGTGAAGATATCCCATCCCTTGCGGTCTCGCGTGATTGTACAGAGCCGCCAGCACCTCTGCTTTATCCAGCCTTGAAATATCCATTTCATATCTCCTTATAAAAAATGTTAAAAAGATCGGAAATTGAACTTTTTGCAGTATAGCATAGAAATATGGTTTTTGTCAAATTTTTTGGTTATGGAATATAATTAAAATTATGGAAAATTTGGAATCAAAAACAAATATTGAATCAATGAAAGACACAGAACAACTATTGCAAATTTTAGAAAAAAATAAGAGCGTCCAGTTAATTTTAGAACGAGCTTGTAAATTAAATATGCCAAACTGGTATTTGGGTGCCGGGGGTATAGCTCAAACTGTGTGGAACGTTTTGCATAATTTTGATTCAGAAAACGGCATAAAAGATTATGATTTGGTTTATTACGACGCAAACGACATTTCTTATGAAGCCGAAGATGTTTTTATTCAGAAAGGCAAAGAATTATTTAAAGATATTCCTGTTTTGGTGGAGATTAGAAATCAGGCAAGAGTGCATCTTTGGTATGAAAAACATTTTGGATATCCGATTGCCCAACTTCTATTAGCATTAGCAGAAGAAGCCATTAACACATGGCCTACGACGGCAACATCTGTTGGCGTGAGAAAAAACGGGGAAAATTTAGAGGTATACGCGCCATTTGGATTAGACGATCTTCTTGGAATGGTTGTGAGAGCAAACAAGGCGCAGATTACCGAAAAGATTTATCAAGATAAAGTTGATAGATGGATAAAAATTTGGCCTTATTTAAAAATAATCCCATATTTATGAAAAAAATTCAGACGCTTATAATTATTCATAAAATACCGCAAGTTCTTTTAGGAATGAAAAAAAGAGGGTTTGGAACGGGAAGATGGAATGGTTTTGGCGGAAAAGTCGCTTCAACAGAAACGATTGAAGAAGCGGCAAGAAGAGAGCTTCAAGAAGAGGCGGGAATTGAAGTTGAAAATTTGAACAAAGTTGGAATTATAGATTTTGAATTTAAAGGCAATCCTGAAATTCTACAGGTTCACATTTTTAAGTCTGATAATCTTTTAGGCGAGCCGCGCGAAAGCGAAGAAATGGCGCCGAAATGGTTTCATACAGATGAAATTCCGTTTTATGAAATGTGGCCGGATGATATACACTGGATGCCGTTATTTTTGGAAGGCAAAAAATTCAAAGGAAAATTTCTTTTTGGCGAGTCGGATATTATTCTTGAAAAAGAATTAATGGAGGTTGAAGAAATATAAGCGCTGTCACGGCGCTTGAATTTTCGTCACTCGCCCCAGATGAAAACAAGTTTTCGCCTGCGGGCTTGCTAGGAAATATAATTTTTGCGTATTTTTGAATCATGGTATAGACATTTTTTGATTTATTTGTTATGTTAAATTTATGTAGAAAGTGAATTTTCTGCCGCATGGCAGATTTTTCATTCTTCTTTACATTAGATTTTTATGAACATAAGAAACATAACAATAATAGCTCATGTTGACCACGGCAAAACCACGCTTGTTGACGCGCTTCTTCGCCAATCAAACACAAAATTAAATAAAGAATTTTCCGGGATGTCTTTAATAATGGACAGCAACGAAATTGAGCGCGAAAGGGGAATCACGATATTTTCAAAAAATGCGTCGGTGGTTTGGGAGGGAACTAAAATTAATATAATAGACACGCCCGGACACGCTGATTTTGGAGGAGAAGTGGAGCGAGTTCTTAAAATGGCGGACGGCTCTCTTCTTTTGATTGACGCGAAAGAAGGTCCGATGCCTCAGACCAGATTTGTTTTAAAACACGCTCTCAGCCTCGGGCATAAAATAATAGTCGTGATAAATAAAATTGATAAGCCGGACGCAAGGCCTGAATTCGCGCTGGAAAAAACTTATGAACTTTTTTTAGAGCTTGGAACTCACGACGCGGCTCTTGATTTTCCGGTTATTTACGCGGCGTCGCGGCTTGGCAAAGCGGGTCGTGAGCCGAATTTAGACGCGATGACGGATATATCTCCGGTGTTTGACGCTATTATGGAATATATTCCCGCGCCGTCGGGAGACATTAACGCGCCTTTTCAGATGCTCATAACTTCCATAAAAGGAGACAACTTTAAGGGCAGAGTTGCAATTGGAAGAATTTATAACGGTGTTTTAAAAGCCGGACAAGAAGTAAGCCGCATAGACAGAGTCGGCATTATAAAAAAATATCGTCTTTCTTCTCTTATGAGTTTTGAGGGATTAAATCAAGTGGACGCGAAAGAAGTGATTGCGGGAGATATCGCGGCATTGTCCGGCATAAGCGATATTATGATAGGGGACACGATTGCCGACGCAGACAATCCCATAGCGCTTCCTTTAATTGATATTGAAGAGCCGACTATAAAAATGAATTTCAGCGTGAACAATTCTCCTTTTGCGGGGCAAGAGGGCGATTTTTGCACCTCCCGTCAAATTCGGGAACGGCTTTACAAAGAGTTGGAAAATGATATGGCTTTGCGCGTTGAAGACGGCGAGAACGGCGATCTTATTGTTTCCGGACGCGGCGAGCTTCATCTTGCTATTTTTATTGAACGTTTGCGAAGAGAAGGTTATGAATTTCAGGTGTCTCGTCCGCAAGTTATTATAAAAGAAGCTGACGGGAAAAAACTTGTTCCTTATGAAATGGTTTTTATTGAAGCGCCGGAAGAGTATCAGGGAGCCGTTATTCAAAAAATGGGAATGCGGCACGGAGAATTAAAAGAAATGAAGGTTCAAAATGGAACCGCTTTTTTGGAATTTTTAATTCCGACTCGCGGACTTTTTGGTTATCGCGGAGAATTTCTAATTGACACGAAAGGTCTTGGTATAATAAATTCCGCGTTTTATGAATTTAAAGAGGACTTTGCAAATTGGCGCGATAAAGAGCGCGGCTCGCTTGTTGTTCACGAAAGCGGAGTTACAAATATGTACGGCCTTTTAAACGCTCAGAACAGAGGGACGCTTTTTTACGGACCGGCAGTTAAAGTTTATCAAGGGGAAGTGGTTGGCGAGAATTCTCGCGGAGAAGATTTAAGAGTGAATGTTTGCAAAACAAAAGAACTTTCAAATATGAGGTCAAAAGGCGACGGTTCTTCAGAGCATTTTAATGTTCCAAAAACAATGGGTCTTGAAGACGCTTTAGAGTATATCGCGGATGACGAACTTGTGGAGGTTACTCCAAAAAATATCCGCATAAGAAAAATGATTTTAGATGAAAACGAAGAACGGCGCAAAAAAGCGCTGGGGATTAGATAGAAGTTATGAAAAAAATTCTAATTATTTTAATCGTGTTAATAATAATTTTTACGGTATCTTTTTTACTCTTGAAAAATTGGGAAAAATTAGTAAAATTAGAAATAAATTATAACAATAATAAAAAAATAAATTCTATGAAAATCACAAGTTCTATTTTTAAAAATAATGAGCAGATTCCGGCGAAATACACTTGCGACGGAGAAAACATTAATCCGTTTCTTGAAATTTCTGAAATTCCGGAAGGCGCTCAAAGCTTGGTTTTGATTGTCGATGATCCGGACGCGACGCGAGGATTCACTTGGCTTCATTGGACTGTTTGGAATATTAATCCTGACATCAAAGAAATTATTGAAAATTCTATTCCCGAAAGAGCCATTGAAGGAAAAACAGATTTTGGAAAAACCGGATGGGGCGGACCTTGCCCACCCACCGGTATTCACCGTTATTTTTTCAAACTTTTTGCGTTGGACAAGATGCTAGAATTAACTGACGGCGCTTCTTTAGACGAGCTTCAAAAAGCGATGGAAGGACATATTTTAGAGAAGGCGGAATTAATCGGACTTTATTCGCGAAAAAAGTAAACTTATTTTAAAAACAATTTTATGGCGTTTTGAGTTGTGGTTTCGGCGACTGTTTCTAAATCAAGATTTTTTATTTCCGCCACGCGGCGAGCGACTTCTTTTACGTAAATCGGCTCGTTCCGTTTGCCGCGATAAGGAATGGGTGCGACATATGGCGCGTCTGTTTCTATCATAATATTTTCAAGCGGAGATTTTTTTATAGTTTCGTTATAATCATGAGTGAAAGTAATAACGCCGGTAAACGAAATTTTAAAATCTAAATCAAAATATTGTTTTGCTTGCGCGTAATCGCCGGTAAAAAAATGAATGTCTCCCCGCAGTTTATCGCCGGCTCGCGGTTTATATTTTTGTAAAATTTCAATAATTTCGTTGTGCGCTTCCCGGCAGTGAACCATAATTGGCAAATTTAATTTTAAAGCCAGTTCAATTTGTTTTTCAAAAGTTTCTATTTGAAGATTTTTAATTTCTTTTTCAGTTAAATCGTTGTTTCGCGGTATGTGATAGTAGTCTAATCCGCATTCTCCGATGGCGACAACTTTTTTTGATTTTGCAAGTTCCGAATATTTTTCTTCGTCAACCCCGTTAGATATTTCTTTTTTTCTTGTTTCATAAAAATTAGATTTATTTGATGTAATAAGTTGGAGATATCTAACGGGGTCAAATTTTTCCACGCGGGTTTTAAAAAATATAGGTTTCACCTCTGTAGTTGTGGATGTTTGAGCGTCAATTTCCCAATCATTGGCTTTGATTTCTTGTTCTATTAAATGAAACGGATGAAGCCCTACCGCGCTGTAAATTCCTTCATTATATTTTTCAGCATATTCAATCGCTCTTTTTGAGGTGTCGTGTTGCGAGCCGATTAAAATAGTCCAAACGTTTTCGCTAAGCGTTCTTTTTATAACTTCATCGCCGTCGTTTTTAAAGGCGTTAAAATTTATATGGGAATGAATGTCAAAAAATTTAGGCATATGATTTAATTTCCGCGTTTGTAATTATATTTTGCGTATCGTCTAGATTTTCCAGTTCTTCAATTAAATTTTGAAGTTTTTCTTTGTCTTCGTTATTTTCAATTTTTATTAAATGTTTTGGTTTAAATTTTCCTTCCCGAGTTTTTGTGAACGCCCAAAGAGCGGAGCCCGGCGTGCCGATTTTGGCGTCGTATTTATTTAAAATAATTTTGATTTCGTTTAAAGCCCTGTTTTTATTGTCTGTTATCGTTTCTATTATAATAGCCGTGCCGGAAGGTCCGTAGGCTTCATAAACGGCTTCTTCCAAATTTTCCAGCGCTCCAGCGCCAACGGCTTTTTTTATAGCCCTTTCTATGTTGTCAAAAGGCATATTTAAAGCGCGCGCTTTTTCTATCATAAGGCGAAGTTTGGGATTTGACGATGGATCTTCGCCTTTTTCTTTTGCGGCAAGAGTAATAGCTCGTGACATTTTAGAAAACTCTTTTGCTTTCTTTTGGTCCACCGCGCCCTTTTTATGTTTTATCTGGCTCCACTTAGAGTGTCCTGACATATATTTAATTTAACATATATTTCGCGAAATTAAATTTGACAAAACAAATTAATCCTTGTAATATTTTTATGATGGATTGGCAGCAATATAAAGATTCTTATTTATCAGACAAAACAAAAGAAGAAGTGAAATTTATTGAAAAAGCTTTTAACTTTTCAAAGCAGGTTCACGATAAACAAAAACGGCTTTCCGGAGAGCCTTATTTTCTTCATCCTTTAGATATTTCCAAAAATATAATCGGTTTGAATTTTGATTACAAAACAATAGCGGCCGCCTTGCTTCATGATACTATTGAAGACGGCGATATCACTCTTGAGAAGTTAAGAAAAGCGTTTGATGACGAGGTGGCATTTTTGGTTGACGGGGTCACAAAAGTAAATGCCATTAAATATAAAGGCATAGAACGAAACGTGGAATCCATTAAAAAAATGTTCTTGGCGATAGCCGAAGACATAAGGGTGGTTATTCTTAAAATTTTTGACAGGCTGCATAATATGGAAACTTTGTATGTCCATTCACCGGAAAAACAAAAAAGAATCGCTTGTGAAACTTTGGACATTTATGCTTCAATAGCGGACAGACTGGGAATGTGGGATGTGAAAGCTCGTCTTGAAGACTTGGCTTTTCCTTATGTTTATCCGGAAGAGTATAAGTGGCTTTTGTCTCGTCTTCAGGAAAAAATTCAGGAAAGAGAAGATTATCTTAAAAAAATTATGCCTATTGTTATTGACGAGCTTAAAAAAGACGGCGTGAATTTAATAGATGTTTCATATAGGGCAAAACATTATTACAGCCTTTGGAAAAAATTAAAAAATAATGATATGGATTTTTCGCGCATATATGATTTGGCGGCTATGAGAATCATAGTGAAAAATATTGATGATTGTTATGCATGTCTTGGGGCGGTGCATAAATTATGGAAGCCTTTGCCCGGAAGAATCAAAGACTATATCGCTTTGCCAAAACCAAACGGTTATCAAAGTTTGCATACTACCGTTTTTTGCAATGATGGAAAAATAACCGAGTTTCAAATTAGAACTTCTTTAATGCACAAAGAAGCAGAGTTTGGTATAGCCGCTCACTTCGCGTGGGAGGAGGCCGGCAAGCCTAAGTTAGGAAATATAAAATCTGAAAAACTAGCCTGGGTGGATCAGCTTAGAACTTGGCAGGAAAAACTTGGCAGCGATAAAAATGTTTCTAACGAAGAATTTTTAGAGTCTCTTAAAATTGATTTTTTTCGCGACAGAATTTTCGTTTTGACTCCGAAAGGCGATGTAATTGATTTGCCGTATGGCGCGACTCCTATTGATTTTGCTTACTCCATACATTCGGAGATAGGCGATAAAGCGAGTGGCGCTAAAATAAACAGCAAGCTAAAATCTTTGTCGCACGAGCTTCAATCGGGCGACATAGTTGAAATAATCACTCAAAAAAGCAGAATTCCAAACAGGGAATGGCTTTCTTTCGTAAAAACGCAAAATGCTAAAAACAGAATTCGCCGCTATTTTAATATAGCGCCAGTAGAGCCGCCGGCCAAAGCCCAAAAAATAATTTTGAAGGTTGAAGACAGAATCGGGCTTTTAAAAGACGTGGCGGAAGTTTTTACTTCTCACAAAATAAACATAAGCGATTTAAAAACTAACAACATATCTCCAGAATACACGGAAATAATTGTTTTGTTTATATCGAAAGACAAAGCTCATATTGATAAATTAAGAGCGAAATTAAAAACAGTAAAAGGAGTGGAGGAGATAAAGGTTGCGTAAAATTAATCGTTTAGTTATAAATTTTTTTGTATGAATTTTTTTAAATAATCTAT
Organism: uncultured Candidatus Saccharibacteria bacterium; assembly: GCA_964499175.1. Lineage (GTDB taxonomy): Bacteria > Patescibacteriota > Minisyncoccia > CAZCIQ01 > CAZCIQ01 > CAZCIQ01. The sequence goes on along the minus strand of CAZCIQ010000006.1, from coordinate 22,953 downwards.
GAATCCGAAAAAGGCCGTTAAAATAACAAAAATTATTTTAGACACTAACCATCCATTACTTGATTTTAGAAGCGAAGAGGCTCAAAAAAAAGTAGATTGGATTTATAAATATTTAAAACCATATATTTTTAAAAAATGTTATTTGATTGATTTAGGCTGTGGAGGAGGCAAGCAGTCTTTTGCCGCTGAAAGAATCGGAGCAAAAGTTGTTGGAATTGATTGTTCTAAAGACGCGATTAAATTTGCCGACCGCGTTAAAAAAGAATTAAAAAGCGATTGCAGATTCGTTATAAGCGATTATACAAAAACTCCATTTCAAAATAATATTTTTGATATAGCGATATTTCCAAAAAATATTATTGAGTGTTCTTATGGTGAAATGGACGAGTTGGCGCGCGAAGTAAAAAGAATTTTGAAAAATGGCGGAAAATTTATAATGACTATGGAAGATGGCGTGGAAAACATTGTAAGAAAAAACAATCTTAATTTTAAAGACTTTAATTTAAAATCCGGTATGATAAAAGAAAAAATATCTGTTCCCGGCAAAAAAGAATGTTTATATCCGATTTATTTTTGGACTGTTGCTTTTACGAAAAATATAATTTTTAGATATTTAAAATTAGAAAAAGAATTAAAGTTAAAAAACGGCTTTTATCTTTTAATATTTAGGAAATAAAAAGTCGCAGGTTTGTGTTTTGGCGGCGATTAGACAAAATAAAATTCCGCAACCAAGAGGTCGCGGATAAATTTTTTGTTAATTAATGAGGATTATCATCGCTGGCTTTACAGGCGCACATTATATTCTTTTTTATTTTTTCTAAATTTATTTCCTTGATTTTACTAATTAGCAGTTTTACATTGATTTTTTTTATCATGTTTTATCTCCTTTCGCATATGTAATTTGGGATACAATTTGCTTTTTGATATAAATTTAAAATTGGCGGACAAGTGCCGCAATTTAAATTTTTACAATCTATACAATACTTTGGTTTTCGTAAAATTTTTTTTGAAGTAAGATTTAAATTTTTAATAATTTCCAACGGATTTATTGTAAAAAGATCAAAATTTGGTTTCCTCGCTATTTTACATATACTTATTTTGCCCTCTGGATTTATGTGAAAAAATTTTACGCCGGCATAACATTTGGTGCTTGCTTTTTCTTCTATAAGATTATTTATTTTATGCTCGGTATTACATAATAACGGTTTATAAGAACCAGAAAGTCCTGGAGAAATTTTATCATAAATATGATAGTTTAATTTGTATTCCTCAGCAATTTTTTTCATTAGGCTAATTTCGTTTTGATTATCTTTTGTTAGAATTATATTCATTTTTACTCTAAATTTATTTTTCTTAAAAAATTCTAAAGATCTCAAAACATTAAAATAATTTTCTTTCGCGCCCGTAGTTTTTTTATAAGTTTCAGATGTTGCTCCATATAAGCTTATTGCTATTTCATACGGAGGATATTCTATCAATAAATTCTTATATTTATAAATCATTGATCCATTTGTTGAAACTGTTATAAGCATACCAAAAGAGTGAATCAACATATATATTTCTTCGAAATCTTTTGATAAAAGCGGTTCTCCTCCGGTAATTTGAATCCATAGACAATCCATATTGTTAAGGAAATTAATTATTTGCTTCTTTTTTTTCAAATCTAATTCAATATTCATTTTTTCGTCTAACATACAATGTCGGCATTTAAAGTTGCATTTATCCGTAATTTCATAACTCGCGGCATGCAAATTATAATCAGCTTTTTTTAAAAAAAATGATTCGTTCGTAAGGTTAAATTTTGTTTCCAGTTTTATTTTTATTGCGTTTAATATATCTTCTGATATGTTGTCGCTGTTTTTTATTACATTTTCAATTAAATCGTATAATTTTGCTGGAATTTCAAAAGATTTGTATGTTTTATTGTTTATCAATAAATGCCGTTTGCCAATTTTAGCGCAAATAATTTGATGCATTGAATTCCTTTCTTATTAAGTTTGTTTTTAGAAGTAATTAAATTCTAATATTTAGAATAATTTATTAGTAAATTTTTGTCTACTTGTATTTTTGTGCAATTTGTTGTAAATTGAAGTTAGATTTTTTTTTAAAAAACTAAACGACAAATGAAAAAAGGGAGGAAGAAATGACGGAAGAAGAAATTTTGAAAAGGGCGAATGAAATTTGCGCGCCGCATAATATTAAAGCGGAAATACTCGGAGGAATTAAATCGGTCGGAGTGCAAGGCGACGGCAGAACTTACACTCCGGTTATTTGTCTTATACTTGATGAGAAATTTTCAGATTGGGAAATATTCGCTAAATTAAGCAATCAGATTAGTTCAGAACTTCCAATAAATAGAATTACGCTTGAAATGGCGCGTTTAAAAAAATAAAAACAAAAAGGAGGGACAAAAAATGGAAGAAAGAGCTTATGGAGCGAAAATTCCTGATAGCATCTCTTGGCAAATGGGGAAAACTCCCGCTTCCATTAGATTTGTGAATGATGCCGAAGAGCTTATGTCGCAAAGCAACAGCGATATAAATAAATTTTTGTTAAGAGGAGCGATAGAAAAAATTAAGACAGAAGAGCTGGTTTTTTTAGATCCTAAAAGTCCTGAGGAATATTTAAAAGAATGGGATGAGAGCTGGAGCAGGTTTTTTGAAAGTTTCTGTTGTGAATTAATGCAAATTGCGGGTCAAGACCTTTGTCAGAGACAAGAAAATAAGGAGAAATAAGAAATGAGACATTCGTACGAAGAAGTTTACGCAGTGGCAAAAGAATTATGGCAGAAATATAAGATTGAAGATAAAAGATATTTTGATTATATTGTGTCTTGTAATATATTAGTAGTAAGCGTTGTCTGTCCTTTAATAGGCGGTTTTCCCAACTTTAAAACAGGCAGTATATATAAAGAAGGCGATCCTGTGGGAGAAAACGATGATTTTCATATTATATTCGGTATTTCAAAGGAATTGCCCGAAGGTTTAGATTTGCCGGAAGAATATAAAGGCATAGAAGTAGATATTGAAATAAAACCAAGTTTGTTTGTTTAAAAATATTAAGCCGAATTTTTTCGGCTTTTTTGTTTTTTGTATAAATTTTTGTAGAAAAGAGAAAAAATATCAACAAAAATCGCGGTCGCGAAAGTTGTAAATTATTAATTGTAGATTGATTGATTGTTTTTTATAAAAAATATCTGATGTTGCTATGTTTATAGCAAATAAAAATTTTGGTATTATAATTAAAAAAATGACAAATGAAGTTAAAAATAAAAAAGAAATACTTGTTTTGCTTGATTCTCACGCTATTTTGCACAGGGCGTTTCACGCGTTGCCTGCCGATTTTAAATCAAACAGCGGAATGCCTACAGGGGCTTTGTATGGATTTTCGTCTTTTCTTTTAAGAATTTTGCGCGAATTAAAACCAGATTATATTGTTGCCGCGTATGATCTTCCGGCGCCGACATTTCGGCACATTGCCTATAAAGAATATAAATCCCAGAGAAAAGAAATGGACCCGTCGCTTTCCGCGCAAATAAACAAATCAAAAGAAATCTTAAAATGCTTTAAAATTCCGGTATTTGAATTTGCCGGTTTTGAAGCAGATGACATTTTAGGGACTCTTACGAAAGACAAACGAGTCCAAAGCCTTCTTAAAAAAAAATTGAAAGTCATCATAGCTTCGGGAGATATGGATACTCTGCAGCTTGTGGAAGACAATGACATCGTGGTTTTTACTTTAAAAAAGGGGATAAACGATACCACGATATATAATGAAAAAAATGTCTACGAAAGATTTGGGTTTTCGCCAAAATTGATTCCGGATTATAAGGGCTTGCGCGGAGACGCGTCGGATAATATTCCGGGCGTAAAAGGCATTGGCGATAAAACCGCTAAAGAACTTATTCAAAAATTCGGCTCTTTAGACGATATTTATAAAATTTTAAAAAAAGACGAAAAAAAATTTGAGGCCTCCGGCGTAAAAAAAAGAATAATAGAACTTTTAAAAACATATAAAGAGGAAGCTTTTTTCAGCCGTTCGCTCGCGGAAATAAGGCGGGACGCTCCGATAAATTTTTCTTTTGACGGTTTAAAAAAAGAAAAGCCTTTGAAAAATGACGTAATAAAAATTTTTGAGGAATTGGATTTTAGAAGTCTTGTTTCGCGCTTAAATGACGCGCAGAATTTTTTTGATTGCCAAGAAAGCGCGGTTGCCGCAAGCGGCGTAAATTCTGAAAACGCGTCTAAAAAAAATAATTTTAAAGAGATTTTAAAATCTCAAAAAGAAATATTCTGGATTTTTAAAAATGATAAAAATGGAGGTCAAAATGTTATTTCTGTTTTGAAAACTGGAGATATTTTTGAGCTGACTCCCAAAGATTTTGAAGGCAATACTTTATTTTTTAATAAGATTTTCAGCTCGGGTAATCATTACGGTTATAAAACAAAAGAGCTGTATCATTTTTTTGGAACATTTAACATTATTCCTCGTTTTGATTTTGATATTTTAGTGGCGGTTTGGCTTTTAAATTCAGAATTAAATAATCCTGATATTAATGAAATTCTCAGGTTTTGCGGTTTGGATTCAACAATATTCTCCGCTAATTTTTCAAAAGATATTTTTGAATGCAGGAAGATTATTTTGGAAAGGCTCGCGAAAGAAAGCCTTGAGGAAGTTTTTTATAAAATGGAAACTCCGCTTATAAAAGTTTTGCATAACATTGAGGAAGCCGGTATTTTAATTGACACGAAAAAATTTAAAAATCTTTCATTAAAATACGGCGAAGACATCAAGCGGCTGGAACAAAATATTTGGAAAATTGCCGGCGAAGAATTTAACGTTAATTCAACCAAAGAATTAAGAAGAATCATTTTTGATAAATTAAAAGTGAGCGCGAAAGGCATAAGAAAAACTGAAGGCAGAGCGCTTTCAACTAAGGCGACGGAACTGTTGAAAATGAAAGACAAACATCCTCTTATAAACGAACTTATTTCATACAGAGAACTCGCGAAATTAAAATCAACATATATTGACGCTTTGCCCGAGTTAATCAAAGAAGATAAACGGCTTCACACGACATTTAATCAAACAGGCACCGTGACCGGAAGGCTGTCTTCGGCAAATCCGAATTTGCAAAACATTCCCGTAAAAGGAAAATTCGGAGAAGAAATAAGAAGCTGTTTCGTGGCGGAACAAGGATTTAAACTAGTTTCTTTTGACTATTCTCAAATAGAGCTTCGGGTTGCCGCCGTTTTAAGCGGCGATAAAAAAATGGTTAAAGCGTTTAAAGAAAACGCAGACATCCACTCTTTAACGGCTTCTGAGATTTTTAATATTCCTATGGAACAAATTACGCAAGATATGAGAAAAAAAGCGAAAACAATAAATTTCGGCATTTTATACGGTATGGGCGTAAACGCTTTAAAAGAAAGACTGGGAATAACAAGAGAAGAGGCGGAAATTTATCGCGATGAATATTTCGCGGATTTTAAAGGCATTGCCGATTTTTTTAAAACCGTTATGGAAGAAGGCAGGGAAACGGGATTCGTCAAAACCGTTTTCGGCAGGAAGAGATACATAAAAGGGCTGGACGCTCCGCAGGATTTCATAAGAAAAGAGGCGGAGAGAATGGCGTTTAATATGCCGATTCAGGGAAGCGCGGCAGACATTATGAAATTGGCAATGATAAAAATACACAAGGAGTTGAGCGATAATAAAAAATTTAAAGATAAAATCAGAATGGTTTTACAGATTCACGACGAATTGCTTTTTGAAATTAAAGAAGATGTTTTAGATGAAGCAACAAAAAAACTAAAAAACATAATGGAAAACGCGGCAAGTGAACAAATTAAAGACATTGCTTTTCCTGTTGAAGTGAAAATAAGCGACAGTTGGAGTTAACGCAAATTGGAGATATGGTTTGACATATCTCCAAAAATAGATTAAAATGGAGATATGAATAATTATATTGCCAAAATAAAAATATATGAAAAATTTTAAGGCAGAAATCTATAAACAAAAATATCAGTATAAAAGCTTTAGTCCGTTTTTAATCAATCGTGATTTTGATTGGCAAGACAAAAAGATAAATATGCTGCTTGAACAGGCAATGCGTTTTTTGGGCGAGTTAAACGCTTATTCTCATCTTGTACCGGATGTTGATTTTTTTATTAAAATGAATGTTGCCAAAGAAGCGACGAAATCAAATATGATTGAGGGGACAAAAACAGAAGTTGATGAAGTTTTATTGCCAAAAGAAGAAATAAAACCAGAAAAAAGAGATGACTGGGAAGAGGTTCAAAATTATATCAAAGCAATGAATTTTGCTATCAGCGAATTAAACAAAATTTCTTTAAGTACCCGTTTAATAAAAGAAAGTCATAAATTATTACTTTCCGGAGTTCGCGGCAAATATAAGTTGCCGGGCGAAATAAGAAGAAGCCAAAATTGGATAGGCGGCTCGTCTTTATCTGACGCTTTTTTTATTCCGCCAAGCCACGAAGACGTTGCTGATCTATTAACTGATTTGGAAAAGTTTTGGCATAACAAGAATTTAAACATTCCCACATTGGTTAAAGTTGCCATTAGTCATTATCAGTTTGAAACTATTCATCCTTTCTTAGACGGCAATGGCAGAATTGGACGGCTTTTAATAACTCTGCAATTAGTAGAATCAGAAATTTTAACCAAACCGACTTTATATCTTTCATCTTTTTTTGAAAAAAACAGAAATTCTTATTATGACTCTTTAACAATGGTAAGACAAAACAATAATCTTGAACAATGGGTTAAGTTTTTTCTTAATGGAGTTGTTGAAACCGCAATAGACAGTATAAAAACATTTAAAAATATTGTCGGTTTAAGACAAAGATACGAAAACAAAATTTTGACTATTGGAGTAAGATCAAAAAACGCTCATAAACTATTATTATTTATGTTTTCGCGGCCAATAATAAATACTAAAATAGTTGAGCAAGAATTAGGCATTAGTTTTAATAGCGCGAGTAGATTGATTAAATCATTAATGGATTTGGAAATATTAAAAGAAAACACCGGATACACAAGGAACAGACTCTTTGTCTTAAAAGAATATCTTGATTTGTTTAAAAAATAATTAGACCTGTTGAAATAAAAATAAGCGACAACTGGAGTTGATGTAAATTTTTGGATTGATTAAATCATAAAATTGAATATACTAAACAATTGATATTGTTAAAAAACCACGGACACATTGGGTATTTTGCTTGATGATTTAATGAAATAATTGAGCCAATCAAAAATATTATGGAGTCGGTTTATAAAAATGATTTTGTTTTTAAAGTTGAAGTGAGCAATGGGTGATAATTGGTCGTTTGGTTAATGTAAATTATAAGATTTATGTTCAGTGGCTTGAGCAATATTTATTTTATTCACTAATCTTTTTCTCTTTATATTTGTTAATGTAAGAATTAAATAATTTTCCCTGTTTTTTGTCCATTCAATTCCTTTCAAACTACATTTCTGATTGGTGGTGAAATATGGAGAGATGATTAAAAAATATTTAGGATAGAAAATATACTTATCCACTTTTTATGTTTGACATGGAATAGTTTAGATGTATAATCGATTTATTAAAAGTTAATTTCGCTTTGGTGGCGTGTAAACGTTATCGAGGTACAAAAAATACTATGAAAACATAATCTATTTATATTTTAACAGGAATACTTAGTATTTCTGTGTTTTTATTTATAAGGCAGTTAATCGCTTTGGTGGCGCGACAGCTACATCGAGGTAAAAAGTAAAAATATGGACACAATAAAATATAACAAGGAGAACACTCCAAACGCATCTAAATTGATGGAATCTCTTAGGTATAGTGGTTATGATAATAATATTGCAATAGCCGATCTTATTGATAATTCATTAGATGCTAATGCTATAAATATCAACGTTGAGATAAATTTAGATTTCAAAAAGGAAGAATATGTCATTATCACGGATGATGGTGTAGGTATGGATGAAGAAACATTGGGGCAAGCCCTTCGTTTAGGGTCTGTTACTCACAGAAACGTAGAATCAGATTTAGGTAGATTTGGTATGGGAATGGTGACCGCTTCTATCTCAATAGCAAAAAGAATTGAAGTATTTACCAAACAAAAAGATAAACAAATGCTAACTAGCATAATGGATCTTGATGAAATGGCAAAAAATAACAACTTTCATGTTTATAGAGAAAAATCGACTTCTGAAGAAATTAAATTTGCTAAACATTATGGATTAGAAGATTCTGGTACTGTTTTAGTGTTAAAAAAATGTGACAAATTAACAAAATCAGGTGTTGTAGAATTTACTGATTCTCTTAGAAAAGATGTTGGGGAAACCTATCGTTACTTCTTAAGATCTGGCAAAAAAATAACAATAAACAATAAACTAGTTGAAATTATTGACCCCATGTGGACAGATGGATCTCTTACAGAAGAATATAAAGAAAAATCAGAAATTTTCAGCGATGAAAGATATGAAATAAAAATTGAGGGTACAGATAGAAAAGAATCGTTTACGGTAAAAATATATGTTCTTCCTCAATTTGATCCAATAATAATGAGGAAACTGAAAATTGGTCAGAAAAATCAAGGTTTTTATATTCTTAGGAATTATAGGCAAATATCAAGGCATGATGACTTAAATGGTTTGTGGGATAATCATCCTCAACTTAACAGAGTAAGAGCAGAAGTGATATTTTCTGGAACATTAGATTCAGCTATGGGAATTAACTACACAAAGCACAATATAAAACCGGTACAAGCGGTAGTGGATAAATTTCAAAATGATATCATGCCTCAGATACATACACTTGCAAATAGATTCAAAAAGGATACAAGGCGGGAATCAGCTAAAGAACTAAATTTCTCGGAAGCGGAAAAAATTATATCACAAAAGAATAAATTGCTCGATAAAGCTGAACCTGATAAAAAAGGTAAACCCACTCCAATAAATCCGGTTGTGAAAAGGCCAAAGACAAAAATTGAAGAAGAAATAATAAAAAGAGGTAGACCAAGCTTGGCTCACTTGGCTAGATTTGAGTCGCACAGTTTTGGTCTTACTGGCCCAATCTTTGAAGCCGAAAAGCAAGGCAAAATAACAATTATTCAGTGGAACATAGATCATCCTTTTTATGAAAGATTTTTAATTGAATATAAAGATAATGCTGATTTAGTGAATGCTGTGTCTTTTCTTGCTTACTCTTTAGGAGAATCAAAGTTAAAATATAGCGACGATGATACTTACGAGATGTTAGAAAATATTATGAGTACGATCTCAACAAATCTTAGAGTACTTCTAAGCTAAAATACTTTACAAATACCTCGCCCTCAAAAAATGGGTGGGGTATTTGTGATTGTATTGTTCAAGCCACTGAACATAGTTCACAGTTGATTAGTTCTAAGGCGGTCTTTGTTGATTTTGAAAAAATAAAAAATTAAAAATGCAAAATATTATGTGATTGGATATGTAGTACCCATTCCTCTTGATTAATTTTTTAAAATAAATATTATTAAAAGTAATTAAGAAGCCGCGGAAAGCAGGCATAAAATTAAGACCTGCCGAGGCAATTTTACAAAGGATTGTCTTTTGTATATTTTAAGCGGCTTTTAAATGGTCGTTTTTATTTTTAATTTATTATTATGATAACAAGAGAAAAAAAAGAAGAAATAATAAAAGATTTGGAGAACAATATTCAAGAATCAAAAAATGTAATTTTTTTGAATTTTAATAAAGCGGATGTGACTAAAACAAATCAGCTGAGAAAAGAGCTTAAAAATAAGGAAGCTTATTACAAGGTGGCAAAAAAGACTTTAATTAGAAAGGCTTTTGGCAAATTCGGTTTTAAAGGTGATTTGCTCGCAAGTTTAAAAGGAGAAACAGCTTTGATTTTTTTGAAAGGAGAAGAGTTCGCGGATATTGTTAAATCAATTTTAACAAGAGTAAAGGAGGGGAAATTTAAGATTTTTGGAGGAGTGTTTGAGAAAGAATTTCAAAACGCGGAAACTATTATAAGCCTGTCAAAACTTCCTTCCAAACCAATATTATACGCCAATTTAATTTATACGTTAAATTCTCCATTGAGGCGAATGGTCGGAGTTTTCAATGGAAGCATTACAAATTTTGTAAGAGTATTAAATCAAATTTCCAAAAAATAAATAATATTTACCCCGTTAGAAATTTAATTTTTTCTGACTGGGCAAATAAAAATAGTTAATATGGATAAACAAATTTCTAACGGGGTGGATGAAGAAAAAAAAGTGCCTGAAAAATTTAAAGATTTAGTTGAAAAAATAGAGGCCTTAAATATTCTTGAACTTTCTGAACTTACAAAGGTTCTTGAAAATAAATTCGGGGTGTCGGCCGCTATGCCGGCTTTTGGTTTCCAAATGGCGCCTCAGGCGGGCGCGGCGCAAGGAGGGGAGAAAGAAGAAGGCGAAGAAAAAACTTCTTTTAAAGTTGAATTGAAAAGCGGAGGAGACCAAAAAATTCAGGTTATTAAAGCGATAAAAGAAATTTTAGGAATAGGATTAAAGGAATCAAAGGATTTTGTTGACGCGGCTCCCAAAACAGTGAAAGACGGGGTCAATAAAGAAGAAGCGGAAGATATTAAAAAGAAATTAGAAGAAGCCGGAGCGTCGGTTGAAATTAAGTAATAATAAACAAGTTTCTTGCGCATAAATCAGCGAACTATAATTATTTTTCTAGATTATTAAAATTTATGCGCAAGGCTTGTTAATTTTGGCATGAAAGGCTTAAACGAAGTGCTAAATAAATTTATTGGTTCACCGAACAGGGTGAAGCTTCTTCGTTTTTTTATTTCCAATCCTCATTCTTCCTTATCTCTGAAAGAATTGTTCGCGAGATTAAAAATAGAAACAAGGGCTTTGCGAAAAGAAATTATGGTTTTAAGCGACATTGATTTCATTAAAAGCATAAAAAAAATAGACGGTGATAAATGGATTTTAAATCAATCTTTTCCATTTTTAAAACCGTTTAAAAATTTGATTTTAGCCGTTTTTCCGATTTCGGAATACGCCTTGCTTGAAAAATTTAAAAAAGTGGGGCGATTGAAACTTTTCATACTTTCAGGGAAATTAATTCAAGAAGAAAATGATTCAAAGGTGGATATTTTGCTTGTGGGTGATAATGTTAAGAGGGGATTGGTTACGAAAATTTTGAAAAATGTGGAAATAGAAGTCGGGCGAGAAATAAATTATGTTTTAATGAACTCCAAAGATTTCCGTTATCGTTATGATATTCGCGATAAATTCGTGCGGGAAATTTTAGAATCTCCTCATCAAACGGTTCTAGACAGATTAAATATGTTTTGATTTACGCGTGGCAGTGATGGACCTTTACAGTCCCGCCTTGCGGGACTGTAAAAGCAAAGCGCGCATAGCTCAGTTGGTTAGAGCGTTCGATTCACATTCGAAAGGTCTCTGGTTCGAATCCAGATGCGCGCAATTTTTTTGGTATTTTATTAAATAAAGTTATGCTTTGCGCGTCTGAAACGGATAATATGGTTATATACACAGTGCCTTTATTGACTTTTTAGACCATTCTGGTAAATTGACAATATGGTCAAATTAGTGAATCAGACTGTTTTCGCATCTCAAATAAAGGGAAAAAAATTATATATATTTAATATAAAGGATATTCGCGTGCTTTTTGGGTTGTCTGCCGTTGCCGCATCTGCTTTACTTCATAGATATAAAAAACAAGGATTTATATTACAGATTAAAAAGGGATTTTATGTTTTTCCGGATCTTTTGCCTCCTGATGTTTATGTTGCTAATAAGCTTTATACCCCATCTTATATTTCATTTGAATTTGCGCTCTCATATCATGGAGTTATTCCAGAGACGGTTTATGAGATTACTTCTGCCACCACTAAATCTACCCGTAGATTTGAAGCATTAGGAAAAATTTTTTCTTATCGAAAAATAAAAAAAATCGCTTACGCCGGTTATGAGATTCAAAAACAACAAGGCTTGACATTTAATATTGCTGATGCGGAAAAAGCATTTGTAGATTTAAATTATTTACGGATTAGAAATAATCAAAAACCAATTTCTCGTTTTAATAAAGAAAAAATTAATCCGGAAAAAGCTCTGCGTTACGCAAAATTATTTAATAACGCAAAACTCTTTAGCGTTATTAAATCCACATTGCGATGATTTCAATAGAAACACTTGAAAAATTAGGCAGACAATATCAAATGGGAATCTTCCCGAATATCGTTCGTGAATATTTTCAGCACATTTTTTTAGAAGAGTTATATAAATTATCAGACGCTGAAAAGATGCTTTTTAAGGGCGGCACTGCGCTTCGTATTATTTATGGCAGTCCGCGTTTTTCTGAGGACCTGGATTTTTCTCTTTTTGGCGTTCCTGATTATGAAGTGAAATCGTTTGTAGAAAGATTGTTTATAAAAATATTGGTTGAAATAGAAAAAAAGGGAATAAGCGTTGCGCTTGGTGAACGATTTGGAGCAACAAGCGGCGGATATCTGGGGGTCGCCACCTTTAAAATGTTTGATTATCAGCCAATCGGCGTAGAAATAAATGTTTCGACGAGGAGCGATGTAATTATAAAAGGCGAAGTGGACAGTATTGCCAATAATTTTGCGCCTACTTATACGATTATTCATTTGCCGCAAAAAGAAATTGTGGAAGAAAAAATTTTTGGAGCATTAATGGAACGCAATAAACCGCGAGATTTTTACGATCTTTATATAATTATGCGCAAGGGGATGCTTGATTTGGAACAGAAGAAAAAAATTAGTTTAATTAAAGACAAGATTATAACCGAGGCAAAAAAAATTAATTTTAAAAATGAGCTAGGAGTTTTTCTGCCGGTTGATCAGCAAGGGATTATAAGGGATTTTTCAGCTACGCTTGAGCGTGAACTAAACAGCCAGTTGAGCGGATTGTAAAAAGTTTATGCCGTTATCAAAAATAAGAATTGATTTCATTGTAATTTTAGGAATAGTTTTTGCGGCGATCCCGATAAGCTTTTTAATTGGTGCTAATTTCTTAACGTCTACCATTTTTTTCTTTGGCGCCCCATCTATTTATCTTTTTTTTCGACAAAAAAATCAGTGGAGACGAATTTTTTCCGCCGCCCTTCTTTTTGGTATTTTATACGGTTTTTTACTTGATTATCTTGCAGAATTTAATAACGCGTGGTCATGGGCGGGAACAGAGCAGTTGGTTTTTCAATATAAGATACTTGGAGTTGTAAGTATTGATGTAATGATATGGTTTTTTCTTTGGGTATTTTTTCTGGTTATCTTCTACGAACATTTTCTAGAACACGAGAGAGGCGATAGAATATCAAAAAATTTTAAATATGCCATGTATCCCGGTTTTATGATTTTAGCTGGTTTGATAGTTATTAATGTGATAAATCCAGAACTCTTGAAGTTTGATTATGCTTATTTTGTTCTCGGTATTTTAACCCTGCCCCCATTTATTTATGTTATAAGCAAAAAGCCAGTTTTATTGCTTAAATTTCTTAAAACATCGCTATTTTTTGTCTTGTTTTATTTTGTATACGAAGTAACTGCCCTACATCTTGATCAGTGGCATTTTACAGGACAGTATGTTGGAATGGTGAAATTTGGAAATATAATTTTTCCTTTTGAAGAATTTATTATTTGGATTCTGATGAGTAGCCCTATTGTGCTTTCATACTACGAATTATATGTTGATGATTTTAAGTAAAGTATTTTTATTCGGTGATTCCTTTGTTTTAAAGTAAACTGCTTTGGATGACCGGAGATTTTATTCCCAAGTGGTCGTAAGCTTTGGGAGTCGCCATTCTGCCGCGGGCGGTTCGCTCCAAACTGCATTAAATAAGGTTCGTACACTTCTTCAATTGTTTCTTCTTCTTCGGAAGTCGCGGCGGCGATTGTTTTAATGCCCACCGGTCCGCCGTTAAATTTATTTATAATAATCTCAAGAATTCTCTTGTCGCTTTTTTCAAGGCCGAGCTCGTCGATTTCAAGAAGGTTTAAAGTTTCGCAGACGTTTATCTCGTCTATTATATCGGCGTTGTTTACTTGGGAATAATCGCGGCATCTTTTTAAAAGGCGATTCGCGAGTCTTGGAGTGTGACGGCTTCGCAAAGCGATTTCTTTTTTGGCTTTTTCCGATATGTCTATTCCGAGAATGTTTGCCGATCTTTTTATTATTTTTTCTATTTCTTCTTGTTTGTAAAAATCAAGCCGAAACACGCCGCCGCTGAATCTTGAGCGAAGAGGAGAGGAGATTAGCGCCGGTCTTGTTGTCGCGGCTATTATGGTGAACGGCTGGAGCTCTATCTGTATGACGCGCGCCGCCGGACCTTTTCCTATGATAATATCAAGACACCTGTTTTCCATCGCGGGATATAAAACTTCTTCTATTATTTTGTTTAATCTGTGTATTTCGTCAATAAACAATATGTCTTTTGCTCCCAGATTTGTTAGAATAGAGGCCAGATCGCTTACTCTTTCTATGGCCGGGCCGGAAGTGATTTTTATTTGCGTTCCGCATTCTTTTGCTATAAGATAAGCAAGGGTTGTTTTTCCAAGGCCCGGAGGGCCATAAAATAAAAGGTGGTCTATTGCTTCATTCCTTTGAGTTGCCGCTTCAATAATAATTTTAAGGTTTTTTTTTATTGTTTCTTGCCCGACATATTCTTCCCACCTGTCGGGTCTTAAAGCGTTATCCAAAGTTTTGTCATTATTGCTTTTTATTATATTTTGGGTCATATTATATAGACACTTGACAAATAATTATTTTTGTATATAATCTTATTTGAAGATTAAAAAAACATATATATTAATCTTGTTATTGTCTCGGAAATTTCATTTTAATTTTTTCTATCCACGAGCCTCTAGGCAAACAGAACCAAATTCTTAAAGGATTTCTATTAAGGACATTTTGGTTGCCTCGCCTTGCGCGAGGCTCTAGCTTGGGTGTTCCTTAATGCACATCCTCTGCTTTTAGCTTTTACGCTTAAAGCGCTTGCCTAGAGGCTCGTGGACGGAAATTTAAGAGTTGCCGTTTGCGACCCCCCTTTCATTAAATCACGGAATTTTTCCGCGGTTTTTTGTTTTTAAGATCCAACAATGCGCTCGACTTCATCCAGAGAAGTCATTCCTTTAAGCGCTTTTAAAATCCCGTCTTGCTTCATTGTGAGCATTCCTTGTTCAATCGCCGCTTTTTGAAAATCGGCTTCAGTCGCGCTTCCCGTTACAATTAGCTTTTCAATTTTATCGTCTACTTTCAAGATTTCAAATATTCCTATTCTTCCTTTAAATCCGGTGTTGTTGCATTTATCGCAAGGCTTGGGCCGAAATACATAGCTTAAGTCGTATTTTTCTTCTTGAAAATCTTTTGGCAGTTTTTTTAGCGCGTCTTCAATTGCTTCCTTTTCTTTTTTAGTCGGAACGTCTTTTATTTTGCTGTATTCGCACAAAGTTCTTACCAGTCTTTGGGCAATGGCGACATTTACGGCGGAGCCTATTAAATTTGGTTTGACCCCCAAGTCAATTAAGCGCGGTATGGTGCCGGAGGCGTTATTGGTGTGAAGGGTTGAAAAAACAAGATGCCCCGTGAGCGAGGCGTGAATCGCGGTTTCGGCGGTATCCAAGTCTCTTATTTCGCCTACCATTATCACATCCGGATCTTGTCTTAAAATCGCTTTAAGGCCGTTGCTAAAATCATATTTTTTGTCTTTATCAACTTGAGTTTGGGAGATTCCTTCTAAATGATATTCAATAGGGTCTTCTATTGTTATAACTTTTATTTCCGGAGAATTTATTTTTTTTAAGAAAGCGTAAAGCGCCGTGGTTTTTCCGGAACCGGTGGGGCCGGTTGTTAAAATCATTCCGTTTGGTTTTTTGATTTCAGCATATAACATTTCAAGGAGCGGTTTTTGAATGCCTAATTTTTCCAAAGTGAGCTCAATTGCTTTGGGGCTTAAAATTCTTAAGACGATTGTTTCTCCGTATTGGCTTGGGAGTATTGATGTTCTTATTTCTATTTCCGCGTCCTTTGTTTTAATGCTGAATCTTCCGTCTTGCGCCTGATCGTGGATGTTAAGTTTTAATTCGGATATAAGTTTTACGCGCGAAAGCAAAAATTGATATATATTGTGCGGGAAATTTAAAATATCCATTAGAACGCCGTCAATTCTGAAACGAAGCCTTACTTCTTTTTCCATCGGTTCAAAATGTACGTCAGACGCTTCAACATTTAACGCCGCCGCCATAATAATCTCAAGTATCTCGGTGGTTTTCCTTTTTTTTTTTATAATAGTTTCGCGGAAAGTTTTTTTGAAATCGTCTATATTGCTTAAATAGCTTGAAAGCGCTTCTATTTTTTCCGGCGAAATTTCTATTGTGCCTGCCGTAGCCTCTTTATAAATCGGCACGTCTTTATAATACCCCCACGCTTTAGCTAAACTATTTTCCGACCCTAAAAAAAGTTCAAGTTTGTAGCCGTTATTCTTAAGATTGTTTAAAATTGCCTGCGCGAACTCTAAATTAGGATTTAAAAGGACTATTTTTAGAATTTTTCCAAGTTTATTAAAAACCGCCAAAAATCCTTTTCTTGCTTCTTCTTCCGGAACGATTTTTAAAGCGTCAACGCCTATTGGGATTTGCGACAGATTGATATAAGTAAGGTTATATTTTTTTGAAAGAATCTGGGTGAGATCTTCCATCTCTTTTTGCTTGAATTCTTTGATCCTTTCTTCGGCGTCGTTTTGATTCTTTGGGAGAAGAGTGGTCATTGACTCTATTTAAGCAAAAAAGGGATTTTTGTGAAGAGGATAACCCCGTAGGACAAAAAGCGAAAGCTAAATTTAATGTTTTGTCAGTAAATAAAAAGTATTAATAAAAAATAGTAATTGTAAAACAAATTAGAATTTTTATCAGAGAATTTAGCAAAACATTCGCTTTTTGCTCTAACGGGGATAACTTTTTACTTGACCCCGTTAGAAGTTCATAAAAGTCTTTCTTATTAAATTTGCAGTAAGGCGAAGCCGCCTTTACGGCTTAAATTATCATTTATCCAAAGTCAACTCTTAAACTTCTAACGGGGTTGACTAATATAATTTAATTTGTTTAAATGTAGAAAGAAAATTAAGGGTTTTTTGATTTCAACAAACGGCTTGAACATGGCTTTATCTAGCAAAACAGAGGAGAAAAGAGATGAATTACCTAAAGCGGTTACGACAAATGTTTTCAGGTTATAATGAAAAAAAAATTATTTTAAGCGACCAGTCTTTTAGAACTGCCGAAAGGATAAAAAAGATAACCGCTAAAGTTTCCGCGAAAGATGCTATTGGTGAAGCCCTTATTTGTTATGAGTCCATTTTAAAAGCGCAATTTCAGGGCAAGAAAGTTATAGTCACTAATAGAAAGGCGCGATTTGGCGAAATGGAATTTAAGGGTTTTATAGTAGATGTGCCGGAAACGGAAAAATGTTTTGGCAAAGAAAAGAAAGCGAATAAGGGGGATTAAAAAACAATATTAAGGCTAGGAAAACTAGCCTTTTTTATTTGATTTGGTATCTTAGATTTATGAAGAAAAAAGGGATGCCGGTAAAAAAAATTAAAGAAAAGAGAAAAAAAGAAAAAAAGGCTGAGAAAAAAAGCAAAAGAATAAAACAGAAACAAGAAATTGTAAAAAAAACAAATCCGGACATTAAACAATTTATTGATTTTTTTAGCGAGGCTTGCGTAAAGATTAGAAACGAAAAGCCGAGGATAATTCACGGCAAGGATGGCTGGCTTGTTAAATATGCTTTAAAAAAAATATCCGTGTCTCAGCTTGAGCAGCTGTCTTTATGGTTTTTAAGCAAGAAAAAAGGTTTAAGTCCGACAATTGGCGCTATGCTTTCCACAACGGTTTTAGACGCTTTGCAAAGCGATATGGATAAGCCGAATTTTTGGAAGGAGATAAACGAGATTTACGACATATATTATAAAAATCCCGGCATTTCAGATGAGCTGATTAAAAAATTTAGCATTCCGTTTACTCCCGGACAAATTACTGAAATTAAAGAACAGGTCGCTAGAATGGAAAGAATGTTTAAATTAAGAAGATGATTATTCAAAATCCCAATAAAATATTGCGAAATAAATCTTCGGAGGTTCTTGTTAAAGATATTTCAAGTTTTAAAATTCAAAATATCATTGAACAAATGAAGAAAGATTTGATTTTTAGCAAAGAAAATGGGGGAGTTGCGCTTGCCGCTCCGCAAATTGGATATAATTTAAGAATTTTTATAATAATTGATGAGATTGTAAAGATGAGCAAAAAGCAAGAAATAGAATTGGCGGGCGGTAAAAAACAGGAGAATAATCAACAGAAATTTGTTGTTTTTATTAACCCTCAAATTATAAAAGAGTCAAGAAAGAAAATGAGCGAGCCGGAAGGATGTTTAAGCGTCGCGGGAACGCAGGGCAAAGTTAAAAGGGCGGAAAAAGTTACAGTTGCAGCGTGTGACGAAAACGGAAAAGAATTTAAAATGTCCGCGAGCGGAATTTTGGCTCAAGCCGTCCAGCATGAGATGGATCATTTAAATGGAATTCTGTTTATTGATAAAGCGACGGAGCTCACGGTAAATAAAAATAAAAGTTAATATGGACCCCGTTAGAAATTTTAACAATTATTTTAGTGGTGATGAAAATTGAATTTTATGACAAAACACAATATTTTTAACGGGGTGGATAAAAAAATAAAAATAATATTTTTAAGCTCTTCGGATTTCGGGATTCCCAGTTTAACAAAACTTTCGGAAAACGCGCTGTTTGATGTTTTGGCTCTTATAACTTTGCCGGATAAGCCAAAAGGCAGGGGATTTAAAATAGAAAATTCACCCATAAAAAAAACAGCGCTTGAGTGCGGGATTAAAGTTTTAGAAACAAATAATATGAAAGATTCTGAATTTGAAACGAAAGTAAGAGACGCGCAGCCCGATATAATGGTTATGGCATCTTTTGGTAAAATAATTTCGGAATTTTTTTTGCGCATTGCGCCTTATGGAGTTTTAAATATTCATCCGTCGCTTTTGCCGAAATATCGCGGGCCTTCTCCGATTCAATCCGCTATTTTAAATGGTGATGATAAAACCGGTGCGACTATTATGCTTACGGATAGTAAAATGGATCATGGGCCGATTATTAAAATTTCTAATTTTCAATTTCTAATTTCTAATTTAGGATATAAAAAATTACATAATAAATTGGCGGAATTGGGAGCGGATTTAATTTGTGAAGTAATTCCGGATTGGATTTCCGGCAAAATTAAAGCGGAGCCGCAAGATGAAGAAATGGCGACTTATACTAAAAAAATCGTAAAAGAAGACGGATTGATAAATTGGAATGAGCCAGCAAAAATAATTGAAAGAAAAATTCGCGCGTATGAAATTTGGCCGAAGGCGTATTTTTTCATTAAAAAAAATGATAATGCAGAGTTGAGAATCCAGGTCTTGGAAGCCGAAATTTCAGAAGAAAACAACGGACATAAAGTTGGAGAATTTTTTGAAATGAAGAGCGGCTTCACAGTTCAAACTGGAAATGGTATTCTTAAATTAATCAAAGTGAAGCTTGAAGGAAAAAAAGAAATGTCGGGCAGCGATTTTTTAAAAGGTTATAAAAAGTTTATAATTTTTAATTTCTAATTCTTAATTAAAGGTTGAAAATTATTTAATCATGGAAACAACAAATTTTGAAGCAAAAATTATAGATACTATTGAGAAAGTTTTGCCGTCCGTCGTAAGTATTATTATTTCAAAAGAAGAAGCGGCGATAAAATCGGAAATTCCTTATTTTAACATTTATGGAATGCCGGTGTATCCGGAAGATGTTGACGAACAATTAAGCCAGGCGCCGCATGATGAAAAAGGAAGAATAGAACTTGGCGGCGGTTCTGGTTTTGTCGTGTCAAAAGATGGCTTGGTGCTCACCAATAAACATGTGGTGATAGATGCGAACGCCGCTTACACGGTAATGGATTCAAAAGGTTTAAAATATGAAGCGGCGATTTTGGCTAGAGATCCGATAAATGACATCGCTATTTTAAAAATTAAAACGGGTAATTTGCCTTATGTTGAACTTGACACAAGCAACGTGAAACTCGGTCAGACGGTAATTGCCGTTGGAAACGCTTTAGGACAGTTTCAAAATTCGGTTTCAACCGGAATAGTTTCCGGGCTTTCCCGTTTTATCACGGCAATGACCGATAGCGCCGGCCATCAGGAAAGACTGCGCGGTTTGATTCAGACGGATGCTGCCATAAATCCCGGAAATTCTGGAGGACCGCTTGTGAATTTGGATGGCAAAGCGATAGGCATAAATTCTGCTGTTGTTTTCGGAGCGCAGAATATAGGGTTTGCCATTCCGGTTTATCAGGCGGCAAAAGATTTGGACAGCATAAAGCAGTTTGGCAGGATAAGAAGGCCGTTTTTAGGAATCAGGTATTTAATTTTAAATAACAAAATCAAGGAACGTTTTAGCCTTCCTTTAGATCGCGGAGCGTTGGTTGTGAACGAAGGAGCGCCCGGAGATTTTTCGGTTATTCCGGGGAGTCCGGCCGCGCTTGCCGGAATTCAAGAATTTGACGTTATAACTCATTGCAATAAAGAAGAAGTAAATGAAAAGCAGACCCTGGAAGATTTAATAGCCAAACGCGATGTTGATGATAAAGTTGTTTTGACCGTTTTGCGCGGCAATGAAAACTTTGAAAAAGACATAGTTCTAAAAGAGTTTAAAAAAATATAAGATATTAATTCATTGCAAATGAGGAACAAAAAATTTTCATTTATTTTAATAGCAATTTTAATAGCAGTAATCTTGACTGTTGGATTTCTTATTAGAAACAGTGAAGTTAAAGTAGAGAAAATTTTCCCATTAAAAGTAGGCAATTATTGGGTATATGACGAGATTACTTCTGGACAAAAATTTACGCGAACAATAAAGGTTGTCTCTTTTTCTAACACTAAAGAGAGTTTCAATATTTTTAAATTGGAACAAAATGTGTCAGTTGGTGAGGTGCAAATTTTTTATTATATTATTGTGAAAAATAAAGTGTTTAAAATTGATCAGAGATCTTTAGATATTACCTTCAAAAAACCAATAGAAGATTTAGGTAAGGATGAAATAATTAATGGCGGTCTTTTGATGTATGTATTTCCGATGCGAGTAAATGAAAAATGGAAACTTTTTAAAGATGCGCCATCTTATAATTATGTTACGGGGAAAGAAAATATGATGGTTGCCGTAGAGAGTTTCAGTAATGCCTCTAAAATACAAACTTATGCAGTTGATATTAATAACACGACTGACATAGTAAGAAGAACTGAATGGTTTTATCCAGGGATTGGTCTGATAAAATACGAAACTTATAGTGCTGATGGCTTAACTCGTACAGGGGTAGGAGAGTTGAAAGATTATAAAATTGAATGAGTTATTAAGAAAAATAAGATAAACTTTTATAAAAGGTCGAATAAAAATTGTTTAAAAAATAGAGTAAGTATGAAGATAAAAACTTTAGGAAAATGGCAAATTGGAATAGGGATTGTAGCAGTAATATTTCAGATTATAAATTTTGTTGCAACAGGGCTTTTAATGAATATTTGGAGAGTTGGAACAGACAACACATTTTTATTATTATTTGGAATTTTTGCTATATTAACAGGAAGATACACTATAAAAATTAATGATTTAGAGAATTTAAATAATATCACAAAGCAAATGTGATATTTGAATAAAAAATTAGTTTGTAATTTTAATCCCCTAAAATTTTTTTGATTATCTCTTGCGCGATTTGGGGGTTTGCTTTCCCTTTTGTTTTTTTCATCATTTGACCCACTAAAAATTGCAGGGAGTTTTGATTCCCGTTTTTGAGAGAGCGTTTTCATTCATCTTCAACGGATAAATTAAATCGCGCAGGATTATTTAATACTTCTATTATTGTTGAAGCGAAAAATTCTAAATCTTCTAAATCACGGGTGATGATTTTATAAATTTCTTTAGAACCGATTTCGTCGTAAAAGTGAACTAAGCGATTTCTATACCCCGCCATTTCCACAAGTTTATCTTCGGCAAATTTTAAATCAATAATCTCCTTTTTTCCTAATTCAAGCGCAATTTCTTTTATCGTCTTTGGTCTTTTTCCCGGAGAGAAAGCAAAACGAGAAATTATATGGTTTCCGATATCAAAAATCGCTTCAAGCGCTCGGCGTAAAAAATGTTCGGCTACAGCGAATTTTTCTTTATTTTTAATAAACTCATCCTGAGAAAATTCTTTTCCTATTTTTTCCAATTCACAAATCGCCTCTCTCAAAATGGCTAATTTACTTTCAATTTTAATTTTTGAAAGCGGCACTTTATGCATAAGTTTTGAGCGGTGTTTTGCGAAAAGCCGAAAAAGTCGCTTCTTCGTATTCTTTTTGCAAAGAGCGATAATCATCATATTTTCTTAAAACACTTTCTTCGTAATTTGCTCTAAATACTGGGTTATTTTCAAATAATACAATTCCATTGTGAATAGCGTTCATTTGCAAAGCGGCGTTGGCTTTTTGCAGGAAAGAAATATCAAGTTTGGGTCCATTTATTGTATCTGGAAATATATTAGCTAAAATGTCATATAGTTTACTAAATTGTTCCATTTCAGAATTTGTCTTATTTGGATTTATAAACACAACTCCAATATCATAATCGGATTTTTCGTTGGCAATGTCTTTTGCCCGCGAGCCAAATAAATATAGCACATTAACGCCGAGTTCCATAAGTTTTTTCTTATTTTCTATTGTAAATTTATATTTTTTCATGATCATATATAATAACAAATTTCCATAATTTACGCAAATATAATATTTTAAACTTGCATTATTCCGCGCAGCAAGCTGCGCGGTTACCAAATAGATAAAC
>CAZCIQ010000005.1:12330-37607 GCA_964499175.1 uncultured Candidatus Saccharibacteria bacterium | reverse complement strand
GAAGTTTTTGTTTTAGGAAAGATGACTGGTGCGGTTCAGGTTAGTATGTAGGAAAATCAAAAATAGTATATAAAATAGTCAAAATAATAAAAATGGTCAGGATTATAGTCATGCCGCGCAAAATAATATTTTTAAAAAATCCTCCTTCCGTATTTTTTTTATCTTCAATTTTCCTATTCATTGCAAGCACAATTAAACCAAATACGCCAAAAGACAGTCCTCCCACAAAAGACATAATTTCCACGAATCTTTGATTTGCCAAAAACAAAAAAACGACCAGCGGGCTTATTATTAATAAAAACGATTTCAACAAGCTAAAGTTTAAATCAACAAGATAAATATATTTAAAATCTTGCGATAACGCCAGAAAGGAAGTTAAGACCGCGAGCATTCCGGTAAACGACATAATATACATTCCTTTCGCGCCTAAAATCTGAGACACGGCTGAAAAGATATTTTCTTTCACCTCTTCTCCAAACAATCCTAAAACAGAAAATATAAACAAAAAGTACACGGCGGCAACGGCTATTTGACTTATTAAAATAGTTTTTCGCAACTGGTTAAAAGGATAACTTTCTTTTTTGTTTTTTAAAAAATCCGAGATATCCGGCAATACCGCGAACCCGCTAAAACTAAAAATAAAAATACCGTAAGGCAAAAACCATGACGAGGAAAAAAAGCGATTTAATTTATAAAAATTATTAAAATCAATTTTGGTTAAAAACAAAAAAGATATTAAAATCATTAAAATTATAAGCGGTATTGTCAAATAAAAATTTATTTTGCTTATATTTTCAAAGTTAAACAAAACAAAAACCCCTCCAATCGCCAAAAAAATAAAAGACCAATAAAAAGAATTTAAGAAAGGAAAAATGTTAAACAAAAAAAATCCTCCTAAAATAGCGTAAATTAACAAACTGCCATAATAAGAAAAGAGAATATTAACCAAAGAAATTCTCTCCATTTTCTTGTTTAATAAAACTTTAACATATCCCAAAAAACGGTTTTTTGGCAAATTATAAATCACATTGCCGTATAAAATATGAAGTTTTAAAATAACAAAAAAAGCGATTAAAAAATGAATAGAACCCCAGATTATTCCCGCTTTACCCACACTATAAGGCAAACTAAAAATTCCGGCTCCAATTATCATTCCTATTAACATTAGAGCGGCAATTGTGGTTTTCATGAAAAAAAATCGCGTTAAGCTTCTATTATTTTTTCGTTTTTAATGAGTGGAATTAATTTGTCCAATAGAACTTTTGGATCAGAATCATAAACAACATTTGTTTCTCCTCCGCGATGCGACTTTTCTATTATTTCTTTTATTAAGTCTGTGGTGCCACCCAGCCCCAAAAGAACTCCAATAGGCTTTTTGTCTTCAAAAGCTATCGTAAATTCATTTAAAGTTCCCATTCTTCCACATCCAACCACCATTGCATCAGAAGCTCTTGTAAGTATTAAATTTCTTCCTGAATAGCCGGACCCTGTATAAACAATCATATCCGTGTAATCTATCGGGAGATTATAATTTAAAATATGATCTTTCTCTGAAAAAGCCGGAGAAATTCCTATAACCCAGCCATTTTCTTCTTTTGCGCCTATCGCAGACCAAAAAGGAAAGCCAGTTGTGGCGCCATTTACCAAAATTAAATTTCTTCTGGCAATTTCTCTGCCAAGCTCTTTTGCTTTGTCTAAGGCATCCACAGAACAGCAATCCGTTTCAGCTGCTCCGGATACGCATATTTTATATTTTAAGTGATAATGTGGCGATGGTTTCATATTTTCATGGGCATAACCAGGTAAGAGCTGTTTTTGTTGTCATCTCCTTGGATTACCAATGGTTTTCCTTCTCCGCTAAATTTTAAAATTGAAAACGCGGAATTGATTTGATTTATTCCTTCAAGTAAATATTTAAGGTTAAAAGTCAATTTTATTTTTTCCTGCTTTGTATTGCCAAATCCTCTTTTTGTCATTTTTAAAATTGATGAAAATTCTCCTAGCTCTGGGTTTGACGTTTTCAACTTAAAAACATTATTTTTTAAATTTATTTCTAAAACAACATCATTTAATCTGCTTAGAAAAATATTCGCTGTTTTTAAAACACTTGTTAATTCTTTGTTATCAACGACAATTTCTCCTAAAAACTCTTTTGGCATAAACTCTGTATAATTTACGAAAGCTCCGTCGGTAAGGCGCGAGAAAAAAATGAAATTGTCGTTTGAAACCTGAAATTCATTTTTATTATAACATACTTCTAAATTACTTTCTTCTTCTTTATTTAAATCTTCCAAAATTCGCGCGAGTTCAAAAGATGTTTTTATAGGCAAAAGCAGAGAAAATTCTTGCTGATTTTTATTTTCTTTATTTGGAATTTTTTTTTCCATTAATCTAAAAGAGTCGGTCGCCACAAACACATGTTCTTCTTTTGTGTTATAAAAATAAACGCTTGCCAATTCCGGCTTGAAATTAGAAATAGAAGCGGCGAAAAGCGCTGATTTTATTCCCGATAATAGGTCGGATATTTTCATTTTAAAAAAAGAATCTTTTTTTATTTGCGGCATTATCGGAAAATCATCTAAAGAATTGGTTTTTAAAATAATCGAAGCACCGCCTGTGATGATTTTTAAGTTTAACCCTTCTTGTTTTAATTGTATTACATCGTCTTTTATGTTGGATACCAAATTATTCATTATTTTGGCCGGAACCACTATTTTTCCTTCCTGAATTATTTGGGCCGGCGCGCATATTTCAAAACCAATTTCAAGATTAGTGCTGCTGATTTTTATTTTTCCTTTTTGTGCCGAAATAAGAAAAGAATTTAAAATAGGCAAATTTAAATTTTTACCACTTATTTTTTCAGCTAGTGCCGTTATTTTAAATAAATTAGTTTTTGAAATTTTTACTTCCATATAAATTCATTTTATTATTTATTAATAAATAATTTAATTAATATTATATTAATAATAGTAATAAACCCTGTGGAAAGTGTTTAAAACTAAAAATAATATTGCGATTTAAAATTATTTTTATTTAATGTTTGGGTAAAACTTACTGAAAACTTTTTTAAAAACTGTGTGTTAGTTTTTTAAAAAATAAATTTTGCTTTTCAAAAAATTTTTATTCACAGTTTTTAAATACTTATCCCCTCTTTTTCCGCAGGGTTAAATATTAAAAAAATAAAACTATTCGTAAAAAATTTTTCTAAGAACGTTCACTTCTTCGTTTAATATTTGATTGATTTTTAATTCTTTTGAAATTTTTTCGTAAGAATGCATGGCGGTCGTGTGATCTTTTCCTCCAAACCTTCTTCCTATGTCGGGATAAGAATTATTGTAGTCTTCCCTTAAAATATACATCGCGACTTGGCGGGCTTTTACAATTTCTTTTTTTCTTGTTTTTTCAAACAAATCTTTTTCGTTTACCGCGTAAAAACCGGCAACTTTCTTGATTATCTGGTTTGGCGTTAAAATTTTCATTGATTTTTTATTTTTACTAAGTATTTCTTTTATTTGATTGTCGTTCAGCTCTCTTTTTAATTTCATCTCGGCAAGTATTAAATTCAAGTTTCCTTCAAGCTCTCTTATATTTTCCGTGACATGCAAAGCAATGCATTCCAGGGCTTTATTCGTGATATTAAAAGGCGCGTTTGCCGTTTTTGATTTAAGCACGGCCATTCTTGATTCAAAATCTGGTTTTGAGATATCTGCCATCATACCGCCTTCAAAACGCGATCTCAGTCTGTCTTCAAGGTCGAGGATGAGCTTTGGCGGGCAATCGGAAGAAAAAACTACTTGTTTATTCGCGGCTTGGAATGCGTTAAATATATGAAACAGTTCTTCTTGAGTCCTGTCCTTTCCACTTAAAAATTGCACATCGTCAATAATTAAAACGTCAAAAACTTTGTATT
This sequence comes from uncultured Candidatus Saccharibacteria bacterium, assembly GCA_964499175.1. Classification (GTDB taxonomy): domain Bacteria; phylum Patescibacteriota; class Minisyncoccia; order CAZCIQ01; family CAZCIQ01; genus CAZCIQ01. The sequence continues at coordinate 33,697 of CAZCIQ010000005.1, read as the reverse complement.
TTTTGTTAAAGAAATGCATTGTTCCGGCGCGGACATTATCCACATACTCGTTTAAAAAAGTGCTTGACGGCATATAAATTATTTTTAATTCCGGATTTCTGTTTTTAAGCTCGTTTCCAATAGCTTGCAAAAGGTGTGTTTTACCCAAACCGACTCCTCCGTAAATATAGAGCGGATTGTAAAGAATTCCCGGTTTATCAACCACATTTAAGGCGGCGGCATGGGCAAGTTCATTGAACGAACCGACAATAAACGATTTAAAAGTATAATTTGGGTTAAGGTTTGTCTTTTTATCAACCTGAAATTCTTTTAATTTTAATTGCAAGCCCGGAGAAATATCGTCTTTTTCTTTTAAAAAATTATTAGCCATAAGATTTATTGTCGGCACTATGGAATATTCTATATTTCTTATATTCTCGCAGTAAGAACGAAGAATTTTTAAAATTGTTTTATGAAATTTATTTTCAAGCCATTCTTTAACAAAACTATTGGGGACGCCAACCGACACAACTCCTTCTTTGAAATCTTTTATCGCCGTATTTCTAAACCAAGTGGCATAATTAGCCTTTGAAACGGAAAGCTCCATCTCGCTTAAGACAATTTGCCACAACTCATTGTAATTAATTTCATTCATGGTTTTAAAATTAACGCACGGTTTAAATAATTCGGCTTAACAATTATTAATTATATGAACTTAAATTAAACAAGCAAAAATTAATTTCGGACAACTTTTTAAATACTGTGGATTGCTTGTGGATAACTTTGTTTTTATCAATCTAATACAATTATGAATTAACATATTTTTTTTAAAACATTGAAAATAGATATTTATGTTGTAGAATTGTTTTATGTCCACAACTTACAAGCCCAAAAAGAAAAAAAGAGCGAGAAAGCATGGATTTTTAAAAAGAACAAGGAATGCGGCCGGAAAAAGAATAATTAAAAGAAGAAGGATAAAGGGAAGAAAAAAAATAACAATTTAAACCGTGCTTCCTTTAAAAAACCGTTTAGAAAAAAAGCATTTTAAGCCATTGTTCTTAAAAGGGAAGAAAAATTCCTACGCTGATTTCAACTTGATTTACAAAGAAAGCGGCGAAGGAATAAAGGCGGGTTTTGTTGTTTCTTCTTCGGTTTCAAAGCATGCCGCGCATAGGAACAGGATTAAGAGAAGGGCGAGAAATGTTGTTCTTGGATTGCTTCATGAGTTTAACGCGCCGTGTTTGATGATTTTTTTATTTAAAAAAGAGGTGTTAAAAGCTAATTTTAATAAGCTTAAAGAAGAAATTGTTAGCGCCTTAAGAGAGGTGAAATTAATAAAATGAGTATTTTATTTTTTTTATATAACGAAATTTTTTACCGCCCGCTGTTTAACGGATTGGTTTTTTTGATAAACATTATTCCGGGGAATGATGTCGGTTTGGCAATAATACTTCTTACTATTTTAACAAGAATTATTATTTTTCCCTTAACCCAACATTCAATCAAAACACAGGTTAAGATTCAAAAAATAGAGCCGGATATAAAAAAAGCGCGCGAAAATAGTGCTGATAGACATAAGCAAACGCAAGAAATATTAAACATATATAAGAGAAACGGAATCAGTCCTTATTCCGGTTTTTTATCTATTTTAATACAACTGCCGATTCTTATAGCTCTTTATCAGGTTTTTTGGAAAGGCTTGGCCGTTGATCATAGTTTATATTCTTTTTTAATGGAGCCTCAAAATCCGAACTTTCTTTTTTTGGGAATTCTTGATATTACGGGAAAAAGTTTGTTTTTGGCGGTTTTAACCGGTGCGTCCCAATTTCTCCAGATGTATTTAAGTTCTCCATTAAAAACCCCTCAAACCGCTTCAAGCGGCAAGTCAGATAGTTTTGAAGATGTATTAAAACGTTCTTTGTCATTTCAGATGAAGTATATAATGCCGGCATTTATTTTTTTTATCGCTCTTAGATTTCCGGCCGCGGTTTCTTTATACTGGACAACAATGAATTTCTTTGCTATAGTGCAAGAGAATTTTATAAGAAGAAAATATTTATCCAACCAGTCTTAATTATCAATAATATGTCAAAAGATTACGATGCAATTAAAAATATAACCGAGTCTTTCTTGGAAAAGATGGGAATAAATGGCACCATAGAAATTGTGTCCGGTGTTGATTATCCTGTTTTCACGATAACCACAAACGAAGCCGGAATTTTAATAGGAGAGAACGGCCAGAATCTTTTCTCTTTTTCTCATATTTTAAAAAAGATGGCTTATAAAATTTTTAAGGACAAAAATAAAGAAATGCCTCCGTTTTCTTTGGATGTTAACGGTTATTACTCCAAGAAAATTAATAATTTGAAAGAAGTCGCCAAGATGAACGCGCAGAGGGTAAGATTTTTTAAAAAAGAAGTTGAATTTGAACCGATGAACTCTTTTGAAAGAAGAATAATTCACACCGTTTTAAGCGAATATCCGGATATTAAAACGGAAAGTATGGGAGACGGGGAAAACAGAAAGGTTGTGATAAAACCGGTTTAAAAAATGGATTTAATTCTTTAATTTTACGCTCCATAAAGAAGAATCTTTTTTATTTATAAAAAAGAGATATTTTTCTTCGGGGCTGAAAAATAAATTTGTCATATCAAAATCGCGATTTTTCATTTCTTTTTCCAGTAAAATTTCATTTGCGCCGGTTGTATAGTTGATTTTATATAGCGCGTCGTTAAAAACTTTTTTTCCTTTGTACCAGTCGTCCGGATATTTCTCATAAGCGAAATTAAGTGGCGCGGCGCAGAAAATAATTTCTTTTTGAAGCGCGCTCCACGCGCATTTTTCAACAAAAGTTTTGACACTTAACGGATATTCCTTTTTTGTTTGCGATTCAATGACCTTATTTTCTATGCCGCTTTCCGTGTTTTTAGTTATATAAATATTTTTTCCGTCTTTTGACCATAGCGCGTTTAAACTTTCTTCTTCAATTAATTTTTGCACAGTCTTATCTTTTAAATTCAGTGAATACAAATATCCTAAAACAGAAAACGCCGGTTTTGAAACAAGGCTTAAAGAGTCTTTATTTTTCCAATCCAAGTTAAAATCGCTTATCGGTAAAGAGGTAGTTTGCTGTTTGTTTTTATTTTCAAAATCGGAAATAAAAACCACTCCTCTTCCGTTTATATCTTCAATATAAGCCAATTTATTTTCAGTTAAGGATGGCGCGAGAGATTTAATGTTTTTTGACAGAAAAAGTCCTTCCGTGCTTGAGCTTGTAAATGAAGCTGAAAAATTATTTATTTCGCCTTCTTTAAGAAATTGAAGTATGGCTTTATTTTTGTCAAACGACCAGGCGACATTAAAAACATTTAAAATTGTCGTGTTTGAAATCCTTTCCGTATTTTTTCCGTCAGATTCGGTTACGTAAATGTGTCCGTTCGCTTTATCCGCGTATTTTATTTTATTTATTTTTTGGTCGTATACGGCTCCAACGACGGATTTATCCGAAATTTTTGTTATCTCTTGTTCTTTACCCCCTTCAATATTAATTGTGTTTGTTTCTTTGTCTAAACCGTCTTCGCCGTTTTCTTTTTTTATATTTCCTGTTTCAGGAAATAGGTTGGAAATAATCGGGATATTAGATCCATCTTTTTTCGTTAAAGCGAAATAAAAAATTATTCCTAAAATTATTAAAATTATTATTGCGGTTATTAAAAATATTTTTTTGCGATCCATATTAATATTTGTTTAAGTCTAAACCTTTTTTTAATAAGTCGGGGTTTATAGTGTTTAATATTATCCAAGAGCCTAGGGCGAGAAGCAGACCGGCTATGGCGGACAGTATCATTGTTCTGGCTTGTGTTATATCTTGAGGTTTGCCTGACGCTCCCGCTAACACATACATAATACCTCCGGCCACTATTATAATTAAAGCTAAAATTCCGGTTGACCCGAGTAGTATTTTATAAAGCCAGTCTAAGTATTCTATAAAATCTGGCGTGGTTGCCGGTGTGCCCGGTATCGGGTTTCCTGTTGAGGGATCTATAGCTCCTCCTATGCCGGGAGGGGTAAGGTTTATATCCGCTGCAAAAGACACAAAAGAAATATAAAATAAATTTATAAGTAAAAATGATGTATAAAAAGTTATTCTGCCAATTTTTTCCATATTTTTTACTTTTACAGGACGTCGCATGTTCTGTAAAAGTCGTCTATTGCTTTACTCTAAATTCACTGAAAAACTATTGCTGATTTTTTCTAATAAATTTTTATATGATACTGTTAAATTCATATTATACAGACCTTCTTGGCCTTTTTCCGACGCAAAGTTGATTATGTTTAAGGGCGCGTTTAAATTTTTTAGTTTTTGGCCGTTCACGCTCCATTCGTAATTTAATTCCTCTTTTTTGTCGTAAGGAACATAAAAAGGTTCGGCTACAAATTGCTTATAATCGCCCGCAAAAGTTTTAAATTGCGAAACAGTTTCCTGACTTTTTACTCCGAGAAGCGGAGAGTATTCGTAAAATAGTATTTCTGGTTTTTCCGTTTTCACGGTTATTGATTTTTGTTGGAAAAGTCTGTTGTCGGCACTCGCGATTTCCACTTTGACATTATAATCATCATCGCTAAAAACTCCGGTTTTAAAGGTGTGCGCGTCTTTTCCTTGTCCTTGATTTTCCAAATTATCGTTTAAAAACCATTTGAAAAATAAATTTTCCGAAGCCGTTTTTTTGTTTGGAGAGTTGAAATAAGGAATGGCGCCGACCCTTACTTCTGACATCGGGGTTGCCATGTTTTTTCCTTTATAAAAATAAGGAGCGTAGGTGTTCGCGCTCCAGAGCAAATCAATATCTGAAACATTTAAAACAACGGATTTTTTCGCGGCTGTTCCGTTCGGGGTTTGGATTATGGCGGAAAGATTTATTTTAGAACCCGTATCCCCCGCTTTAAAATTTATTTTATCGTTTCCCCTCCCTTCACTTATCAGTTTCTCGTTTAAATACCAGTTTATGTAAGAGCGGTTAATGTCAAAGGTGGCGTCTCTTATTTTGGCCTCTATTTCTTCGTTTGGGTATGGAAATCTGTTTGAAGGAGAAATATTGAAGTCGTTTGAGCTTGGAAAATTCATTGCCGCGAAAGTTGAACTAAAATAAAAAATATAAACAAGAAGCGGCGCTACGGCAAATTTTAATATTTTTTTCATAGTTTTGTTTGGATACAAAATCACTGAAAAACATCTTTAAAGCTATAGGTTTTAAAAGGGAAATTGTGTTGTAAAATTAAATCCCAAAGGACCTGGCGTAAATTTCCGCATTTTCTCAAGACTTTCTCCACTTATTGCAGGATTTCAATTTTACAACACAATTTCCCAAATTAAATTTTAACGTTCTTCAATGATTTTATTATACCATATTTTTTGGCTGTTAAACAATTTTTTCCACTTTTTCCACAGCGTCAATTATTTTTCCAATAAAACCCGACTCGCTTTTATAAACAAGATATACGGTTAAAGAAGCGGTTGGCGCCACATATAAAAGAGGAGTTATTTTTATTAAGAAAAACAAGGCAATTCTTCTTGCGGCTTTTTTTATAATCCATTTTCTTATGAATGTTGATTTATTAAATATCCAAAGCCATATCACCGCCGCCATAATCGCGGTTATAATCCAGACTATAACCGTTAATACAAGTCCCATTCCCGCTGTTGTTACTGTTATAAAAACAACCATAATATCAATAAAATCTTTAAGCATGGCGATCGTAAAAATCAGTAAAGGAAAATGAGGTATTTCCGGTGTTTGGGCCCTTATTTCTTTAAATTCTTCAGGTGAAATTTCCGTATCTCTATAGTCTTCGTCTTTTTCAAATTCTTCGTGAAATCGGTTGTATTGCTTGTTGTCGTTTGTTTTTTTCGCGTTTAAATTTTCATTTAATCTTGCCAGTCTTTGTTCTTCTATTTGTTGCATAGAAATTAATGTTTTAATTAACTTAACTCAACTCCTCTCTCGCTTTTTTAATCTCTAAAAGTTGAGCCGGATCGGTTGTGATAATTTGGTCTTCGGTGTAAGACGCCACTACTTTTATTGCCGCGTGTTTTAGCCCGGCAAAAAATATTCCTTCTCCCACATCAGATTCCAAAAGTATGAATTTTTCTTCGTCCGTCAAATTAAAAACTTCTTTAAGAGTTTCTATCGTGGCGGGAGACTGCTTTAGAAGGATTTGTATTGAGGAGTTTGTTATTATAGGTTTGCCGTAGGGCGAACTTAAAAAGTCGCCGACATCTTGGGTAATCGTGGAAAGCCCTAAAAAATATTTTCTCGCTCTTTTCGCCAAGCCGTAAAGAAACGAAGCTCCGTCCTCTGATTTCATCATCCACCAAGCCTCGTCCACCACCAAAAGTCTTTTTTTAATTTCTCTCCGCACTTCATTCCAGATGTGGTGTATTATGAGATACATAGCGACAGGACGTAATTCGTCTTCCATATCTCTTATTGAAAAAACGGTTAATTTTTTATTTATTTCAACATTTGTCGGCTGGTTTATAAATCCGGCCCACGTGCCTGTCGTAAATTTTTTAAGGCGCTGAGCTAAATCTTCTCCGCCCGCCATTCCTGCCAGAATCATTTCCAAATCCGATAAAATCGGTACGGGCCTGTTTGAAAAATCGGCGTCAGGAGTTATGTCGCGCGAGGCGTAAGTTTCCGTTATCGCTTTATCAAGTATGGAGTCTTCCTCGGGAGTGATGCTTCCCAGCATAATTCTTAAGATGCCGATTAAGTTTATGATGTTGCTTCGTAAAATATCCGATGGCGATTCGTCTTCTCTTGGAGGCGGCAAGTCAAAAGGATTTATGTGGTGCTCCGAAGTCAGGGATATTTTAAAAAAACTTCCGCCGACAGTTTCCGCCAAGTGTTCGTATTCTCTTTCAGGGTCTATGACTATCACTTCGGCGCCAATCATTAATGAGCGCAATATTTCCAGTTTGCTGAAATAACTTTTTCCGGCGCCGGCTTTGGCAAAAACAACGGAATTGTAATTTTCCATTGAATATCTGTCAAACAAAATTAAACTGCTGTTGTGGCGGTTTATGCCGTAGAGAATCCCTTTATTAGAAGTTAAGTCAAAAGACACAAAAGGAAAAATGCTTGAAAGAGGAGCGGTGTTAAGTTTTGAACTTATGCCAAGCGAATCGGTTGAAAGAGGAAACACGCTCTCAAGCCCTTCTTTTTGTTCAAAAAGAGCCGGTTTGGCGTAGACAAGACGCGCTTCAAGTATTGATCTTATTTCTGTTTCGGCTTTATTTAAGTCTTCCAGCGAATCGGCGTAGACCGTAATGTAAAGCCCTACGTCAAATATTTTTTCCGTTGCCTGCATTAGTTTATCTCTTAAGTCTTCCAAGTCTTGATAGGCGGTGTCAAGCATTGGATCGCGGACGAATCCTTTGTCTTCCCTTTCGCTTATTTGCGCCTGCACCGCGGCGGTTTTGTTTTGCAGCTTTCTTAATATGGAAGAGGTGCTTATGGGATGAATGAATATTGATATGTCAAAAATTTTATCAAGGTTTATAATTGGCGAAAGCCAGCCGGTTGAAACAAACCGCGGATAAGAAAATATAAATATCGTTCTGCAATATTTTTCACCGAGTCTTATGTGATTTGAACTTATTTCAAGAGCCGAGGGAGCGATTATATCCTGCAATTCCAAAACGGCTTCTTTATAAATTTCCTCGGGAAATACCGGTATTATTTTGTCATCTTCGTTTTTTTCAATTTTTGTTTTTTGAAATAAAGACATTTTATTTAATAATACCAAAAGGCGAATATCTTTACAACGGAAATTCAAAGCACCAGCTTAATTTGCGTATCGGCTATTTTCTTTGTTATATTTAAAATAGTAATAAGCAATTTTGAATTATGTTAAAAACCAAACAAACACAAAGCAATCTCTTTTTAGGAGCTTTTTCTAAACTGCCGTTGCGGGAAAAGTTTGTTTTAAGCGAATTTTTCAGCAAAAATCCCGAAACTTTTTCTTATTTGGAAAAGCTTTTTTATAAAAAAATTGAAGCGCTAAAGAAAAAAGACAAACGCGCGGTTTTGGATGTTTATGAATACGAAAAAGAACAAGTAAATAAAATTTTAGCGGAGTTAATAAAAGAAAGCTATGAAAAATAATTTGTCCGCCGACAAGGCGGGTTTAAAGTTTAAGGAAAATCTTGAAGAAAAAGACGAATCAGAATTTTTGGAAAAAGGGGGTGGAAATGAAGAACAATCTGAAGAGGGCATTTCCGATGCTATAATTGAAGACAAAACCACCGAGGAAGAATTGTTAAAAATGTGGGAAGTTAAAGAAAGCGGGCTTCGCAAAGATTCTGAAGGATTTTTGACAAAGATAGGCAGAAAAATAAACGAAAGAATGGTAAATAAGGCGTTAGTTTTAGCGGGGCTTTTATATTTTTGCAGATTAAGCAATGCTTTGGTAAGCAGTTCTTTGCCTCAAGCGAGAGCAAGGCCTATAATGGTTGAAAAAATAGGCAGAAGCTCGTTTGAGGAAAAATTATATTTTACATTGGAACTTAAAGCCAAAGAAGATAATCTTAAATTAAAAAATAATATAGCTTTATATAAAGCGCTTGGACATAAATTTGAAATTGAGAGTGGTATAAGCGCTAATATTGAATTTCAAAATGAAGAAACAGAAGAGGAAATTTTTAATAAATTGTCTAAAAGTATTTTAGGGGGAAAAGAACTTATAGTAAATAGCATAATATCCGAAGATGTTCTTGATTATCTTGACATGGATTCTAAGCGTTATTTTTCCGCGGAAATAATGCCATTGGAAAAAAATATTAAAATATCGCCGTTTTCTCTGGAAATTAAAAATATAAACAACGATTTTTTAATAATATTAAAAAACTGGCTGGATTTACAAAACCCATTTCTTTATTATAAGGCGGTAAAAACGGATAAACTTGATCAAGCCGTTCAAGAAATAAAAATAATTTTAAAAGAAGGGTTTGAAAAAATGGAAAACCTTCAACATTCTTTGGATGAAATAAATCCCAAGACTTTAAATGAATCCGATGTATTTATTAGGGCAATTAAAACAAAGAAATTAAATGAAGAACAAAAAGAAGCGATTATTAATCTTTCAAATAATTTTGACGCGGTTAGCGTAAAATTGGCTTTTGAAGGCCGCCCCGCGGAAGAAGAAATAGATTTAACTTTAAACAGCGAAGATTTTAAAAAAATTGAATATCCTTTAAATATAAACGGTCAAATAGAAGAAATTAAATTTGAAAAGTATTCGCTTTCCTCTTCCGAAAAGCCGAGCTTCTCGTCGCGTTTTGATAAATTTGGAAATTACATAACAAAATATATCGCGCAAAATAATTATGATAAAAGTAAAATAGATAAAACTATTACGATTTGGCCTCCAATTAAGTTTAAGAAGAATAAAGATTCTAAAGAGTTTGTGGAGCCGCTTAATATTGAAACGGAGTTTTTGGGAGCCGGTGAACTAAAAGATTTGTTCTTTGCCAGAGAAGAGAAGCCGATATTTTTTTTGGGAAGCAATAATGAATACGGAGTTTACGGAAATTTGAATCATAATGAAAAAAAAAAGTGAAGCCGTCTTTTTCCTCATATAGAGCGTGGAATGCAAAAAGCGGAAAATCTATTCGGATTTAAAAAGGGAGAAAAAACAAAGCAGTTATATGTGGTTGATTCAACAACCAATAACGCCTTTTTTAACAAAAAAGACAGAAGCGCCGTTGCTTTTCATTACGCAAAGCTTAAAGATAGCGAAAAGGATCTTTCGTTTGATTTATTTGAAACCGCGTTTCACGAGTCAATGCATTTATTTGATTATGAATACAAAATAAGCCAAGGTGAATTTAAAACTAATTTTCTTGATTTGAAAAATAAATGGACGCCGATTGAAGTTTCAGATGAAAAAAACACTTTTAAATTCTTGGCATTCAAATATCTTTTTGAATATTTAGACGAAAGGAAATTTCTGCATACTTATGGCGGCCACAGCGAAGAAGATGAAGAAGAGTTTCTCGCTACTTTTATCAATTCTTTTAATAATTCTCATTGGGAAAATGAGATAATGAAACTTACAAACGCTTTCCGCGGACAATATAAGGAAACGCTTATTGTTTTAAAAAAGAGGCTTGAGAAAATAAATGTTTTAGCGAAAAACGCGCCGATTTTTTCAGAAATAAATAAAAAGATTGAATTTTTAAAACAAAAAAGCCCCGAGTACTCGGGGCTAGCAGATTTATTTTAAATTATTGTTGGTGTCTTTCATGATTTTTTCGTCATGAATATGTCCAAAGAACGTTTTGCCGGCGTGCTGGCGCAGCGATTCCATTGATTTCCTTGATAAGGATTTCGCTTGCTCGGCTACCAGTTCAGCATTTTTAGATGTTGTTTCGGCTTTTAAAGCCAGTTTTGTTGTTGCGTCCGAATTTTTTTTTATTTCTTCGGTTGTTTTTCTATTTTCTTCCATTCGTGAATTAAGCGTCTCTAAATCTGATATTATATTTTCTATGGTTTCAAGAGCGTCATCCGCCGTTCTTTGCGCGGCTTCTATCTTGCTTTCGTCGTCTTTGATTTTCTTATTCAAGTCTTCCATTACAGCGCTTAGATTATAAGTAAAATTTTTAATTTCTTCTAAAGACTGTTTTATTCTTTTTATATCTTCCTTTTTGTTTTTATCGCTTCTTTCCAATCTTGAAAGCCGATTGTTGATTTTTCTAAAAAGTTTGTTTATTTTTAGATCTATTGGATTTATTTTTGTCTTAGAGTGTTCTTTACCATTTTTTTTCGCTGTAATTTTTTGTTTTTCTGTTTTTTCTGCGGCGTTTGGATTTTTTTTGTTTAATGAATCAAAAATTAACAACACTGCTCCAATATAAATAAAAATCGCGAGTCCCAACAACAATTTTTTAAACAACATTTTTTAAACTCCTTATGCGTAAGATTTTTTGTTCAGCTTCTAATAACAAAATAACAAATAAATAATTTTGGGTCAACCCCGTTAGAAATCTCGCTATTGAATTTTTTTAAAATATGCTTTTGACAAAACCTGTAATTGGATATTTCTAACGGGGTCAACTATTGCTTTTTAATATTATTTATGGTATAGAAATATAAGCAATAGTTTTTTGATAACTTTGGATAAACTGCGGGAGTCGGACTCCTGTAGTTTAAGAAAAATCCTAATAATAAAGAAAGGAAAGAAAAGGAGGAATAGATGAATGTTTTACTTTGGGTGGCGCGGCTTTTGAAAAAGTTGCCTTATGGAATTTACAGCGTTCTGAGTTTTGTGGTGAAGATGATGCTTGTAGTTTTGTTATTTCTTTTTAAAACATTTTATGATGTTTTAAAATTCTTTTACGGCTTATTGAAAAGAATTTTAACAAAAAGGAGAAGAAAAATGGATGAACCTGAAATTTCAGATTTGGAACCGCCTGATTTGGAACCGCCTGATTTAACCTCGCCGGACTCGGATGATAATTCTCAAAAGCTGATATTGTGGATCGCGCGCGCGTTTGTTTTATTGTTATATGGCGCCTTTAGTTTTGTCCCGCCGATTTTGTTTATCGTTTATGTTCCGCAGGCGCGGCCTTACAGCGCTCTTACGCTTCTCATAAGCCCGATTTTTTGGTTTTGGGTTTTTTTCGTAAGTAAGGTTGGTGAAACGGAAATCGCGGTGCTTGTTCGTTTGGGCAAGCCCATAAGAATAGTTAAAAGAGGGCCAATGTTGATGTATGGTTTTATAGATAAAATGGTTCGTTTTTCATTAGAGTCTAGAAAAGAGCTTGTGGGCTCTGCTGAAGACGAAGAGGGGCCAACACTAGACATTTATACAAAAGACAGAAAATACATTGTTATTAAAATGGAACTGGTTTGGAGGGTTGTTGATCCGTTAAAGTATCTTATAAATAAAATAATTGTTGAAGACGGAGTCACTATAAAAGGATTTATGATTGCCGCCGTTAGAAAATATTGCGGCAGTCATGAAATGGAGCCAATTTTGGAAAATGGCAAAAAAGAATTGCCTATAGAAATTATTAATGATTTAACCCCTCTTTTTGTTGATTGGGGTATTGAAGGAGTCGGGGATCCAAGAATTATTGATTTGGACCCGATAGTATTAATTAAGCAAGAGATGAAAGATGCCGCCGCGGCAGTTTACAATAAAGTGAAAACTATTGTAAACGCTGAAGCTCAAGCTGAAAAAACCTTAATTGATGCTGAGGCTCAAAAAGAGCAAAGAATAAAATTGGCAGTTGCTCAAGAAAAAGAAGGCTTTACTCAAGCTGCTATTGATGCAAAAGAAGTAGAATTGCGGCAAAAGGCGAGAATAGAGGCTTTGGGTATAAGCAAAGGAGAAGAAGCTGTAAAGTATGATTTAACAGAAAAAATGATAACGGAGGCATTTAAAAATATAGATAACTTGACCGTGTTTGACGGCACGGCTGGTATTGTTAAAATCATTCAAGAAGCGATAAAAAGCTTCAAAGACAAAGAATAAAAAAGTGTAGAATAAAAATTATATCCCGTGAATGTTCACGGGATTTTATTTTATCCGAAATTTCGTAATTCGCGCGTTTTACTGATTTAAAGTCGGTATTTTGCTTTTTTCTTCTTCTCCTGGGTTATAACGCTAGTAAAATAATTCAACAACATCTTCGGTGTCAAGCGGCACTGTCCGCACGCCGAGGCGCGCCAGCTCTTGGCTCACCACCGCCCCTCTTTGGATCAGCTGTTCTTTGTATTCGTCAAATTTCATTTCTTTTTGCTGCTCCGGGCTTGATTTGGATTTAGTGAAAATGCCGCTTATTTTTGAAAAAACGTTTTCAGCGCTTTTAAGCTCTAATACGGGAGGATTAAAGGGTATTGATATGTAAAAATTTTTTGAAACGATGTTTGTCGTTTCAACCAAAGTTTTTATAAATTCCATATATTCTCTCGCCTGTATTTTTAAAAGTTCGTTCATTTGGGCTTTTTCAAGTTCTTTTAAATAATCAATGTAAGAATTTATGTTTATTGGGCGCGAACGGACAAAAATTTGCAGAGAAAAATCCAATGAATTTAAAAAATTTTGATATTGGTCAATTATTGCCGTTTGTTCATCTTGCGATTTTAAAGCAAAATTCAAAGAAGACGCCATAAGTATGGCGCGGAAAGATCCGTTTTTCAGAACTACTATGCCGTCGCGAACTTCTTTTATAGGCACGAATTCCTGGCTTGATTTTGATGATGTTTGGGGCATTTGATTCAGCTTATAGCTGTTAGCTTTTAGGTATTTTAAACTTCTAAAAGCTATAAGCCAAAAGCTTATAAAAAGCTATTTGACTTTTTCTTTAACATCCAAGCTCCAAGCGAGGTCTTGAAGTTTGTTTCGCGTAAGCTTGGGTATTGTTTGTCCTGATTTCATTTCAGTTCCGATTTTTTGAATAATATTTTCTTTTTGCCTGCCTGCCGTGGGCTTTTTCCATATATAAAGCCGCGCTCCGGAAAAATATTTTATCGCTTTTTCAACCACCTCAATAAAAGGTTTTCCGTGTATTTTTAAAAACGCCAAGGCGAACGACATACCGCCCGCCGGAATCGCGAGCAAAACAGTGAGCCATAAAGGGAGTTGCGTGTAAATTAAAAATATTAATCCAGCTCCGCCAATAAGATAAGCGAATTGTTTGAAGGTGAGCGGTCCGAAAATTTTATTTTCTACTTCTATAAATTGTGGAACGTGAAATTGCATACATAATTAATTATTTATATCGGTTCCCTGTAAGGGTCGCTTCCTTTTTCGTAAATTTTTAAAGCGTCCGGTTTAATTTCAATTGTTTGACTTTGGTCTCTGTGCGGTTCTTCTCTTATTTTTTCAGTGAAAATTAAAGGATTTTCCGTTTGTTTTATCGGATTTGGTTCTAATGTTTTTACAACATTATTTGGCGGCGTTGGTATTATTGGAGCAGGCGGCTCAATTGGTTTCGGTGTTTGCAAAGGTGGGGGCGTTGACGCGGGAGTGGGCGCTGATGTTGTCGCAGGCGGTTCGGCAGATTTTGGCGCCGGCAACTCTGTTTGTTTAAGAATTAACGCGGGCGGTTCTGCTTGTTTTGGGAAAAAGCTAACTTCTTTTTTCGGCTGTATTTCTGATACGGGATTTATAGGGGAATTTTGTTTTTCCAGTTCGTGTTTTTGAAAAAGCTCTAAAGGATTTTTAGGCGGAGAAGATGAAAGCGGAGACGGAGAATGCGGAGGTAGTGGTGAAATCGGAGAGGGTGATATTGGTTTTTGAAATTCTTGTTTTTTTTCCGGCGCTATTGGTTGGGGAATTCCCGTATCTATTCCATGTAATTTTTTTAAGTGTTCTTTAACTTTTGAAAAGATTCCATTATTAACTTCTTCGGCAATTTTTCTTGCTGTGTCAATCTCAATCGTTATGTTTGCCGACAGGCTTTTAATATAATCCTTTGGATGAGATAAGCCTAAAAGCACAAGACCTGTTTCCGAAGCCAGTTTTCCTACTTGTTCCACATTTAAACCGTATTTTTTTCCTATGGATTGAATGATTTCGGCGGACGCGGTGCTCCATATCGCGTCTTTTAAATCTTCAGGTAAAGACTTGTATTTTTCTTGCAGTTGTTTTGTTGTATATTGCATAATTAATTTTAGCTTTTAGTTATTTCTAATTTTTTATACTTATGGTAAGCCTAATATTTCACGCACACTAGGACCTGTTCTTATGGAATTTGCCATTTCAGGTCTTTTTAATTTTTTTGCCATATAATCGGCTATTTCATTGGCGTTAACCGTGCTTCCGGGAGCTTCACCTAAAGAAGGTGTTTTGCCAAGATCTTTTTCAACATTTACTTTTAATCTGTTTACAAAATCTTCCCGCATTTGGCCTTCTTTTTCATATAATGCTTTAAGATGTCCGATATTAAATGATTTTATCATATCGTCTATAATTTTCGCCAAATCAATTGGCGTTGTTCTGGTTTTTAATCCTGCGTAATCAAAGTTTTGGATATCTTCTTTTTTCATACTTCCAAAAACTTTTTGACGCTCTGCTTCAGGGCTTTCAGGTTTTGTGGTGCCGTTTGGCATTGTTATTGTTTTTTGCGTCGCAAGTTCTGGGTACGATTTCACTAGTCTCTCAGCCAACTTTACATCAGTCGTATCGGCTACATTTTTAAGCTCTTTTCTTTCGCTTGGGCTTAATTTTTCCAGAATTTCTAATAGTTTTTTGTCATTTGCCGTTATTCCTATGTTCGCGACTTCTTTTCTTTCTTCTTCAGAAGACGTTGCCGTTACTTTTTTCATCCTATCCGCGATTTCTTGGTCTTCTAATTTCAAAGTTTGTTCCGTTCTTTCTCTTTCAGCCGTTCCGACTTTTTGTTCAAGTTTTGCGTCTCGGGATTTAAGCATTTGCCGCAACTCTCTTCTTTCGGTCGCGCTTAATTCTTCAAGCAGAGCAACCATTCTCTTAGTGTCCGCGGCATTTAGGGTGTCAACGGTTTTTTTCTTGTCTTCTTCTGAAACCGTTTTTCCCGGCGCCGGTATTGCCGCCTTTATAATATTCGCCACGCCCGCGTCGTTTAGCTGTAATGTTTGTTTTGCTTTTTGCGCCGTAAGTTGCGAACCGGTTTCAAAGTCTTTCCCGCCTGTGGCGTTCTTTTTAAATATCGTTTCTCCTTCCTCGGTTTTTAAGGCTTTTGCCAACTTAAAGTTTCCTCTAGCTTCAAGTCCTGAGGTAATGTCATCCATTTTTGAAGGATTGTATTTTTGATTGGCGGCTTTTAGATCCATTTTTCCTTGCGGTGTTAAGGTGGTATTGAGTTCTGGAATAATTTTATCCATATCTTTTGTTCCGCCAAGACCTTTACTCTTGTTACGGATGGCATCTGCCAGAGCTTTTTTGCCCTCACTTTCTAGTCCTTTTATAACATCATCTGAGTTTGTGGTTTTATATTCGCGCGCCATTGCGTCAAAAAATTCTTTAAGAGATTCTTTGGTCTTGCCTGTTTTGTCGGTCTGCGCCGCTTTGTCGGCTTCTTCAAGGTGGCCCTCTCCCCAATATTTTTCAAGATGTTTTTGATTATCGTTTGGCCCGACAACATTTCCTGCGGCGTCTCTTTTTTGAGCGAATTCTTCAGTGTTTTTAAGAATCCCGCCGACTTTATCCGGACTTTGACTTTGAATCGCTTTTTCTCTTGCCGCGTCATCTTTAGCTAAGGACGGCATATATGTTTCTATTTTAGAAGTATCCATTCCGAGCTGGCTCATATATTTATGAGCCTGTCGCAATTGTTCGGGTTTAAGCAAGTCAAGTTTATTTTCTTTAGCCAAGGCGCCGACTCTGCCCACCAACCCTTCTCTCGTAAGAAACTTCCCGCTTCCAATAGACGCCGCCGTTTCTTTGGGAGAATATTTGCTCCATTGTTTTTCCACATCTTCTATTCGTTTCTTTTCACCACCGGCAATTAAGCGGCTTGCGGCCGTTATGCCGGTGAGCCCGGCAAGGCCGGATAACGCTTTGCCCACTCGGCCTTCAGGTTTGGCAGTTGCTATTTTTTCAGCCGCTCCGGCGGCATAGCGCCTGGCTGGTCTTGTGATAAGCGCTCCGGCCGCGGCTCCGCCCGCGAAATAAGCGGCTTTGGAACCCCAGCTTACCGCCACGCTTGATCCTTTTGCTCCAAGACTTCGGGCCACCACTAGACTGCTTCCAAGCAAGATTAATAGAAATATATATTGTAAAACTAAATAAAAATTAAAAACAAATGATTCGCCTATGCCGGTTTGATTATTTTGAAGAACGAATCTTTCAAGAAAAGTCAGGTTGGTTGCTGGGTCTTTATAAGTAATTATTTTAAAGACAATAAAAAGCATAAACATCATTGCCGGAGCGAAAAACGCTTCTTTAAAAAGTCTGCTCCACCATTTTCTCATAAAACTTTCCCCGCTAGGCAAGGCGAACGACATAAAAGCTATTGGAGATAAAATTAGCAGAATCCATAAAACCACGGTTCTAAGCACAAACATAATCGCTCCTGCTAAAAATATAAAACAAGCAGTTAGAATCACGGCAATACCTCCTATTGTGGTAATAATGACAGGCAACAAAGCGGTTTCCGGATTTAAGCTATCCTCTAAATCTTTAAGCATAGCTTCCGTGTTTTTAGCGTCTAATTTATTTTCCGCTCCGGCCAAACAACGATCTTTTTCCGCCTTACCGAATCCACAATTTGGTACTAATGGGTCGCAATTTTTTATATCTATGCTTGTAATTTTTGCGTCAGTATATACATCTTCACAGACTTTCTTTCGTTGTTCCACGTCCATTTTTTTAGTTGATTCGGCTATTGATTTAACTGTTATATGATAGCCTTTTAAAGTGTTTTGAGGATTAAGAGCCGTTACGATAGGAGAAGAAAACACGCTTACGTCATTGGATTTCGCAAAAAACAAAGCCATTGAATTTGAAGCGACTATAACTTGCTGGGTTACAAAAAAGCTGAAATTTATGAAAATCGCGACTCCAATCAGCCTAAAAAGAACTTTTTGAGAACCATAAGTATGAAGCTGGAGTATTATTGATATGGCTATGAAAAGAATTACGAATATGAAAAACAGATTCATAAAGTCGCGGGCTAATTTCCAGCCGTTATATACGGCAACGGCGGTATTTTTGCTGTAAGCGGCATAATTAAGAGATAAATTAGCGCTTAGGTTAAAAATTTGGACAGACACATAAAAAAAGACATTTACTATTTGAAGTATTCTATAACCAATCCAAGCCATCACCGACACCACCCAGCAGCTTACTTTTAAATCACAGGGCACGTCTCCTATGGTTTTTTCAAAATTTTTAAAATCATTTACAGGCGCTGCTGCCGGTGCCGCAAACGATATTAAAGGCGAAATTGTAATTTGAAGAATTACAAATATTAAAAAATAATTTTTTATTTTAAAATTAATTTTATTTTTTGTTTTACAATTTTTTTTCATAAATTATTTTCGCTCTTTAAGGTTTGACCTTTTCCCTTTGTTCCGCTTTAGCGGGGTTCCTCTTTAAGGTCAAACCTTAAAAACTTACACGCAGGTTATCTCTTTTGGCGTATCTTCCAAATCGCTCCAGCTTTCTTCATCGCTCGTGTCTTGAGCTTGGACTGTTATTGAAGTTGGAGTGCTGCTTGCAACCGCGCCGATTAAAGATATTTCAAAGCCGCAGAATTTTTCCGGAGTGCAAACGGCTATCTCGTTTCTTTCAATATTCGCTACGCCGGAAATAGCGCTTGATTCGTCTTCGTTTAGCAAAGCCCTTATATTCACTCTTGCGCCGGGCGTGTCTGTGTCATAAGCCCAGCCTTTTATGGAGCAAGTCGCATTGTCGTTGCTTTCGTGACTTCCAAGAGGCGGATTAAGATTCAGACGGTCCCTTAAGTCGCTTCTTACGGATGTTATGTTTTCATATTCGCTCGCGGCGTCGCTTGCCGAGCCAAGCATTAAATATAAATCATTATTTATGAAGTCCGCGAGTTCGTTAATTTTATCTTGGTCCACAGCGCATATTACTTCAGCTTTAGTCATTGGCAAAAGCCTTAGCTCGTTTGAATTCGCGGTTGGCTCGGCGCAAAAATCTTCTCTTTGTTCCGTGTCAAATACCCAGTTTGGATATTTGATAGTCAAAAGTTTTTCAATCGGGTCGCCGTCTTTTTCATAAACTAGTGATTTCGATTCTGTTATTTGTCGGTCAATGACAATAATTTGTTTTTCAAAATCTTTTTTTTGTTTTTCCAGATCTTTTTTATCTTTTTTCTTTTTTGTTTTTGCTATTAAATCGTCCATCATCACTAGAATTTCCGTGTTAATAACTTTTAAAGATTCTTGTTTTAAAGTGAGATAATCCGTTTCTTCAAAAATAAAATCGTCAAGAGCTGAAATTAAAGATTCTTCCGTTGAGTCTAATATGATATTAGGCGGATTAAAAATGTCTTCCCCGGTGTTTAGAGGGTCGTCGTCCGAAAGCCAGCCTCCTCTTCCGCCGGACGAACTAAATCCCGACACTCCTTCATCGCTCCAGAGCCTTCTTGATTTAATTCCGTCTATTGTCGCGGCAACCAGTTCATTGATTTCATCCGCAAGAAACAATTCGTCAATATTGGACGGAAACAATTTTCCTACGGCTGAAGCAATTGCCACGCCTGGCGTTGTTATTTCCCATTTTGAGCATTTTTTACCGCCTAATCCATTAAATTCTTTAGTACAGGAGCTTATAAGCAATCCTTGATTTACTTGGGCTTCAAGCTTAGCTTTTTCTTTTGCTAGATTTTTTCGGTTTTCTAATTCTTGCAAAGCGTCCAGCGTATCTCCAATAGGATTATTAAAAATCATTGTAAAATATCCGGCCCAGCCTGTTTTTGAAAAGTCATTAAAACTATCTTCAATAGTAATATTCACCGGATTGCCGTTTATATCCACATTTATACCTGATAGATTGTAGGCGTTCACGATTTCGGAAATTTTGCATTGGGCGTCAAAACTAAAACCTTTTCTTTTTGGAAGGTTTAAAGCTATGTCAAGTTTCCAGGGCTCGCAAAGCGGACTCGCGTCTCCCATTAATTGTTCCAAAAAAAGCCCTCCGGCAACATCTCCTGCTTCGCTTAAATATTTTCCAAAATCTTGTATGAATCTTGGTTTGCCTTGCGCTCCTCCTCTAATCCACTTAGCCAAATCGTCCACCATTTTTCTTATAAGAAATTTAGCCATTTGACTCACAATAGAATCTTCGCATCTTTCTTTCTTTTTTTCGTCCTTTTTATAATTATTTAAAGTATCAAATCCTTTTTTTGTTTCATTATAAATTCCTCCTTCGCTTTCATCTCCGAGAGTTCGTGTGGGCACTCTCGCTCCTCCGCCTAAAATGCTAGGAGGAAGAGCTTTCCCTAACACTTTTTCCGCCGCGTCTTTTGCTTTGTTTTTAAAGACTTTGTTGAAGATTTCTTTTCCCTTGTTTACAACCGCGCTTTTTGCTTTACCTATGGCGCCTGACACTTTTTTCCCAACAAGTTTTTCCGCGTAACCTTTTGCTTTGCTTAGTATTCCGCTTTTTCCATAACAACCTACCGCGGTCGCGAAAGCTTTAACACCGCCGGAGGTAGAAAGGGCAATAGCTTCAAATGGGTAAACCAAAATATTGGTTATTATAAAAATAGCTAGAAGAAAAACTATCGCGGTTTTTTTAAAATTAAAATTCATAATGATGAAATGTAACTTGTCGTGAACATATATCCCGGTTCGTCAGGCTTTAAAAAGATTTTGTCTTTATTTAGGCTGTCTTTAAAATTTTTAAGTATTTGTATGGTATTTTTTGATTCGTCAAAATAATTTTGAATGGCAATGGTTGTCTGTGCCGGGTCAGTATAAATTATTTCCATTTTAGCAATATTTTTAGCGGTTTCGTTTAGGGTATTTGTTATATCAAGGCTCACATTTTCATATTTTTTCGGAGCGATTATTTTCAGCGTATCTTTTACCGTTTTTTCATAAACAAGCCTGTTTGCTTTAAGCTCTTCTATTTTCTCGGGAAACTCTTCTTCTTCGTTAAATAATATTTCGGAAAGAATTGCCATCTCCGCCGTTTCAATTGAATTAAAATTTTGAAACGCGACACCCATTTCGTTCGCGTATTTTTTCACGGCCTCTTTTGAATTATCGTCTGATGTTTTTATATCTTTTAGCTCGTAAGCAACCGAAGTTTGTTCTTCGCTCGGATTTATCAATTTAGTAATCATTGAATTTACAATGGTTTTTTTCTGGCTGTCTGTAAGATTATCTTTTCCTTTTCTTGCCAGATAATCTATTAAAAATTCTTTGCCTATGCGATCCGTAAGAGTGTCGGAGCTTGCGTCGTTTGAACCTTTTTCCGTTTCAAGTTGGTCATTCGGCCCCGCCTTAACGGGGTCTCTGTTTAATTTTACTTCTGCTCCATCCAAGATACCGTCCTTATCCGTATCCGGATTATTCGGGTCTGTTTTCCACAATGCCTCTTCCCAATCTTTTAAACCGTCATTATCCGTGTCTTTGTCTAAAAATTCGTTTAATTTTTTCGGCTCGACAACAGCCTTTTTTTCATAAGCCAATTCTTTTTTTAGCGGGCTATTTTTGTATTTGTAGTACGTAAAACCAGCCGTAAATATTACGGCTAATGCCACAATCGCTAAAATAAATTTTTTGCTTGGTAAGTAATGCAAAATGTGATGCCTAAATTAATCTCAAGCATTCTATTTTATTTTAACATTTAAAAATTAAATAAAGAAAAAAGTTTTCCACATGCGCGTATAAAAACCCTAGCGGTCTCGCCGCGGGGGTTA
>CAZCIQ010000005.1:0-12320 GCA_964499175.1 uncultured Candidatus Saccharibacteria bacterium | reverse complement strand
AAACTTTATTTTATTACGATGGAACTTATAAGCTTGAGCCGTGAAAAGGAATGATTAAAGCTGCTTTTCTCCACGCGTTGCCTTTGCAATCGTCTTTTTTTCTTGCTATGCAAACTTGTTTTATTTCGCCTTTAAATCCTAACAGCCATTGTCCGACATGGCTTGGCGGACCGAATAAATAACTAAAAGAAACTCCGTAAAGATAATAAAGTTTTCCTCCAACAGGCGGGCCTACTTCAAGATAAAGACAATTTGGAGGTATTATGCAGGGCAGAATCACGAGTACCGGACCGCCAAATGGACTAAGGGAAGGGTAGGATATTTTTGTCGCCGCGAAAATTGTTCGCGGCAGAAAAGTAAAAAACGCCGCTATAATTAATAGCGCTATTAAAGCGATAAAAGTTTTTCTGCAATAATCGCAATTTTTTATTTTCATTTTTTCTTTTAACTTGGTGAATAAAAGCTTTTGCTACCGTAAAATCGCCCAGCGAGCGATTTTACTGGCGTTGCTCCCTCGCTCTCTCGCTTCGCTCGAACCTTGCCCGCTCGGTCGCAAAGCCGCGCAAAAACTTTATTCACCATATAATTTTTCATTGCTTTAACTCATTATTTCTTTTTCTTTTTTAGAATAAATTTTTTCCAGTTCTTCGTGTTCTTCGTCAATTATTTTTTGCAATTCGTCTTTAAGCCTGAATTTTTCGTCTTCGCTTATTTTTCCTTCTTGTTCCTGGTTTTGAACATCCCGCCAAACATCGTCTCTTTTAAGTTTCATATTCACGCGGCTGTGCTCAAATTTTTCTTTCAGAACTTTTATTAGGCTTTTTCTTCTTTCTTCCGTAAGTTCCGGAATTGTTATTCTTATGGTTTCTTTGTCAACAACCGGCTGGAAACCGGTGTTTGAGTTTCTTATTCCGCGCTCTATGCTTAAAATCAAACTTTTATCCCACGGCTGGACGCGCAAAGTCCGCGCGTCGTCCGCGCTTATAGAAGCCAATTGGTCCAAAAACATTTTGGAATTGTAGCAGTCAATTAAAATTTTCGCTACCAAGTCGGGATTCGCTCTCCCCACTCTTAAAGAGGAAATTTCTTCTTTAAATTCAGAACAAATTTTTTGCAGTTCTATTTTAAAATTATTTAAGTTTTGCATTGCAGTCATTTATTATTTTAAGATAATTTTCAAAATCAGAATAATTTTTTCTAAATATTTCAATAAAAAGTTTTTTATTTAACGAATCATAACGATGCACTATTCTATTTCTTAAGCCGACGGTAGGCGCGATTTTATTGGCAAAATCTTCAGGAAGAATTTTGCTATCTCGTAAAACATAAAAAGTGCTCTGCATGTCGTCGGTAATCTTAAGATTTAATTCTTTTATAAAATGATAATTAATGTCAAGAATCGTGTCAACAATAAGCTGAAAAAGTCTTTCCGCGATGTGTATTTTTCCCGAATCGCTCAAAATTTCTTCGTTGCTTGTTTTAAATAAATCTTTAACTTCGTCCAGATAGCCTGAGATTTCTTCTAATTTTTGAGAAATAAATATTTTTTCAAAAGTCATGATTTTAATTTAGCTTCTAATCTTTTGAATTTTTCTTCATAAATAGGTTTTGATTCAATGTATTTTTTAAAAGCGTAAGCCGCGAGAGAGGCGTAAATTAAAGGCCTCGCTTCAAAAATAATTTTTGCCTCCTTTGTAATCGCGAATAAAAGAAGAGGAGACGCGTTTTTAATATTTACCAAATCAATATTTTCTGATTTAAAAACAGGCGTTAATTCTAAAATTAAATTTGCTTCTTCCATTAAATCCATCTTTTTTTCCGTTAAATAAGCAATGTCAAAATCGCTGTTTTTACGCGTCTTTCCGCTTGCCTGCGAACCAAAAAGCAATAGAAGCTTAAGCGAATGTTTCTCAGCGATTTTCTCAATTAATTCCTTTATTTTTTTATCATCTAAATCCATATTAGAATTATACGCGATTTAGCATTGACTTTCAATATTAATTAGATTTTTAAATATCCAGATTTTTTACCGCTTTGGCGTAGGTTTGGATAAAACTTTTTCGCGGGGCCACTTCGCTTCCCATAAGAATATCAAATATTTTATCAGCCTCCAGCGCGTCTAAAACGGTTACTTGTTTTAGAATTCTATTTTCAGGATCCATTGTGGTTTCCCAAAGTTGTTCAGGGTTCATTTCTCCCAAGCCTTTGTAGCGCTGAATATTTATGCCTTTTAATCCTTCTCCTTCTTCAATAATTTCTTCGGCGGTATTCTCTTTTTCTGTTTCGGCGGATTCTTTTTCTTTTTTCTTCGCGTTTTTTTCCGGGGCGGTCGCCGCTTTTTTCTTTGCTTTTTCTTTTTGTATTTCCTCAACTATTTTTTCTTTTTCATCGTCGTCGTAAGCGTAGCGGATTTCTTTTCCGGTTTGGATTCTATAGAGTGGCGGTTTTGCGATATAAATATTTCCGTTTTC
This sequence comes from uncultured Candidatus Saccharibacteria bacterium, assembly GCA_964499175.1. Taxonomy (GTDB): domain Bacteria; phylum Patescibacteriota; class Minisyncoccia; order CAZCIQ01; family CAZCIQ01; genus CAZCIQ01. Next base: position 9,849 of record CAZCIQ010000005.1, on the reverse strand, counting down.
AATTAAAGGCTTCATATGCCTGTAGAAAAATGTTAAAAGCAGAGTGCGAATATGCGCTCCGTCCACATCCGCGTCTGTCGCGATAATGACTTTATGGTATCGCAGTTTTTCTTGATTAAACTCTTCTCCTATCGCCGTGCCTATGGCAATGATTAAGGCGCGAATTTCTTGAAATGCCATCATTTTGTCAATCCGAACTTTTTCAACATTTAAAATTTTTCCTTTTAAAGGAAGAATTGCTTGTATTTTTCTGTCGCGTCCTTGCTTGCTCGAGCCTCCGGCTGAGTCGCCTTCCACAAGGAATAATTCTGATTCTTCTGGTTTGCGCGATTGGCAGTCGGCTAATTTTCCGGGGAGAGAAAGCCCTTCTAAAGCTCCTTTTCTAAGGACACTGTCTTTCGCGGCTTTTGCCGCCTTTCTCGCTTTTAAAGCTAAAATAACTTTTTCCAGTATATCTTTTGCCTCGCTTGGATTTTCTTCCAGGAACGCGCCAAAAGCTTCGTTCATTACGCCGTCCACCGCGGTTCGCGCTTCCGGATTGCCGAGTTTTGCTTTTGTCTGCCCCTCAAATTGCGCTTCGCGAAGCTTTACTGATATTATGGCGGTCAAACCTTCTCGCACGTCTTCTCCGGTTAAATTTTCTTCGGACTCTTTTAGAAAATTATTTTTTCTGGCGTAATCGTTTAAGGCGCGCGTTAAAGCCGTCCTAAAACCCGTAAGATGCATTCCGCCGTCGGGCGTATAAATGTTGTTTGCAAAACTTATTTCTTTTGACTGCAAGTCATCAATATATTGAAGAGCTATTTCAACATTTATGTTTTCCAGTTCTTTTGAGGCGTAAAATATTTGTTTGTGCTTTAACGAGCATCGCTCGTTCAGGTATTTTATGTAGGATTTTATTCCTCCTTCAAAATAAAATGAATAAGATTTTTGCGAATATTCTTCTTCGCGCCTTTCGTCGGTTATAACTATTTTTATTCCCCGAGTGAGATACGCTTGCTGTCTTAAATGATCCAAAACTCTATTCCAGTCAAATTTAATTTCTTTAAATATTTCCGGGTCAGGTTCAAAAGTTACGGATGTTCCCGTGCCTTCCGCTTTTCCGCTTTTTTTCACCGGATTTTTAGGTTTGCCTTTTTCGTATTCTTGAAAATGCAGAGCGCCGTCTCTTTTTACTTCCGCTCTTAAATATTTTGAAAGGGCGTTCACTACCGACACTCCCACTCCATGAAGACCGCCGGCGATTTTGTAAGATTCGCCTTCAAATTTTCCGCCGGCGTGCAGGGTGCACATTACTGTTTCTAGAGTTGATGTTTTGGTTTTAGGATGAATTTCAACAGGTATTCCTCTGCCGTCGTCCACGACCCGCACTCTGTTTTGAGGCAAAAAAGAAACGGAAATGTTTTTGGCGTATCCGGACATCGCTTCGTCCAAGCTGTTGTCCACGACTTCCCAAATAAGATGATGAAGACCGTCAACGCCTGTTGAGCCTATATACATTCCCGGCCTTTTTCTGACCGGCTCCAAGCCTTCCAAGATATAGATGTCTTTCGCTCCATAGTTACTTTCATCTTTTTTTTTGCTATTTTGACTGTTGTTTGCCATTATTTTTTTGCGATAATTATAATCTAATTTTATCAAATTTATTCAATAAAATCAAACTTTTTTAATTTCCTTTTTTGATTTCATAAAAAAGTATCCAACCACTCCGAAAGTAATGAGCGGCGAGAGCCATGGCGGAGTGCGGTAGCCGAAAGCATCTAAAATCATAATAAGTCCTAAAAATAAAATTGAGTACATCGCGCCGTTTTTTAAATAAGCATATTTTTTTATCCGATCTATATTTCCTATTGTAAGTTGGCGCACTACTATGGCGCCAAGTCCGTTTCCAATTAAAATTAAGGGCACGGAAAGAGTGAACGCGAATGCGCCCAAAACTCCGTCTATTGAGAATGTCGCGTCAATGACTTCCAAATAAAATATTTTGCTTAAGTCTGACATACTTCCCTCTTTCATTAGGTCCTTTTCGCTTTGCTCGGCGTTTTGTTTAAAGCCGTGAGTTATGAAAAAAGCGGTGGAGCCCACCACCGCTCCAAACGCCATCATCGGATTTATTTTTAATGCGAACCACACGATTAGAGCGAGCAGTACTGAAATAACGGCGAAAAACCAAATCCCTTGCCTCTTAAAAAATTTTTCGTGGCGCAATCCGAAATTTTTTTCTTCAAGAAAAAGCCAGTGAAAAAAAAGAAAAATTAAAAATATTCCGCCGCCGATTAAAAGCATAGGAGCGGAACTTTCTATTGCTTCGTGAACTTTTGGGTCGCCGCTAAAAGTTGCTGTAAAAGCGCCTATTAGACCCAAAGACGGAGCGGTTGCGTAGACTATAAGCCATGGTAGAAGCCCTCTTATTAAAAACACGGCGGCTAAAATCCCCCAAATTAAAAACCATTTTCTGGCTTTTCTACTCATTGTATGCAAAACTTCGGCGTTTATTATAGCGTTATCAATACTGATTATGGTTTCAAACAAGCAAAGCCCGGCAATTATTATTATAATTGAAAATAAATCCATTATTTTAGATTAACAATTTTCTTCCAAAAAATAAAATAGCCTCGCTTTGGCGTGGCTGTTTATTTTTAGACATAACGGAAATTTATATCATTTTTTAGACCTTGCTCCAGCATTTTTCGCAGAAAACAAAAGGCTTGCCTAACGCGCGCAATTCTTCTATTTTTTCTTGTGAAGCGACATTTATCCAGCTTCCGGCGACATATACGTTCAGGCAATTTTTGCCGGCGCATATTTTTAAAATGCTTTTTATGGGAATTTCAAATTTTTTGACCTCGCCGTAAATTTCTATCTTTTTTTGTTCCGCTTCGGCTATTTTTAAATCAACTCCTTCCGCAAACATTATTTTAAGCAAAGCCATACTGGTGAAAAATCCGTTTCGCGCCTGCGGCCTGTGAATAAATCTTTTGTCTTTTAAGTCTATGTCTTCCGGTAATTCCTTTCCGTGCGGTTGAGGGTGCAAGGCAATTGAATCTTTTTTCATCAAATCGCGAAACCATCTTCTCACTCCATAGTTTTTACAATATTCAAATTCTTCTTCCGTCTCTTCTCCATAATTAGTTTCAGCATTCTCATTCTCAGTATCGCCTTTTCTCTCTCTTTGGTATCGCGTAAAATACCAGACATCTATTTCGTGCGCGACTTTATACATTTCGGTAATTTTTTCAAGAGGCAAATTTATTTTGTTTAGAATCCATTCAGGCAGGTTATTGTTTTCTTTTGATATTAAATAAATTTTTTTCGCGCCGTAATCTGAAAGCGCGAGAATATCCGAATGTATTGTGCGGCTGTGATTTAAGTCGCCGACAAACCCGTAGACAAGATTACCTGTTTCAAATTCTCTTTTTTTGTATTCCCAGACGGTAAATAAATCCGTGAGCATTTGGGTGGGATGTTCTCCCACTCCGTCCCCGGCGTTTATAATGCGCGCTTTAAGCCCGTATTCTTCGCAAGTGTCCGCCGCTATTTTTAAAGCGGTAGCCTCTTTTTTTCCGTCGTGCCGCATTATTATGCCGTCTAAATCCCAGCCTTCATTTATAATAGTGCTTCTTATGCTCTCGCCTTTTGCTATTGAAGATACTTTTCCCGCGTGAAGCATAGTGGTTTCGTGTCCGCCTAATTTTTCAATCGCTTTTTGAAATTTTCTTACAGTTCTTAGGCTTGGCTCCCAGAACAAAAGAAGGAATTCTTTGGGATGGCCGTTTACGGCGAGCAAATGTTTTAACGCGTTTTTTCCTTCATCGGTGTTATATAATTTTTTGCATAACACGGTTTCTTCAAATATTTTTTGCTTGGTTAAAAAATCCAAATCCCCTGCGCTTATTAAATGCCTGCCTTTGTAAAAAGACGGTTTCATTTTTTCTCCTTTTTATTTTGTTTGAGTTTACGATAATTTAAGGAACCATTCTATGAAAATGTTATTATTTTATTCCATTTTGTCAATTTTCAACATTGTTTGTTTTGTAGTTATTGCTATTATGTAGTAATAAAGCAAAAATATGGAAAAAATTTCTTTCAATTTTGAAAATGAAAATTCGGAAGCGAAAATTGTTTCAGATTTAGACAATAATCAGGAGAGTTTTGTTAATGGAAATAAAGAGAATGATAGAAAAGGTGAAGAAGAAAAACCGCAAGAAACTCAAGAAAAAAAACAAGAAAGAATATCAAGAAGAGATTTTTTAAAAACGCTTGGCGTGGGAGCCGCGGTTGCCGCGGCCGAACTTGCCGAACTTAAAGTTGAGGCTGAAGCTAAAAATAAGAAGGAAAATAAAAAACACAAGAATTATAGCAAAGGAAAAATTGCGGATAAACAAGAAAAAAAAGAATTTCATAACGAGAGTGCGGTCAATAAAATTAAACGGGAGCTTTTTGAAAAAAAAGAGATTGTTTTGCCTTCCGGTGAAAAGTTCAGAAATAGGGCTGATGCTTGGGAAAAACGTTACGCGGGCGAAGACTCTGAATTTGACAGGTTTGATTTGATGTATAAAAGGAAACATGGTTTACCTCTTAAAACTATATACCAAGAACTAAAAGAAGGATGGGAAAGATTAATAAATAACGGGGAGTTATCCGCAGTTCGTGAAATAACTAAAAGTGAAAGCGTGCCTTTTAGTTTGATTTTTTTGGCTCTAGCAGAGTCGCACTGGAAAGCAAAAGCCAAATCAAGGGTTGGAGCGGCTGGTCCTTGGCAATTTATGCCGGGCACGGCGCGCGAATATGGATTAAAAGTGAATAAATTTAAAGATGAAAGATTGGACGCGCGTAAAAGCACAACAGCCGCGTGCCGATTTTTAAAAAAGCTTCATAGCAAAACTTATGAGCAGGGCGTTAAAAATATTTCCGCGAGCAACCGTTGGATTTGGTCTTTTTGGGCATATAATCATGGTCCCGGCCGTATTTTCAACAATAAAAAAAGAAAGCAAAAAGGGCACCTCGCGAGCGTTAAGGGCGATCCGAACAAATATAATCAGGTTTGCGGTAATAAAGAATCTCGGGACTACGCGCCTAAAATATTAGGATTAAGCGAGGCTCTGGAAAAAATCGCGTACGGTAAAATTCAAGTTAAGGAGCCTGCGCGCGAGACAGGAGGCAAAATTTCTCCCGCCGATCAAATGTTTGAAAGTTATTTTGATGCGAATTTTTCTTCGGCATCGGAAAAAATAAAATTTCTTGAAAGAGTTATTGATAAATATGAAGATGAGGAACAAAGAAACATTCATTCCGGTGATTACATAGAAGACGCGATTGACGTTGTTTATAAAGAGATTGAAGAAATAAAAAAATCTTTGCCAAAGCCAAAAAAAGAGAAAGAGAAAAGCAAAGTTAAATTAAGGGTTGTGGAAGGAGAGGGTGAACATAAAATAATCAAACTTAAAAAGAAAAAGATTTTTGGCGGTTTTGAAGATGAGGACGAGCTTCCGACTGTTGTTTATGAAGTAAGGCATGGTGATAATCTTTCAAAAATAGCTGTGTGGCTTTCGCCTTCGCCCGATAAAATAGAAGAAGTAAAACGGCTTATCCGCGAACTTAACCCAAAAGTGCGGAATTGGAATTTGTTGCGGCGCGGGCAAAGTATTGTTGTGCCCGGCGAAATAATTGAAGTTCCTCCCGAAAAATTGTCTGAAATTCTTAAACATTATTATCCTAAAACAGATTTAGACGCGGCGGAAAAATACTTAAAATGGATAAATGGTAAAAATCCGGATAAAGAAAAAATTGCGCCCGGTGAAATGATTTTGACGCCGCTCTCGCCAGAGTATTTGGATTAAGCAGCAGGTCTAATTTTTGAAACAGAAATTTCTCTTTTGTTTTTGTCCATAGATTTGAAATTTATTTTTATGTGATTTTTTGGCAGGATTTTTTTAACTCTGTCCGCCCATTCTATTAAAATTATGTTTCGCGGATTTTTTATAATTTCATTCCAGCTTAAATCAACAAGTTCGTTTGAGTTTTCTAACCTGTAAGCGTCAATGTGAATAAAATTTTGAAAGTTTATATTTTGAAATCTGTGTTTTGTTTGAATTTTAGATTTTGGATTTGTTTGAGATTTCGGATTTAGGATTTTGGATTTCTTTGTAATTTTGAAATTTTTCAAAATTACAAAGGTAGGGCTTATTATTTTTTGCTTAATGCCAAGCCCTTTTGCGAGTCCTTGCGCAAATGTTGTTTTTCCGGAACCTAAATCGCCCGTTAACCCAATTATTAAAGCTGATTCGCGGTTCGTTTTTTCAGACAAAATTTTCCTTGCTAGGCTTTTAGCAAGTCCTTGAGTTTCTTTTGCCGAAATCGTAATAATTCTTTGCATACCCAGATTTTAACTAAAATTCCTTGCATCTCAAGGCTTTATTGTTATAATATATACAATTAGAAAGGTCGGAGATTATTTTAATTTAATTTTTTTATTTCTTAAATTTATGAATAAAGCCGATATCGTAGAAAAAGTGCACGGCATTGTGGGAGACACAAAAGCCGCCGCAGAACGTATTGTGGATAGTATTTTTGATGGCATTGTAAGCGAGCTTAAAACCGGAGGAGAAGTGTCTATCGCCGGTTTTGGAATTTTTTCAGTAAAAAAGAGAGCCGCGAGACAAGCAAGAAATCCTAAAACTGGCGCGACGGTTCAGGTGCCAGCCACAAAAGTGCCAAAATTTAGACCGGCAAAAGCGTTAAAAGAAACCGTGAAGTAGATTTATTTTCTTTGGCCAAATAAAATAGAAAATTAACCCCCGCCTTGGCGGGGGTTGTGGTTTCCCTTTTTTTACGGGGTTATCCACATTTTTTACTAATTATCATTGAATCTCTTTAAAATAATATTTATTATAGATAATAACGGATATGAATTTGCTTAAAAAAATAATTTATTTTTTACTGAGAGTTAGTTTGGGGTGGCTTATGTTTTACGCCGGTCTTGTAAAAGTTTTGAATCCGAAATGGTCTGCCAAAGAATATTTAATGGCGGCAAAAACTTTTCCTGAATTTTATCATTCGCTCGCGCTTGATAACATTATCGCCATCACTAATTTCTTAAATGAATGGGGACTTGTATTAATAGGAGTGTCATTGATACTTGGGCTTTTTGTGAGAATTTCAACGATTTTTGGAGCGTTGCTTATGCTCTTGTATTATTTTCCGATTTTAACTTTTCCATATGTCGGCAAACTTTATTATATTGTTGACGACCATATTATTTATATATTAGCGTTTCTAACTCTTTTTGTTATTGAAGCCGGAAAATATTGGGGGCTCGATTCTTATCGGATAATAAAAAAGTAAAGGGTTTTAACTCTCTTTTTTCTTATCGTGGAATTTTTTATGAACTTCTTTTAGCTCGGCGTCAGTGACATGGGTATAAATTTGAGTGGTTGTTATGCTACTGTGTCCAAGAAGTTTTTGCACTGATCTAATGTCGGCTCCGTTTTGGAGAAGGTCTGTCGCGAACATATGCCTTAATCCGTGAGGAGTTAATTTTTTTGTTATCCCTGATTTTATGGCGTAATATTTTACTATTCTTTGGACGGAGCGGGGGGTGAGGCGCGAACTAACTTGTTGCCGTTCGCTTTTTGCGGAGTTTTTAATTCTAATAAACAACGCCTCGTCTATGTCCGTTCTTTTATCTAAATAATTTCTTAGAGCATTTTTAGCTTGTTCGGAAATAAAAACGAGACGCACTTTTTCTCCTTTACCGCGAACGGAAAATTCTTCTTTATCAAGGTCAATGCTGTCTTTGTTTAAGAAGCAAAGTTCTGAAACGCGCAGACCGGTAGAAAATAAAAGCTCCAGCATTGCTTTGTCTCTAAGGCTTCTTAGGTTCGGGCCGTCCGTTGATTTCAAAAGCCTTTCAAGCTCTTTTGAGCTTATTAAATCAAGTTCTCTTTCCGATGTTTTGGCAAGTTCAATTATGTCCGGAGGTAGCGCGTTTATCCTTCTTTTTGTTAAATATTTTAAAAAACAGCGGAGAGCTATAAGATAGTAGTTTTGGGTTTTTTTCTTAAGCTCCGCGCCGGTAATTGTCTTTTGGCGGTTTAGCCAAAGTCTGAAATTACGAACATTTTCTTCGGAAATATTCTCCGGTTTTGAAATTTTGGAATATTCAAAAAATCTTTCAAGGTAACGGTTGTAATTATCAACCGTTTTTAAACTTCGTCCTTTTTCTATTTCCAGATATTCCAAAAATTCGCGATGAAGTTGTGAGATATTTTTTGGCATTTTAAATGATAGCGCCACTTTATGACACTCCGAGTATCGTAGAATGGCGTAGTTATCTTATTTCAAACAGCCCTTTTATTTTATATCCGCCGCCCGGGCCTGATTTAAAAATAAGACTGGCGAGGCCTGTTTCATATGTAACGCTGGCGGTATTTTGAAGACGGATTCTATACGCGGTCACTTCGCGCAAGCTCACGCTATTTTTTAAAAGAATTTCTCCGTGTCCCGCGTAAGCCAGCAGGTCGCCGCTCACGGAGTTTTCCGCTGTTATCGCTTTTTCATCTCCTCCCGATTCCGCGCTGTTATTTTGCGATATTGCCAAAATATAAGATCCTTTTGTTCCGGAATTTTGAAAAACGGCGCTGTTTTGAAATTCAATTTTACTGTTTGTGATTCTGTTTGAAGGATTGTCGGCTATGATTGCTACACTTTTTTTCCCTAAGGAAGAGTCAATTTTTATTAGCGCGTTATTTTCTATTCCTATGTTTCCCGTGACCCAAACGGGGCCTGTAAGCGTGACTTCAGCGCTTCCTTTTATTTGTAGGTCGCAAGTTATTTTTACGAATCCGAGCGAGGTAGCTGAATTTATTGTATAAGGGCAGGGAGAACTTAAAACCGTTGTCGTGGCTTCATTTTCCCAATTTAAAATTATGGTATCTGAGATTGGAAGGTCTGTTTTTAGTTGGTCAGGACTCCCCGGATAGGTGGTTCCGACCACCGTTGTATTGTTTATATTTACATAATAAGCGTCGTTGTCAATTGTGGAGTTTGAGATATTATGGGCGTAAACAGAGCTTGTGCTATGCACGCCGTCAGCCGATCCTGTTGTCCCTGCCGATATTAAATCGCCTTTTATTAAATTAGAATTTTGACCGCTTACCGGACCGTTTGAATAAATATTTCCATTTACAAGAGAATTATTTTCCATCACAAAACCGCCGTCTCCTGCTTGCACGCCGTAATTAAAAGCCGCTCCGTCGCCTGTCATTAGGTTGCTTTCTATTTTTTTTATAAGACTCATAACATCGGCGGCTGAAATTATTTCTTTTTCGTCGTCTGGTAAATTTGAAATTGTGGTTGAGGCAATAAGCCCTTCAATGTTTAAATTTTCGGTCAAGTCGTAATTTTTTGCCGTTTTGATTCTGTAAACCAAATCTTCAACGCCGGATTCGGCAAGATAGTAAGAGCGTTTGGAAAGCAAAAGCTCGCTTGCGCCGCTAAATTCTATCGCGGCAGGCACTCCCGCGCCAATAATCACGGACAAGGAAATAGCCACAAAAAAAATAATAAAAGCGAGCAAAGTTTGCCCATTATTTTTATGTATTTTGTTCTGCGATATTAAATGTAATTTATTTATCATAACTGTTTTTTAAAATAGCTGTCGCGTAAAAATTTTCCATCTTTTCAAACTTTCCTTTTTTTGAGCCGGCGCTAATTTTTATTTTTACAGCCTGCGAAGTGGAGGCATTTTGGATTTTATTAAAAATTAAATTTGAAATTATTGTGGATGATGAAGTCAAAAATTTTTCAAAGCCTCCATTTTCTTCCATACCCAAAGCGCCGTCATCCAAG
>CAZCIQ010000004.1:16624-37646 GCA_964499175.1 uncultured Candidatus Saccharibacteria bacterium | reverse complement strand
CTATTACAGCGGCTTTTCGCTCTCGTTTAATCCGTTCAATTTTTGAATATACTCGGAAGGATTTCCGTTTTCTCTTATTATTCTTTTCCCCTTCATATAGTTTATAAATTTAAACAGCCTATTTTCTATTTTTAAAATATAAATTCTGCTCTGCCTAAAAAATTTTTCTATTTCTTTATAAAGCGCCGGCAAAAAACGATTTTCAAAAAAAAATTTTATAGGCGCCGCTATGTATTTATCGGCTTTATCAAAAACAGAATAATTTTGATTTAAATTTATATCTTCGCCATTTTTCGCGGCTCGAAACACCCTAAAAAAATTACGCGCGATGATTGTTAAACTTAAAATGCCTGAAAAAAACAAAAGTATTACATAAATAGCCATAAAAAATTTAATTTAAAATTTCACCCGGCATTTTATTAAAGAGCCGAGGTTAAACTTCAAAACGGACAAACTTGGCGATTTTTATATTCTCGCCAAACTTTTGAATTGCCGCTTTTAAAAAATCCGATACCGTTATATTTTGATCTTTTATAAACGGCTGTTCCAAAAGAACTTGCTCTTTTAAAATGGCGTCAACCTTTCCTTTAATTATCTTGTCCATGATTTCTTTTGGTTTATTCAAGCTTTCCGCGTCTTTTAAAAATGCCGCCTCAATATCGGATTTTTTCTCGGAAGGAACATCGTCTTTTGAAATAAAAAGCGGATTTAAAGCGGCGATTTGCATAGCCAAATTGTGGGCCAGTTCTTTAAAATCCTCGTTTCTTGCCACAAAATCAGTTTCGCATCTTAAATTAATAAGAACGCCAATTCTGCCGTTCATATGAATATATGATTCTATAATTCCCGAACCCGCTTTCCGTTCTGATTTTTTATCGGCCGCGGCAAGGCTCGCTTTTTTTAAAACAAGACAAGCCTTTTCTATGTCGCCTCCCGCCTCTTTTATCGCTTTTTGACATTCGGCTATTGATACGCCGGTTAACTCTCTTAATTGTTTAATCTTTTCCAACATTTTTTTCGTAATTGCCAATTAGTCTGTTAATAATAAATTCTACGCTTTTTGGCGCCGCGTCGTTTGCCGGAACCAAATAAGTAATGCTTCTTGGATCACAATCACTGCTCATAATCGCCACCACTGGAATATTCATTTTTTTTGCTTCCAGCACTGCCGTGTTTTCTTCTTTAGAATCAACTACAATCAAAACATCCGGCAAGCCCGTGAGCAATTCCAAACCTGAAAATTTATTTTTCATCTTTTCAAATTCCTTATTTATTTTAATTCTCTCTTTTTTAGTGTATTTGTGAAGTGAATCGCTTTCTATGTCTTTTTTCAACTTTTCAAAATTTGAAATTCTGCCTCTTATAATTCTAAAATTAGTAATAGTGCCTCCCACCCACCTATTCACGACAAAAGGCATTCCCGTTTTTTCGGCGGCATTTTTCACTATATCGCTAATTCCCGGTTTCGTCCCGACAAAAAGAACAGTCTTTTTCTCTTGAAACATATTTTTTAAAAACTCAGCCGCCGATTCCAAACATTTTTCCGTTTTTTCCAAATCAAAAATTTCAACGTTATTTTTAATTCCGTAAATATAAAAGGCCATTTTAGAATGTCTTTTGCTTTTTGAATATCCAAAATGCACGCCGGCTTTAAACATTTCTTCAAATTTTCCCATATCTTCCGCGTTATTTTTTTTACCCGCCTTTCCCAATTCAACGGATATTTGATGGGGAAAATCATCAGCCATATTTAAATCAGCCTGCGGCTCTTTTAACGCATTCTTCAAATTATCTTTTTCTTCCAACAAAGATAAGGGCTCGCTATTTAAATTGTCATTGTCCGTATCATTCATAAAAACAATTGGTTTAAATTTACCACTTCCTGATTAAAAAAGCAACTTTTTTAATCAAAGTTGGAAAATAAAAGCTGTTGCGCGGCTTTGCGACCGAGCGGGCATGGTTCGAGCAAAGCGAGAGAACGAGGGAGCAACGCCAGCAAAATCGCTCGCTGGGCGATTTTGCGGTAGCAACAGCTTTTATTTTCCATAATTTAATTTCGCCATTTTTAAAAATCCGGTTTTGTTCTTAATTCTTTTTTTAATGATTTTATTTTCTTTTCGCGCAACCTTTCTTCTTTTTGCGATTTCGGAATTTTTGTGTCAACGCGCGCTTCTTTCGGCAAAAGCGCCTCGTTTATCAAAATTTCCGCCCTTTCTTTCGCGGCTTCCTTATTTATTTTTTGGCTTCGCGAAGTCTGCGAATGCACTATAAGACAACCGTCGTTCGTTATTCGGTTAGAATGCACCGCCTTAATTTTTTCTCTTTCTTCATCTGTAAAATTATTGCTGTTTAAATTCAAACGCAGAGTGACTTTTGATGAAGTCTTGTTCACCTTCTGTCCTCCGGGTCCGCTTGACCTGGAAAACTCATAAGACATATCCGCGTCTTGCAAGACTTTGTATTTAGCTTTTCCTTTAGCGAAATTATCCGCCGATATATTACCGCTTATTTTTTCCACCCCGTTAGAAATTTTGTTTTTTAACATATTCATATTTGCTTGTTTAATCCCGTTGAGATTTGTAATTTCTAACGGGATCCATAATATTTTTTAAAAATTATCTTTTAAATTTTTTTAAAAACTCCCTGCCCCACTTATTTATATTATATATGTTTTTTCTTAAATCTTCAAAAAAAGTGTTCATAAAATAAATATTATGAAGCGTGGCAAGGCGCATTCCAAACATTTCATTTGATTTAAGCAAGTGCCTTATGTAGCCGCGAAAATAATTATTTTCACAGGCAAAACAACCGCATCCCTTTTCCAAAATTTTATTGTCATTTTTAAATTCGCTGTTTCTAATCTGCAAAAACCCGGCTCTCGTATATATTCTTCCATTTCTCGCCTCGCGCGTGGGCGCGACGCAATCAAAAGTGTCAACTCCCAATTTTACCGCTTCAATTACGCCTTCAAAATCCCCGATTCCCAACATATGCCTTGGTTTATTTTCCGGCAACTTACCGCAAAACCAGTTCATAATCTTACTCCTTTCTTTTTTAGATTTTCCCAAAGAACCGCCTATACCGAAACCGTCAAAAGGAAGCGAGGCTATAAAATCAATACTTCTCTCTCTCAAATCTTTATACGCTCCGCCCTGAATAATACCAAAAAGAGCTTGGCCGTTTTTTAGCTTTGTTTTAATACAACGCGCGGCCCACCTATGCGTGCGTTCCATGGCGTATTTAGTGTAATCGTATCCGGCTAAAGGAGAGGTGCATTCATCAAAAGCAAAAATAATATCCGCTCCGATATCTTCCTGAATTTTTATTGACTTTTCAGGAGTCAAAAATATTTTATCACCGCTTTTATAATCTCTAAAAACAACTCCTTCCTCCGTTATTTTTAAATCTTTGGGCTGTTGTTTTAAAAAATTCTTTTCTTCATAAATCTCGCTCGCGTCTCCCGGGAAAAAACCCAGCTTTCCTATATGATGGTCTTTTCCAAAACCAAGAGAAAAAACTTGAAACCCGCCCGAGTCGGTCATTGAAACCCCTTCCCAATTCATAAAACTATTCAGCCCTCCGAATTTTTTTATTATTTTTTCTCCGGGCTCAAGCATAAGATGATAAGTGTTTGCCAAAACAATTTGCGTTTTCGCGCGAGTCAACTCATCCGCGCTCACGCCTTTCACAGCCGCCTTCGTGCCCACAACGGATAAAGCCGGGGTGTTTACTTCATATATCTTTCCGTTTCTTTCAACTTTAATGACGCCAAGCCTGGCGCCATTTTCTTTTACCCTATCCTTAATTTCAAAACTTACTTTTCTTTTTAAATGTTTTAATTTCATAAATAATATTTTAATCAACCTAATTAAAAAGTCGAACAGATTCGTTCGACTTATTTTTTGTTTACATTTCAAAATACGATTTTTTTATTCCGTTTTCTATTTTTAAACCCAACTTTTTTACATCTTCCCTGATTTCATTCAAGTCCTCTATTTCCGCTCCGCTTGCCATTGATCTTATTTCAATAAATCTTCCTAAAGGCCGATGCGCGCCGTTTTCCCAACTCTTAACCGAATCCACGGAAAATATAATATTGTTATATTGATATAAATCTCTTACTTTTGTTATATTCTTAACGATATCTCCGTAAAAATAAAAAAACATATTTTTCGTTTCTTCGTCTATTTCAAATTCAAACTTCGGCCGCTTTCTAAACTCACAATCTTCTTTTGGTCCTTTATAAGTAAAAATAATTTTCCCAGTACCTTCTGTTCTGATTCTCAATATTTCTCCGGTTTCAATCAAATTCCTGTCTTTCGGATTATAATAATCATCAAACTGAATCTTTTGTTCTAAAAATTTAACGCCCGGCGTTTCTATAACATCTCCCGTCCATCTTGTCCAAAGCTTTAACTGAACTTCATGCAGACCTGAATTTTGCGCTTCAACAACGGGATTGTATTCGTTTCTAATAATTATATCTGCGTTTTTCTTCGTGCTTAACACATATTTTTCGTGCATCGGCTCAACGACTTCAGCGAAATATTTTAAAATATCTTTCGGTTTTTGATTAGTCCTTTCAATATCCCTGAAAAGCCTTCTCATCATTCTGCCGTGCGTTCCAGTGTCCACGAAAATTTTGATATCGCCGTGATTTACGAGCGAATCATCTAAAACGAATAATCCATCAACTATTATTACCGGGGCGGGATAAAATTTTTCGCAACCGATTCTTTCTCCGGTTTTAAAATTATATATAGGCTTATCTATAGACAACCTCATCGCCAAACACTTCAAGTCCGCGCTAAGCAATTCCAAGTCTATCATTTCGGGCTGATCCCAATTTAAAAAAATTCCTTTTTGCGCCATTTCTTTTTTAAAAGATTTTCCGCGATAATAATCGTCTATTGAAAAAGTTGCCGCTTTTCCATGAAATAATTCCATTAGTTTAGCCGAAACTTTGCTGGTTTTACCTGAAGATGAACCTCCCGCCACCTTCACAATAACAGAATAAGCCGATGTTAATAACTTTCCTTTTATTAACTTTGCCGCTTTCAGCAAACCATCATCAAGACTATATTCTTGCATTTTTTCCTCCTTTTCTTATTTTACTTAAATCAACTAATACATGCTATCGGATAGACTGTATGCCAAATCAAAGAACATTATTACACAAAAATATAGCACAAAAAATTAAAAACGCAAGACCATTCCAGTCTTGTGTAAAATTGTTATTGAGTATTGCCTTTACTTACCGTAAAGGCACTCGCGAATTTTATTCAAATTCTTTCCCGGCGCCATTGTCTTGCGCTTAATCAACTTTTGCATCGCGCGAAGCGCTTCGTCTCCGTAACTGCTAGTTATCAAAATGTCTCCGGCAAAACCGCGTTTCGCAAGTTCATTGGCTATCCAAAGACCGTCAAATCTTTCTTCATCATTAAAATGCATATCCAAAAAAACAGCTTCCGGATTTGAAATTAAAATCTTTAATAATGCCTCATAAGCGGAATTTGTTTTAAAACTTTCAAGAGTTTCTATCTCTTTATCAAATGCGTTATTTACCGCGTCTATCCAACTTTCATCATCGTCCACGACAAGAACATATTTATACTTAATCTTTTCTTCTTCGAAACAAAATTCACGAATTTCATGAAAATCAGACCAATCGTAAAAACTGAAACCGGAATCAAGCAATGTAATCTTGCTTGAAGTAAAAATACCAACAGGCCTCAGCTCTTTATTGTCTAAAAAAACTATTCCGTTTTCCACTTTCATTTTAGAGCCGGAACTCTTCGCGAGCCGCACGGCTTCCATATGATCATTAAAATCAAAATCTAAAATCTTGCCCACGCCCCAAGGAAGATAAATCGTGCCCGTTGTATGCGCCACCTTATCATCAATGTCAACAAGGTCAAACAACATACCGTTTACAATAGTGCATCTTGTGGAATTAACTTTATATCCTCCGTGAATTATAATCGTTTTTGGAGCGCAGGTTTGAAAATTTTCATGGCTCATTAAACGAACGCCATCAAAAAACCCCCTGCCTCCGCCTTTATCGCAAGCAAAACGCGCGACAGGTTTTCCATCGCAAGTAATGTCAAGATAAATATATCCGAACACCCCATGAATTTCAAAAAGCTGAGAATCTGTAATTATTCTGCGCAACTCTTTTTTCTCGTCAATAAACAGCAAAGCAAAATGTCCATAGCCGTTCGCGGCATTTATCAATTTCATTCCGCTAACGCTATCTGAAACAGGCGTCGGTAAAATCGGCAAAATAAATTTTCCAACTATTTCGTTTGCGCTATCATAAATAGGGCCGGTATCAGGATGCTGTAGCATTAAAGTCATTTCCGGACTATAATACCACCAATCGCCAAACCAAAACAAAAACCTATGAAACAAACTAAGATGATTAATACTAATTCCTGAAAGAATATTATCAAAAATTCCATCGCTTTTTTGCTTTTGAACTTCTTGTGGTATAGCGTCATATTCTTCTTTTGACGCGAGCCTTATGCTGTGCGCGCCGCGAACCACTTTTATGTGTTCACGAATTGCTTGTTCAATCTCTTTCCAGCTATACCGTTCTTCAAATATTTGGGGTAAGTTCAATAAATCATCGCAAAAATAACTTCCGTCTTCATTCATCGTAAAATTAAGTCCATTCTTTTCAATTTTCATCTTTTTCTCCTTTTATTTATTTTTTGTTTAATAGAACTTATCCCGCGCCGAAATTTTTCTAACTATAAACTTAACAGCAAAAACACTCTTTTTTACTCGTCTTCTTTTTTAGTTAAAACAAGAGCTTGCGTTGAAGTTTTTGCTTTTTCATAAAAAAGCAGTTTCGCGGCTTTAAAAGCGCGATCAATATCAAGGTCAGAAAAATCGTCATCTTCCATTAAATTCTCAACCTTCAATAAAGTTGTCGCAAGTATACACGCCAAAATGTTCATATTTTGACTGCAACCGGTTAAATTTTTCAGGGCTTGAGAAACTACTGATTCTATATCTTCGTTACTATATCCGCTAATCGTAAGAAAATAATGAATAGGCTGATATTCTTCTTTAAGCAACCTTTTCTCCGCCATTTTTACCAATTTATCAAATCTTTTTTCTTCCATTTTAGTTTCTCCCGATATTTATTAAAGAACGTTTTAAAATCAAATTGTCCTACGCTTTTATAGCATAGGCAAATATATTTGTCAAACATTTTTTATAACGACTAGAATGATGTTAGAAATTTAACTTTTGGACTCACCGGGAGTCGAACCCGGAATTCGGCAACCCGCCCCGTTAGACATTTTGGACCTAGGCGGAATCGAACCGCCGTCTCCACAATGCGAATGTGGTGTTCTGCCACTATACCATAGGCCCCCAAGAATTATATCTGACGGGGTAAAAATGCCGCGTAATGCCATTTTACTATGAGCCCTATTTTTTAAAAACAAAATTCAGATTTCAAAAATTTCTCCATAACCCGGAGCATACGCCTCTATTCCCATATTATCCCTAATATGCTGGACTAAATGCATAGAATTTTTCGGTTCGCTATGCACGCAAAAAACTTTTTGAAGAGAATCACCGGTTTTGTTTATAAAATCCGAAATCTGATTTTTATCAGGATGAGCCGAGTATCCGTCTATCACCTCCACGCGCGCTTTTACCTCAATATCTTCGTTAAATATTTTAACCGATTTTTCTCCGTCTTTTATCTTTCTTCCAATTGAACCGGCAGACTGAAAACCTATAAACAACACTGAATTTTCGTTGTAAGGCAAATATCTTCTAGCATGGTGTAAAATTCTTCCTCCCTGCATCATACCAGAGCCGGCGATAATAATTTTAGGCGGAGCAATGTCATTTATTTTTTTTGACTCTTCCGTGGTAGGCGTGAAACGTAAATTCGGAAAATTAAATATGTCGTCTCCGCTATTTATTATATATTTCGCTTCCTTGTTAAAATAACGTTCATAATTTTTATATATCGAAACAATTTTTATAGCAAGCGGGCTGTCTAGAAATACTGGCATAGGAGGCACTCTTTTTTTCTCAACCAAATCATTCAGTTCAAAAAGAATCTCCTGCGTTCTTTCAAGAGAAAAAGACGGAATAAGCAAAACTCCTTTATTTTTAAAATTTTCTTCAATGACTCTTTCAAACTTAACTTTTCTCTCATCTCTATCCTCATGAATTTTATCTCCGTAAGTGGAATCAATAATTAAAAAATCGGCTTTTTCAGAATACTCGGTAGAGCAAAGAAGAGGAGTCGGCGGATTTCCCAAATCTCCGGTAAAAACAATTTTTTTATCGCCTTTTTTTATTTCCGCTATCGCGGATCCTAATATATGTCCGGCATCCCGAAAAACGATTTCAAAATTTCCTATTTCTATTTTTTCATGATAATCGGCCGTTTTAAAAAATTTTATTAAACTATAAACATCATTTTCATCGTAAAAAACTTTAGCCCTTCCTCTTTCCGCTTCTTTTTGCAAAACATGCAAACTGTCAAGAAGCATTTCAGGAACAAGATCACGGGTTGCCAAAGTGGAATAAATTTTTCCTTTAAACCCTTCTTTAACAAGTTTGGGCAATCGACCTATGTGATCAAGATGGGCGTGAGTCGCTATTACGAAATCAATATCCGCCGCTTTATACGGAAAAAAATCGTAATTTCGCGAATCGTGAAAAGCTTGATGCTGAAAAAGCCCGCAATCAATTAAAATTTTTATGCCGTCATCTTCCAATAAAAAATTTGAGCCAGTAACTTCCTCCGCTGCGCCGTAAAAAGATAATTTCATATTCAAATTTTTTTACAAATAAAATTATAATTACAAGTAACTTTCTTCAAGAACATGCTTTATTTCTCCCATTATTTCATTTGGCGTATGCATTGCCTTAATTAAAAATCTTTTGGCGCCTAAATTTATTGCCGTTTCGCGCTCTTTTTCTTCTCCCAAATTGCTTAAAATAATAACCGGTATGTCAGATAACGATGGAACAGATTTCGTCATTTTTAAAAAATCAAAACCGCTTTTCCCTGGCAAAATTATATCCAATAAAATTATTGTCGGTTTTTCCTTCTTTATTTTTTCCTCCGCTTCTTCGGCCGACGCGGCGAGCGCAACATCCATTCCTTCTTTAATTATTTTTTGCGAAATTAATTCCCTTAAAAATTTATCGTCTTCAACTATCATTACCTTGACTTTATTAATTCTAATATCAGACGCAAGATTTTCTTTCGGAAAATCGCTTTTAACTTTTTCTTCCGCCGCGTCTTGCTTCTGCGCGGGAACTTGATTAAAAAAATTGTTTACTTTATCCACAACTTCCTGCGGATCAAATTCTGTTTTTATTAAATAACCAGAAACACCCAGCTTTTGAGCCTTATCAATTTCAAAATGTTCTCCTGAATTAGAAACAATCATAACCGGAACGGAAACAAGTAAAACATTATTTCTTATCTCTTCCAGAATATCAAGTCCATTCATATCCGGCAAAACTAAATCAAGCAAAACCAAATCCGGCCTTTCTTCTTCAATCGTATGCAAAACCAACGAACCTTTTTCAACGGTTACCACATTAAACCCCGCTTTAATAAGCTTATCTTTTAAAAGATTTAAAAGAATTAAATCGTCTTCAACAATTAAAATTTTTTTCATAATAATAATATTTTTATTTTAATACGGCCTTTATACATAATTTTTTAATTTGTCTTCTAAATTATTCTTAGTTTTTTCTAAATCAAAAACCTTATCTCCAAGCTCCTTGATTTTATCTTCATAAGGTCCTACTCTTTCTTTAACTCTTTGCTCTAATTTTGAATTTGTCGCTTCAAGCTCCTGCTGTTTTTGCTCTATTTCTTCGGCCATTTTATTAAATGAAGCGGCCAAATTTCCTATTTCGTCTTTAGAACGGACATCCATTTTTTTACTAAAATTTCCTTTGGCTATCTCGTCAGACGCTTTTATTAATTTTATGAGCGGGGTTTTAATTACCGTCTGAAAAAAATACCAAAGAAAAATAAATAAAATAAAAACTCCTCCCAAAATAATCGCGGCAATTTTATATCTTGAATTTACGACCATCTCGTTCACGCTATCCATTTTATAATATATTTCTATTACCCCGTCAGGCTTTGAATTTTTTGAAAAATTTACAGGAGCATAAACTTCCAATAACTGTTTATAGCCAACTTCACCGACATTTTCTTTTTTAACTGGCTTTTGTATTTCCGCGGCAATTTTTCCTTCCATAGCTTCATTATATTCTTCATTATCTTTAAATTCCTTTCCAATAATATTTTTATCGTCAGACCAGATAACTTTTGATTCGTTATTCCAAACTTTTATTCTCAAAATTTCCGGTGTTTTAACCGCATTTAAAAAATTCACAAAGTCTTGCTCCGAATTTTCATAATTAGCGGAAGAAAAATCGTCAATTGTCAAAAGATGACTGGCATGAACATGCGCGTGATCAACGATAAAATTCTTAGCTCTTTCAATAAGAGATTGCTCAACTATATTGCTAACAAAAAAAGACAAAACAACAATAAGCGATAAAAATAAAATTATAATCGGAAGAAAAAATTTGGCTGTTATGTTAAATTTAAAAGACATAAAAAATTAATTTACAGGCAAGTAAACCGTCAATTTGGTACCCATGCCTTCTTCAGACTCAAGCTCTATCTTGCCGTTATGTCGCTCAATAATATTCTTTGTGATAAAAAGACCTAACCCGCTTCCTTCGGTTTGAAGCTTTATGGCATTGCTTCCTCTGAAAAATTTCGTAAACAATTTATTATACTGGCTTTTAGGAATTCCGACTCCGTCGTCTTCAAATATAATAATAACATTTTTATCGTCTTGTTTTAAATATATGTTTATATTTCCATTTTTAAGAGTGTAATTAATGGCATTTTCCAAAATATTCTGAAAAGCCAAAAAAATTTTTTGCGCATCCAGCCTAATATTATTTATTTTTTCAGTCTGTTTATTAAATTGAAAATTTATATTTTTTTCTTTTATAAAACTCTCTTCTATTTTTATGACTTTCTGGAGAACTTCCTCGGTTGAAGCTTCTGCAAAATTATAATCAAATTTTCCCTCTTCTATTCTTGATGAATTCAAAAGATCATTCACCAAACCAATCATCCTCTCCGTGGAAAACATTCCTTTTTCAAGAATATCTTTTTGCTCGCCGCTTACATCGCCCGCGTCTCCCTGAAGCAATAAACTGAAAACCCATTTTATGGAAGCGAGAGGAGTTCGTAACTGATGGGCAGCGATTGAAATAAATTCCGATTTAATTCTGTTTAATTCTTCTCCGCGTTTTTTTTCCCGTTCCAGAAAAACTTGTTTCTCTCTTAATTCCGCTGCCATTTTATTAAACATTATTATGTTTTCGTTCTTGCGGTCGCTATAATTTTTATCTGCTTTTATATTAAAGTTATAGTTGCCTTTGGTCACATTTTCTATGCCTTCCATAAGCTTGTCGTAAAAATATTCTCTTCTTAAAACCTCAACGGCGAATTTATTTACGGTTTTCATTAAAAAAAACATTATTGAAAACCACGCTAAAAATATCGGCAAAACAACTTTCACTCCAATATTCAAATTTTCATACATAAGAATAGTGGCGACTATTCCTAATCCAAACATTGTTATAATTGATCCTAAAACAATATTAAACATCATTTCATTTAATATTGTTTTGCCTACTTTTCTTCCAAAGCGCGTCTGTTTATATAAAACATAAACAGAACCAATTACTAAAAAAGGCCAACCTGTTATAATTATTGCAAAACGTAAAATTTCAAATAATGTCATAATATAATTCTAATTATATGGATTACCATGTAATTGCGTCGCTCGGTAAAAAAGAAAATAAATTTTCTTTTTGTGCCTTACTAGCAATTATACCTTATGAAGAATATTTATCCAAGAAAAAACAATAAAATTATAGCGATTGTCGGGCCAAATGCTTCCGGCAAAAGTGAATTTGCCGTAGAAATCGCCAAAAAATGGGGCGGAGAGATAATATCGGCGGATTCAAGACAAGTTTATAAGTGGCTTAATATCGGTAGCGGGAAAGTGGAAGGAAAATGGAAGAAAATTTCTAATTTCAAATTTCTAATTTCTAAACAAATTCTAAATCCAAAATCTAAGGTCATTAATAAATCTCAAATCAAAAACCAAAGATTACAAACAAAAACTAAAAAATATTTTGTTTATAAAAATATAATTCATCATTGCATTGATTTTGTCTCTCCGAAAAAAGTTTTTAGCGCGGCGGAATTTAAAAGATGCGCCGAAAAATCGATTGAAGATATTAGGAAGCGCGGCAAAATTCCGATTATTTGCGGAGGAACGGGATTTTATATTGACGCGGCCTTAAGCAATATAGAAATTCCGGAAATTCCGCCAAACTTTAAACTTCGCGAAAAACTGGAAAAAAAATCCTGCGAAGAACTTTTTAAAACGCTTCAAAATTTTGTCGGACGTGCGACATCCGACATATTAATTAATCGTTTTAAAAATATTGATTCAAAAAACAAACGCCGTTTAATACGCGCAATAGAAATCGCTACTTTCACAGGAGGTCCGACCTCCTGTAATCACAGAGGTGAAACCTCTGTGATTCAAACCTCTAAACTTGGCGGCGCGACCGATAAGTTAAATATTCTATATCTTGGCATAAACCATTCGCCGGAAATTTTAAAAAAAAGAATTGAAAAACGATTGAAAGACCGTCTACGAAAAGGAATGATAAAAGAAGTAAAAAATTTGCATTTAAAACATAAATTAAGCTGGAAACGGTTAGACGATTTGGGGCTTGAATATCGCTATATTTCTTATTATTTACTGGGAAAAATAAAAGATATAGAGCTTGCCGAAAAAATTAAAACGGAAAACTGGCATTACGCGAAAAAACAAATGACATGGTTTAAAAGAAACCCCGAAGGATCCCGCAGTGACGGGACCTACGGGGCAGGTAAAAAAATAAACTGGATTGACTTGTCTGAAAAATCGCGAAAAACAGCGGAAAAATTAATTAAAAAATTTATAATTTGACGAGATATTTTTTTAAACTATTATAAAAGATAATATAACGTTAAAAAAATTCATAAAGGAAATTTCTGTGTTCCAAAATTTTACGTTCAGCGGACCTGTTTAAAAACTTTATATTCAGTAAAAACTTATTTGAATTACTGCCGAAAAGTAAAATTTTGGAATCACAGAATTTCCCCAAAAACTTGGATATTTAAAAGTTTTTCAGTAGTTTTATATAATAATATGCTGTTATCTCAAAGAGCGATATTAAGAAATATAAAAAAAGGAAATATAATAATTGAGCCTTTTAATGAAAAAAAGCTCAAAACCACAAGCTATGACGTGTCTGTCGGAGAATGGTTTTATAAAGAATCGCATCCTCGGGGAAGAGCGACTATTCATAATTTATACGACGAGAAATCAACCAACACTATTTGGGAAGGACCATTTCAAGCCGAAGAAGCAAAAAATTTAATAAAGAGAAACGGGATTAAATTAATAAACATCAAACCAAACGACAAAATTATATTGCTTAGCCCCCACGAAACTATTTTGGGGCACACCGAAGAATTTATCGGCGGCAAAAATATCTGCGTTGCAAAGATGTACGCGCGCTCGTCGCTTGGAAGAAACTTCATTGAAGTATGCAAAGACGCGGGCTGGGGCGATGTGGGATACTTCAATAAATGGACAATGGAAATAACTAACAATTCGCAGTATTTCACAATTCCCCTTGTGGTTGGACGCCGCATAGCGCAAATGGTTTTTTACGAAGTTGAGCCTTTAACAAACAAAAAAGACGATTACGCGAAAGATGGAAAGTATCAATTAGCGCAGGATATTGAATTGGTTAAAAAATCATGGCGCCCGGAAATGATGTTGCCAAAAATGCACTTGGACTGGGAAGTCGCTCTAGCCCTTGACAAATAGATTTTTTTAAATATAATAACCACAGTAATGAATCGTTAAATAATAGTTTTAATTTTAACGATTTTTTGTTTCCAAGCACTTTAACAAAGAGGAGGATGGAAAAATCTAGATAAAACAAAAAAATTGGCAATTTGGACAAAATTTTTTTAGTCAAACAAAAAGACGAAAAATTAACAGCAAAAAAGAAAGGGAGAAAAAATGAAAATAAGAATAGCTTTAACGGCTGTTTTGTTGTTTGGTTTTACAACAATAACGGCTATCTACAATATAATGCGCGCTCCAATAGAAGGAGCGGCGGCAGTTCATCAACTAAATGACAGCGCGGTTGAATATTCAATCTCAAGAGAGGTAGCTATGGGCCATTTTAACAAATTCGCATGGTTGTCGCTCCTTATTATACTGGGACTGATTTGGGTCCCAGTAATAATTAAAAAGATCAAGAAAAACAGTTTAGTTTCTTTGCTTTTTTGTTTAAGCTTTACTGCCTCAATTTCAGCCTGTGGACCGGCAAAAATAGAATTAATTAAAGAAATAGAATCTCACCAAACCGCTTTTTTAGTGCCGCTTGAAGGCGCCACTATGAGTAATCAAGCAAAATTTATGTCCATTGACTATTTAAACAGCGCTAAAGTAGCGTCAAAACGCGTAATCATTCCAACTAGGCAACATGATACAGGAAGGGGTCCTGGAAATTATGAATGGATTCCAACACTTAAATTCATCGTGGTAGACAGGACACCTGTCACGCGAGTATGGACTCAAAGTAAACATACCGGCACATCACCATCAAATGAGGCGATTTGCGTTGAATCGCTAGAGTCGGTTGATTTTTGCGTCGGCGTTACCGCGATAACAAATATAAAAGAGGAAGACGCGGCAAAGTTTCTATATTATTATGCCGGAAAACCACTAGATAAAGTAATGGATCAAGATGTGCGCGGCTATGCCAGCACGATCCTGGCCAGAGAGTTTGGAAGCCGAACTCTTGACCAAGGTCGGCGTGAAAAAAATATTATTTTTAGCATAACAAAAAAAGAAACGGAGGAATTTTTCGAGACTCGCGGGGTGACCTTAATGCAACTCGGAAGTTCAGAAGGGTTGCAATACAGCGATCCAAAAATCCAAGATGCGATAAACCAAACGTTTGTCGCGGAAAATGATAAAATCAAGGCGGTAAACGAAAAGGCCGCCCAAGATACAAGAAATGAGATGAATGTAAATATGGCCGTCGCAAATAGAAAAGCGGCCGAAGAATTTGCCAAAGCTAAAGAAGCCCAAGTAGCAAGAATTGGGCTAGATATTGAAATGAAAAGGGCCGAAGCAATGCTGGAAGCGGCAAAAAACCTTAAAGATCTTAAAGGGCAATTGCCTTCAGTATTGCCGCAAGGAAGCACTTTGTTATTCGGCTTAGATAAGCCGATAAAAGATAAATAAATAAACTTTCATAACGCGCGGAGATTGTGCGAAAAAAAACGCACACTCCGCGCGTTTTTTTTATTTTTGACTAATTAAAATAATATAGTAAAAATTATAAAAAAAGGCGTTTTTCATTGCTGATTCGCAAGCGCAAACGGAATTCAAATCAATATTTTTTATCATTTCAAAAATCAGTTTTTTTACTTTTTCGTTATTTTCATTAAAAATTTTTATTACCTCTTTTAAATCAACAGGTTTAAATTTTTTGTCGTGAATTACGCCGGCGTCATAATCCGTGATAAGCGAGATATTCACATAACACATTTCAAGCTCGCGCGCCAAAATGCATTCCGGATATTGAGTCATATTTATCACATCCCATTTTTGATTTTGAAACCACTTGCTTTCGGCAACAGTTGAAAATCTTGGCCCTTCTATTACCACCACTGTCCCCTTTTTATGATGAGAAATTTTCAGCTTTTCGCATGACTTTGCCGCTATTTTTCTTAAATTTTCGCAATACGGTTCGGCGCTTGAAACATGAGCGACTTTGGGTCCGTTAAAAAACGAGTCTTCTCTTTTTTTAGTTCTATCCACAAATTGATCGCAAATCACAAAATCTCCGGGCTTTATTTTAACATTTAACGAGCCGCTTGCCGAAGGCGCAATTATTTTTTTTACTCCTAAACTTTTAAACGCCCACAAATTCGCGCGATAAGGAATTTTGTGAGGAGGATATTTATGGCTTTTGCCGTGACGAGGTAAAAACGCGATTTTTTTTCCTTCATATTCCCCTACCGCTATTTTATCGGACGGTTTTCCATAAGGAGTTTTTATTTCAACCTCCTTAAAATTTTTCAGCAAATCATAAAATCCTGACCCGCCAAAAATCCCAATTTCAGCAATATTAAAATTATGAATATGAGATATTTTTAATTTTTCATTGTCACTTTTCATTTTGATTTTTTAATTTTAAATTTTATAATCCCTTGCATCCTTGCGCCGGTCCGTATCCTTTTGCTTCCGCCTCTTCTTTTGTCGCAAACCAAACTTTATTTTCTTCTTTTATTTTTTCCGCTCCCTTACACCAAGGAAAATAATATTTTGTCCCGTTTTTGCTCGCAACAAAAACTTTTTCCTCCGCGCTAGCTTTCTCATTCAAATTTAAAGCCGCGATGTCCCGACGTACGACTTCAGAATTTGAAAAATTAAAGTTATCGGCTTCTACGGCGTTTTCTACCATCACGGGATTTTTGCTTTCAAAAATTCGCGACAATCTTCCCAAACCAAAACTGGAAAAAGCTGCGAGTATAATCAGAAAAACGAAAAAAATATCTTTTTCATATATTCTAAATTTCTCCTTGCATTCTTTAAATTTCTCTGATATATTCATAAACATATGGCGCACGTAAAATCCGGCGGTTCAGCCAAAAATTTAAAAGACTCAAAACCTAAATATTTGGGCGTCAAACTTTATGACGGGCAGACCGCAAAACACGGCTCTATTTTAGTGCGTCAGCGCGGCACAAAAATTCTCGCTGGAAACAATGTAGGCTTAAGTAAAGATCACACTCTTTTCGCTTTAAAAGAAGGTATTGTTAAATTTTCTAAAAAAAGAAAAACTCGTTTTGACGGAAAAAATATTCTTAAAAAAGTTGTAAACATTATCTAATCTAAATTAAAAATCCGACTATAAGCAAAGCTACGATATTTACCACTTTTATCATTGGATTTATCGCCGGTCCGGCGGTATCTTTATACGGGTCGCCAACCGTATCGCCCGTCACGGCCGCTTGATGAGCAAAACTTCCCTTTCCTCCGAAGTTTCCTTCTTCAATATATTTTTTAGCATTATCCCACGCGGCTCCTCCGGAAGTCATAGAAATTGCCAAAAATAAACCGGTAATAATCGTCCCCATTAAAACTCCGCCAAGCGTTTTTATTCCAAAAATAACAGCGGTTAAAAGCACAATAACTATAGGCAAAATCGCCGGCAGTACCATTTCTTTAAGGCTGGCCTTTGTTGCGATATCAACTGCTTTGGCGTAATCTGGCTTTTCGGTGCCGTCCATTATACCTGAAATTTCCTTAAACTGACGGCGAACTTCATTTACTATAGCTTGCGCCGCGCGCGACACCGCCGACATTGATAAAGACGCGAAAATATAAGGCAAAAAACCTCCTATTAATAAACCAAAAAGGACATATGGGTCTTGAATTTCAAAAATTATTTCCTTGCCTTTCGCGCTAATCTCCGAAATAAAAGAACCAAAAAGAACAAGACTGGCAAGCCCTGCCGAAACAATAGCATACCCTTTAGTTATGGCCTTTGTCGTATTTCCAACGGCGTCAAGCTTATCAGTATGTTGCCTTACATCTTCGGGAAAACCCGCCATTTCCGCTATTCCTCCGGCGTTATCCGTTATCGGCCCAAAAGAATCAATTGAAACGATAATTCCCGTTAAAGAAAGCATAGAAACAGCTGCAATAGCTATTCCGTATAATCCAAATAAATAATGAGACGCGAGTATAGCGAGACCTATAATTATTATAGGTAAGACCGTTGCTTCCATTGAAACGGCGAGTCCGGTAATGATATTCGTACCATGTCCTGAAGCTGAAGATTTCGCAATAGACTTAACCGGCCTGAATTTTTTTGAAGTGTAATATTCCGTTATAAGCACCATAAGAAAGGCGACCAAAAGTCCTATGATAGCCGAGCCGTATATTTTTGTCCAAGAATGTTCTGGAAAAAGAGAAATAGGTATACTTCCTTCCCATGAACTTCCCCCGGTATAGATAACATTTGATGATTCAAAATTTATTGCTAAAGGAATAAATAAAACCGCCGAAACTAAAGCCGAAGCAATAAGCCCTTTATAAAGCGCTCCCATAATATTTTCTTTTTTAAGACGGACGAAAAATGTTCCTATAATGGAAGACAAAATTGACGCGGCGCCAATAGCTAAAGGAAATACGGATATTTGATAAATGTTTGGATAAAGAAGATTGCCTAAAAGTATTGCCGCGATTGTCGTCACGGCATAAGTTTCAAACAAATCCGCTGCCATTCCGGCGCAATCGCCGACATTATCCCCCACATTATCAGCAATAACGGCTGGATTTCTTGGATCATCTTCAGGAATTCCCGCTTCTATTTTTCCAACCAAGTCCGCTCCAACATCCGCCGCTTTTGTGTAAATTCCTCCTCCGAGCCTTGAAAAAACGGATATAAGCGAACCGCCAAATCCAAGTCCTATTAAAGATTCAATGTCTCGGAATAAAAACCAAAACACGGAAACAACAAGCAAACCCAAACCGACAACCAAAAATCCGGTCACGGAACCTCCTTTAAAAGCGGCGTTAAAAGCTTTTTCAAGACTTTCTTTTGCCGATTCAGCCACTTTTATATTTGACTTAACGGAAGTGAGCATTCCAAAATATCCGGCGGCGCCTGAGGCAACTGCCCCAACTAAAAAACCCAAAGCCGTTTTCCAGCCTAAAAATAATAATAAAATAACAGCAAGAACTAAAGCTATAAAGCTCACTATTCTTGACTGCCTTTTTAAATAAGCTTTTGAGCCTTCCAAAATAGCAAGAGAAATGCTTTCCGCTTTTTGGTCGGATGTTTTTAAACTAAAGACTTTTTTTCTTGTCCATATAGCAAAAAAAATTGCTAAAACACTTGTTAAAATAATCGCGTAAATCATATGTTTAATTAAAAATAGCGAATAAAGTTTTGCACGGCTTTGCGACGAGCGAGCATGGTCTCGCCGTAAAGGCGAGGAGCGAGGAGCAACGCCAGCAAAATTGCTCGCTGGGCAATTTTGCGGTAGCAAAAGCTTTATTCGCTATGCTAAAAATTAAAAAATTTTTAATATTTTAATCGCTTTCAGCTTCTTCTTTTTCTGTTTCTTCTTCCATTGTTTGCTCAACTTCTCCTTCTTCGGTTGCGCTTATTGATTTTCCGGAAGTTGATTTTATATCAAGCCTGAATTTGCTAAGCTTCGCGGCAAGGCGCACGTTTTGACCGCTTTTACCTATTGCCAAAGAAAGCTGATCTTCTTCAACCAAAATTTTTGCTTCCTTGTTTTTTATGTCGGCATCAACGCTAAGAACCTTTGCCGGAGCAATGGCGTTTTTAATAAAAACCTCGTCATCTTCCGCCCATTCTATAATATCAAGTTTCTCGCCTCCCAATTCATTAATAATCGTGTTCACTCTTATCCCTTTTTGGCCGACGCAAGAACCAACGGGATCTATGCCTTCTTTGGTTGAACGAACGGCGATTTTGGAACGCATTCCGGCCTCTCTCGCGATGCCTTTAATTTCAACAGAACCGTTTAAAACTTCCGGCACTTCCATTTCAAAAAGTTTTATAACAAAACGCGGATGCGTGCGGGAAAGAAAAATGGAAAGACCCTTATTGTTTCTCTCAACAAGATAAATCAATGCTTTTATTCTTTCTCCGACTCTATAACGTTCATTTTTCACTTGCTCTTCCTTTGAAAGAACGGCTGTTATTTTTCCCAAATCTAAAAACACGTTTTGATTTTCAATTCTCTGAATAATGCCGCTTATTATTTCTCCTTCTTTGCTTATAAATTCTTCATACAAATTTTCTTTTTCCGCCTCTCTTAAATTTTGCAAAATAACCTGTTTCGCGGTCTGCGCCGCTATTCGTCCGTAATCTTCTTTTGTTTCAAGAGGAAAAACGATTTCTTCCCCTGATTTTATGTTCTTTTTTATTTTACGGGCTTCTTCAACCATTATATGGCGCTCCGGATTAAAACGTATTTTCTTTATAATTTCATCTCCTTCTTCCTCCGTTTCAACTGATTCTTTTTCCGCGTCTTCTTTATCTTCTTCTTCCTCTTCTTTTATCATAGTCTCGTCAACAACAAGCTTTATTTGAGAAAATTGAGCTTTACCTAAAGACATATCAAAT
Source organism: uncultured Candidatus Saccharibacteria bacterium (assembly GCA_964499175.1). GTDB lineage: Bacteria > Patescibacteriota > Minisyncoccia > CAZCIQ01 > CAZCIQ01 > CAZCIQ01. The sequence continues at coordinate 17,294 of CAZCIQ010000004.1, read as the reverse complement.
TTAGCGACAATCGTCTGCCCTTTTTTAGCGTAATCCTTTTTGTAAGCCGCGGCTAAAGCAAGCTCTATGGCTTCTATAATTTTTTCTTTTTTTATTCCTTTTTCCGCTTCAAGCTGCTCTAAAGCGGACTGAAAAGCTTTTAAATCCATATATTAATACTAATATAAATAAATAATAAGTTCAATACTACGCGCTGGTTATCCGAGCCGCGGATTGATTTTTCAGCGATTTTTGCTATTTTTAATTTAAACTAAACTTCTGGTTATTTAACAAAATAAAAAAGGAGGGATTTTTTAATTCCCTCTTTAATTTTTTGTTTCAAAATTTTTTTAGATAGCAAGGACGGTCCTTGCTATAACATCTTCTCTAATTCTTCTTTAGTGAATTTAATTGAAGAATAACTATTTCAACAAATCATCGAGCTCACAAGAAAGCAACGCGGATTTATCAAGCCTAATTTGCTCTTTTGGATTCAACTGGTCCGCAGTCAACCTAATAATTTTTGTAATTATCTTTTCTCCCCAAACAACATTATTTGTTTTTTTAAAATATGCCCTATTTTTTTTATTAAAAAGAGATGCGTATTGCATCAATTTATCTTTATCCTTTTCCGATATCGTAGACGCAAAACGAATATTATTCATATATATATAATTATATATATGATCTT
>CAZCIQ010000004.1:16249-16614 GCA_964499175.1 uncultured Candidatus Saccharibacteria bacterium | reverse complement strand
TCATTTATATGACGCGACAAATCTCCTTCGTCTTTAAATATTATCCAATAATCGCTTATAGTATAAACAATGCGAAAAATTTTTCCTTCGTCGGTATCGTACGCAAAAGTAAAAGAAAAATTATCGGCCATCACATCTTCCCGTATAATTATTTCCCGCAGCCCGGAAATATTTCCGATATTATATGAATTTAACAATAAAAAATACCTATCGCGCCAATTTTTTATCCAATCCTGAATATAATTCCCATCTAAAAAAAGTGGCGATAAATCATTTTCTAAATTTTTATTACTTACATCATTCATTTTTATTGTCAATTTAACAAAAAGAGTTTTTAAATCCGAAATATCAATATCTTTTGCTTT
>CAZCIQ010000004.1:0-16239 GCA_964499175.1 uncultured Candidatus Saccharibacteria bacterium | reverse complement strand
AATCTAAATCCGGAATTGTTTTTTGCTCCATATACCAAAGAAGGTCGTAAATATCACGCCCTTTTTCTTTGAATATATCTTTATTAACACCCCGTTCTCCGCGTAAAAGAATTGCCGCTATTTTACTTGCCATTAAAGCGGACATATTATATATCAAAATAACAAATGAAAGTTGGTCACGATTTATTGGTCGACGTTCTATCACGGTCTTCGGAGCAACAAAATGATTAAGATCAATTTTTACATCAATCCATTCTGACGCATACCCGATAATTAATTTACCAACTCGAAACTTCAGATTCAGCCCGCGCCTGCTATTTATTTTAACCTTAAAAAACTCAGCATTAATGCCATAGGTTTTAATGAAATAAATCTCTGTTTCATTCTTTAAATTTTCTAAAAAATCATCTTTAATTTCGCGTGAAATTTCAAAATCCAAATCAATAGACATCCGATCAAGTCCGTGAATAATACGAAGCGCCGAACCGCCATACATAATCCACTTACTATATTCCGGGTGATGATAAATAAAATTTAGAACATAAAACTGCAATTCTTCTTTAAGAACATTGCGGCTTGTTTCGGCGTCAATTTTCCCATAAACAGAAATGTCATCGAGCTTCTTTTTTAAAGTTATTGTAATCTGTTCACTCATATAAATTTTTTAATCATTGAATAAAATTTTTCCTGCTCCGCTTTTTCCATTTCATCAAAATCTATTCGTAATTCTTCAATCAACGCTTTTACTGTTTCCATTTTAATTCCGCGAAACTGCCGAGTTCTAAAATACAAAAGATCAAACAATGCTTTTGAAGGGTAAGCGATAAAAAAATCAAACTTGCCCGCTAACGAAACAGAATCTCCTTTTACTAAATAAAAATCAGAAAAAAATTCTTTATTTATTGACTGATACGCAAAATTACCTACCTTTGTCTGATACTCTCTTGTAACCTTGGATGTAACCGAAGTAATGGAACGTATTGTTTCCGTAGTTAAATTGTAATACTGAAGCGCTGCCCATGAACTCACATATGACGGAGAGCGAATAATGTTAGCTAAATAAAATGAGTATGAAATATCCTTTCTATTTTTTTCAAAAAAATCAGAAGATATATATAATCCTTTTTTAAGCTGTAAAATTTCTTTATATTTCAAAAATCGGCTGATATAAGTATCAACCGTGGAGTCTCTAATACCAAACTGTTTGCCAAGCTGATATACAATAATTTTATTGAAATAAGGCAGTGATTTTAGCTGTTCTAATAAATTTTTTTTGCTTTTCATAATTATGACAAAAGTGTATCAAAAGAGAAACACAATGTCAATATAGCCTCAATCACATCTTTTCTAATTCTTCACTAGTGAATTTAATTGAAGAGCCGCGTTTTAATTCTTCTTTTAAAATTCTGTCGGCTATATTTTTTTCAATTTTGTCTTGAATAGCGCGGCGCATTGGACGCGCTCCGAATTGCGGCGAGTAACCCCACTTCGCGACCGCGCTTACTAAATTTTCGTCTATTTCCAAAAACAAATCTTTTTCTTTAAGCGATTTTTGCAAATTAAGAAGCATCAAATTCGCGACTTTTTTTAAATTTTCTTCAGAAAGAGGATGAAAAATAACAACGCCGTCAAACCTGTTTAAAAGCTCCGGCTTAAAAAATCCTTCGGCTCTTATTTTATCAATTACTTTTTCTTTAATTTCGGTCGGATCAATGTTCTGCCCCAACAATTCAAAAATAAGGTTCGCGCCGGCGTTTGATGTGGCAATAATTATACTGTTCCTCATATGCGCTTTTTTACCGAAAGCGTCAGTGAAAAATCCGTCTTCCAAAATCTGCAAGAACAAATTGCCTATTTTGTAATGCGCCTTTTCAAATTCATCAAGCAATAAAAGAGAATAAGGGTTCTCATGAATTTTGCTTGCCAAATCGCCTTGAATGTTTTTTTCAAAATTTCCAATGAGGCGGGAAAAAGAATTTTCTTCGCTGTATTCGGACATATCAAAACGGAGAAAACGGTCTTTGCCAAAATAAATATCGCTTAAAGCTTTAGCGGTTTCCGTCTTGCCCACGCCCGTGGGGCCCAAAAAAAGAAAAGATCCCATAGGCCTTCCGGAATCCTGAATCTCCGTCCTGCTTCTTTTTAAAGACGACGCCAAATATTTTATCGCTTCTTCCTGATTTATAATTCTTTTATGAAGTTCATCTTCCAAATTTAAAAAAGTCTCCCGTTCGCCTTTCGTGATTTCTCCAACCGGCATTTGCGTTTTTTCTCTCACAACCTTCAAAACATCGCTTCCTAAAATTAATCCTCCCGTTTTTGAAGCACCAACATCTTCAAGCAAATCTATCGCGCGCTCCGGCAAAGCGCCTTCTAAAATATATTTTTGCGAAGAATTCACGATTTCTTTTATTGCCTCGTAAGCAATGAAGCTTTTTGATTTTCCTTCCAAATGCATTGCCGCGTCTTCTATAATATTTTCCAAATCAGCATTTTGCGGCTCTTTTACATATATCGGCTCAAAAAATTTCATAAGGCTTCCATAAAATTCCAGGCCTCTTTTAAAAGAAGCTTCGTCCGATATAGCTATAAACTGCACGGCTGAACCGCTTAAATACGGTTCAAGAATTTTTTCAACGCTAACCTTCGCGTTCTTTTTTGAGGATTCCAAAAATTCCGGGAAATCGTCAATTACCGGAATTATATTACCCGCGTCCGCTATTCCATTTAAAACTTTAAAAAGGCCATTCTCAAAATTTTCCGGGGTCAAAGACATATCTCCTAAAAATCTTTGCCAATTAAATTTCATTAAATGCTTGTTTTTTAAATGCAAATTAGAAGTTTTAAAAACATTGCGCGCAAACCCAAAAATAACCGCGCTTTTTCCAACGCCCGGCTCGCCTATTAAAATAGCATTGGCTTGATGAGAGCGGGACAAAATATGTTCAAGCGATTCAATCTCTTTGCTTCTTCCATAAAAATGAGTGTGCGATTTATATGCTTCCGCTTCTTCCATTAAATCAGAAGAGTATTTGTTAAAATAATAAGCTCCTCCAAATTGCCACTGCCGCCCCACCGCCGGAATTTTCAATAAATTTTCTTTGCGCCACCACGCTTTATTTAATTTTTCTTCTTTAAAAACTCTTCGCATCCAATCCAGTGCATTTTCTAATTCCGCTTTATGAATATTCATAGAAAATAAAAAGTTATTAAACTGGCTGTCTTCTTCAAAAATAGCCATTATAACTTTTTGCAAAGTTATCCGTTCAGGCGCTTTTTCATTAGCATTTTGCGGCGCGTTAAAAATTTCCATAAAAAATACCGGCTCTTCTTTTTTATAATTTTCTAAAAGTTTTTTAAAAATATCTTCTGTAATTCCAAGCCTCAAAAATGAAACTCTTAAAAAATCAGATTTAAAAATATTTGATAAAATATCAAAACTTGTTAAATTTTTTGCATCTCGCCCAAAAATTTTACTTGATCTAAAAATTAAAAGAAAGGCTTCAAAATCAAAATAGTCAAAAAGGTTTTTGCTAAACAGCGATTTCTTAATTTCTTTGTCTTCGTAATCGCAAATCTCAAATGTTGTAATAAAAGCTCTTATCGCGAACAAAAATACAACTCCGCTTAAACACAAATAAATAATTCCCAAAATTTTTGATTCGTCTAAATTTTTAATAAACAAAAATAGAGGCAAAACGGATTCCGAAACTAAATTTTCCGGAAAAACTAAAATGCCGAGCAAAAGAAAAACCACGAGATAAATTGCGTATAACAAAATTTTTCTGACTGCCGGCGAGAAAAAATAAAATAACGCGGCCGGGCCAAAATATTTTGATAATTTTAAATTAAATTCCATATGTATTGCGCTGAAAAGTTTTAAGTTAAGGCTGGAAAACTGTGTTGTAAAATGAAAATCCTTTAAAACGTGAAAAAAACTTTGATTTTTTATATTTTTAAAACACCAAATAAATACCTTTTAAAAAAATCTGTACAAAAATCAAAGGAAGAAAGAACCAAAATACCAGAAAAATTAACCCTCCGAAAAAAATCAGTATTTCAGCCGTTAAACCTAAAACAAAAGTTGTAATTTTAATAATCATTCCAACAAGCCGTAAAATTGTATTTATGATAATGGTTTCTAAAAGATCGGAAATATTTAAACCGCCGCCATACACTTCTCCCATTCTTTTCCATGGCTTGAAAAAACTTAAAACCAAATATTTTAATGAAAAAAAATGATAAATAAAAGACAAAAAATCGCGCCATATCCTGACCGCGTCTTTTAAAGAATCGGAATAGTGCCATTTAAAATAAGAAAAAAATACTATTGCTAAAGTCATTAATTTTATTATAACCGCAAACGAGGAAAAAGGGAAAATTTATTTTCATTTTCTCCGAGTGCCGCGGTTATATGGCTAATTTCTGACATATAACCGCAAACGAGGAAAAAGCGAAAATTCATTTTCATTCTTTCCGAAAGGAGTGTTTTTAATTTTTAGATTGAGGTCGCAATTGAATCGTCTTTGCGTTTATACTTCCATCGGAATTAGCATCGCCGTTTATGGAAACATTTTTATTAATTTCAAGGTCATTAATATTGCCGCTTGCCGACTTCAAAACTTCCGTTGAATCAGAAAAAAAGACAATTTTTGATCCGCCATCTCTAAGTTTAACGGTAATGCTTTTATCGTCTTTAGAAATAATTTCTCCGGCAACAGATCCGCTCCCGCTTCTTTGCCCCCTGCCGGAACCTCCTCTAAAACCGCCGGCGTTTGCGCCAAGCTGTTGAAGCCGCTGTTCACGTTCTTCCAGCGAAAGATTTTGCAGATTCTGAAAATCTGCTTGCGAAAGACGACCGCGAGGACTTTTACTTTCGGCATACTTCATGCCTCCATAAAAAGCCCCGCCTCCTACTATTATTGCTACCGCGATAATAATTATAATTAACTTATTCATATAATTTTTGATTAATTAATTTTAATTTATTTTTTCGACCAATTTAATTTCAATGTTTTATTCATATCTTAGTGCTTCTATCGGGTTTAAACTTGCGGCTCGCCTCGCCGGATAATATCCGAATATAATTCCAATGGCGGCTGAAACTCCAAATGCTAAAAGCACTGTGTAAAGCGACACGCTTGTCGCTATCCCGACAAAACTGGAAATAAGAACCGCCAAAATCCATCCGAGAGCGACGCCTATCGCTCCTCCAAAAAAAGTAAGCATAACCGCCTCGGCCAAAAACTGCAAACTAATGTCTTTTTTCTTTGCTCCAATGGCTTTCCTAAGACCAATTTCGCGCGTGCGCTCGGTCACGGTCGTGAGCATCATATTCATAATTCCGATTCCGCCCACAATAAGCGAGATGCCGGCGACAGCGGCAAGAAAAATTGTAAAAGTGTTTGTGACTTGCGTAAGCGTCCCCAAAATATCCGCCTGCGAAACAATAGAAAAATCTGGATTTTGAGCGTCAACTCTGTGTTTTGCTATAAGCGCAGCGGTCGCCTCTTCCTGAACTTGAGGCATAAGCTCTTTTGTTTCCACGCTCACAGCTATAGTGGAAAGAAAATCCGCGCCGGCTAAAATTTTTTGCATAGTCGTAAGCGGCACAAAAACCGTGTCATCGGGATTAAAAAATCCGCCGCTCCCTTTTGTTTGAAGCACGCCTAAGACTTTAAAGTTAATCTTGTTAATGCGAATGGTTTTGCCTATTGGATCCGAATCCGCAAAAAGATCTTTCGCAACGGTAGGGCCCAACACCGCCACCCGGCTCATACCGCGCAAATGATTCTCGGCAATAAATGAACCTTGTTCAATAGAAATATTTCTTACTATGGAATATTCCGCCGTCGTTCCAATTACGGTTGAATTGGTATTATTACCGTTTGTAGAAGTTATTTGAAAACGGCGCTGCAACTCAGGCGAAATATGCGCCACTCCGGCGACCTGCCGCAAAATATCTATGTCTTCATTTTTTAAAGTCTGCGCCGCGCCTCGTCCGGAAGAAACAATGCCTCTGCCCGGCTGCACCACCCCCGGAAGCACAGTAAGCAAATTTGAGCCTAAACCCTCAATGCTTGATTTAATTTGTCCCGACGCGCCTTGCCCAATAGACACCATAGCGATAACCGAACCAATGCCGATAACAATGCCCAAAATAGTGAGTCCTGATCTCGCTTTGTTCGCGTTTAACGCGGTAATTGTTTCTTGAATTAAATCTTGAATTTTCATAATTTTGAATTAATGATTATTTACGACGCGGCGATTTTTCACTCTGCTGTCTTCCACGATATTCCCGTCGCGAATATGAATAATTCTCTCAGCATGCTCGGCCACATAAAGCTCATGGGTAATCAAAGTTATTGTTCTTTTTTGCTCAGAATGAAGTTTCTGAAAAGTCTCAAGCACAATTTCTCCTGTTTTAGTGTCAAGATTTCCCGTCGGTTCGTCCGCCAAAATCAAAGTTGGATTATTAACAAGAGCTCTCGCTATGGCAACCCTTTGAGTCATGCCTCCTGAAAGCTGGTTTGAATAATGATTCCAAAATTTTTCCGGAAAAGCCGAAGCGGTAAGCGCCTCCCTTGCTTTTTTTTCCCGCTCCTCTTTTTTGACGCCGGAATAAACAAGAGGCAAACCGACATTTCGCATGGCTGTTGCCCGCGGCAAAAGATTAAACGACTGAAAAACAAAACCGATTTTTTTCATACGAATATCGGCGAGTTCATCGTCTGAAAAAGTTGAAACATCGCGTTCATCAAGAAAATATTCTCCTTCCGTCGGCGTGTCAAGACATCCTAAAATATGCATAAGCGTTGACTTTCCGGAACCGGAAGGTCCCATTATTGCCACGAATTCCCCGTCATTAATTTTAAATGACACATTTTTAAGCGCGTATGTTTCTATTTCTCCGTTTTTATAAATTTTGCTGATATTATTACATTCAATCATATAAAATTAATTAACGTCCTCCTCTATTTCCGCCTCCACCGCCCCCCCCCTCCTCCGGTAATGCCGGGGATTCTAACGGAAGAATTTTGTTGCGCGGACACGGCAGTCGGCTGAATAGTTCTTATTACAATTACATCTCCTTCTTTAAGGCCGCTAACTATTTCCGTAAATTCATCACTTATCGTTCCGGTTTCAATTTGCCGACGGCGCGGAATATTTTTAAAAATTACCCCGTTTAAATTCGCGGCAAGAGCCGAATTTCTGTCATCGCCTTCTACAATTTCCGCGTAACTTATTCCGCCCTGCGATTTTACCGCCGAGTTTGAAATAAAAAGAGTGTCCGATTTTACTTCGGTGATAATGGCAGCTGAAACGCTCATTCCCGGTTTCACTCTATCGTCTTGAGTATCAAAAGCGATTTTTACCGCGTAAGTAACAACTCCCTGCGAAACAGTTCCAACGGTATCCACTTCAGCCGCTTGCCCGCTTATAGAAAGATTAGGAATAGCGTCAAAAGTAAGCGTGGCTTTCTGACCAACTTTTATTTTCGCTACATCAACTTCATTTAAAGAAATCTCCGCTATTTTTTGTTTAGTGATAAATGCGGTAATAACCGAGGCGGACGAAACAGAATCGCCTTTTTTTATATTGAGTTTGGCGACTACTCCGTCAAACGGAGCGCGCAGAAAATAATCGTCAAGTTTTTCTTTAGCATCGCTCAGCGCGTTCTCTCTCTGTTTAACCGCGAGCTCGGAAGATTCAATATCCAAAGAATCCGCTCCAGCTTTAAGTTTAGCAAGAGAATATTCTTTTTCTTTTACGGATTGCTCGGCGGCGGATAATTCAAACGGCTGATTTTGATTCATCTCCCTAATATCCCGTTCAAAATTTATAATCGCTTCTTTATTCGCTTTAATGGTACTTTTTATTGAAAGAAGATCCGATAAACGAGAATTTATTTTCGCGGTATAACCGTTAAGAACGGATAAATGAGAATCAGAAAGAGAATTGGGCTTAATGCTTCTTTCTGTAAGTTTGTCCTGATAAAATTGTATAAGATTGCTCGCGTTTTTTATCGCCTCGGATATATTTTTCGCGTCATCATAGGTTTGATTTATAAGAGTGTCTATTGTTTCCGTGCCGGAAAATCTTGAAGACGCTTTGTAATAAGCAAAATTTTCATCGTAGGATTTTCGCGCCGCTAAATTCGTCGTTTGAAAATTATTTTTGTAATCAAAAACTTTGCTGTCATAATTTTTTACGGCATCCGTGTAGTAGTCAATGTTAAACTGGCTTGTTCCGCCGAGCGCCGCGCTTCCTGAAAAAAGCGTGTCCTGAAGCCCGGTAATCACCGTGGGCAAATCAAGAAAAGCGCCAGACACGGCGTTAAAACCGTCTTCATAAGCTTTCTTTAAATCATCTTCCCCTTTTTGCTTTGACTCAAGTGCTTTTTGATAAGATAGTTCTTGAGAAAGTTTTAATTTTGTCAAATTGTCTTTTGACGCGGCATACGAATTTTCAGCCTGAAGAATTGAAAGCGAGTCCGCCGGTTTTTTTAATTTCTCAAGCGAAATTTTCGCGCTTGAGAGATTGGCCTCCGCGTCGCGCACATTTTTTCGCGCGTCTCGCGCGTCAAACTCGGCAATTAACGCGCCGGCGCCGATTTCTTCGCCGTTTTTTACTCCGACATAAACCGCTTCTCCGGACGCTTTTGATTTTATGTCCACTTGATTAAAAACAGAAACCTGGCCGCTTCCTGAAATTGAAACGACAATACTGCCTTTTTTAACCTGCGCTGTCGCGTAGCGGACCGCGCCATTATTACTGAAAATTTTTGTATAACCAAAATAACCGCCGCCAATGATTAAAATGGCGATCGCGCCGGAAATAAATTTGTGCTTTATCAACTGTTTAAATATTTTTGAAAACATAAAATATAAAAATTAAAAAACATTAAAATAAAAAACGCGAACGGGAATGTTTAAAAAGAAAATCATTTGCGTCATTATCAAACACCCTTATTAATTTCGCTTCAATTTTTCCCTGACTGTCCGGCAAACCTATAATAACAACGCGATCCTCAAATTTAAGATCGGATAATTTTACATTCTCTCTTCCTTTGCGAATCACCGTATCGTAAGCGACAATAACTATTTTTTCAACGCCGTCTCCGCCTTTCACAATAATTGTATTTCCGTCTATTTTAAGAATTGACCCAAACGCGCCATGAGCGTCAATAAAATCTTTATCGCCGAAACCGCTTCTGAAATTTCCAAAAAAACCGCCTCTTGGACCTGCGAAATTGCGGTGATAATTCTCGCCCCAGCGATAACTAAAACTCGCTTTTCTGTATCCGACAAAGACGCCCGTTTTAAAAACTAAAAGCAAAATTATAAGCGCGCCAATCGCGAAAAAAATTATTTTTAATATTTTTGATTGGAATAATTTATTTAAGTCCATATTTTTTTTGCGCGTCAACGGATAAATTTAAACTTTGAATTATAATAATAAAATTCCTGAGCGACCAAAGAAAAATCAGTATAATCGCAAGAACCGATATTATGCTCGCGGCCGGCAAAGATTCAAGAAGAGCGAATCCGAAATTTTGCCAATTTTCCAAAATAGAACCAAAATCAGATAATGCCAAAAAAAGATATTGATAAAAACCGGACTCAACAAGTTCTTGCCAAAAAATTTTGACCGCTGAAACAAACGCTCCGGCTGACAAAACGACGCTAATTAAAAAAAGAACAAAACGTCTTTTAATGAAAAGGAGTCTTTCTTCCTCGCGAATACGAACAATAATCTTGTCTAAAAGCCCTGCCGGAGGCGCGGGCGGTTCAAGATGATTAAAAAGTTTTTCAAAATCTTTTCTCATGCCTCTTATTTATTAATACGAAAGAGAGGCATGTTTTGGTGCATTTTTTTCGGCTTTTACTTTTTCTCATTTATTTTTAGATAGACCCGAGTATTGTTATTTTATTTTATACTAAATTGCATTATAATATATACATGAAGGTCTTAACTAAAGAACGCAATTTAGGTCAATTTTTTACCACAAATTCTGATTATATTTTACAAGGTTTTGGCAAATTTATTAAAAACAAAGAAGTCGCTGATCCGTTCGCCGGAAATCAAGATTTATTAAATTGGGCTAAAAAAACAAATGCAAAAAAATTACAGGTTTTGATTATGACAAAAAATATATTGACAATAAAAATGTTTTTTTGAATGATTCCATAAACTCGCCTAAAAATTATAAATTTATTTGCACTAACCCGCCTTATCTGCATAAAAATAAGGCCTCAAAAGAAGTTAAAGAAAAATTTTTTTCAGAGAAAAATTCATACTTTGAAGATTTATATCAAGTTTCAATTTTTTCAATTTTAAACTGCGAAGAAGGTGTTTTGTATCAATTGATTTACAATTAAAGAAATAAAAAATATGAGCAAGATAAATGAAAAACAAATTTTGTATATTTTTGAGCACAATATTAAAGATGTTTGTAAAATAGGTATTGGAACTTTGGAGCGAGCAAAAAATGCATATAGATATTTTGAAAGTGATGAGAAATCAAAGAAAAATAAATTAGCAATTTTTGATTTTGAAAGTACAAAAATTATAGTTAATGAAAAAATATGCAAACAAGTATTGAAAAGAATAAATACTACTGAATTTTATCAAATTGAATTTTACAAAGCTTGTATATTATTTAAGTGTCTAGGTGGAAATTTAGACGATAAGAACTCTCAAAATATAGATAGAAGTAAAATTAGCGTTAAAATAACATCGTCGACAACAAAAAATGAAATTCCATTAACCACTCGCTTTGCCGAACAAACAATTTCGTTAATAGATAGGGCTAATGGTGAAAAAATAAATAAAATTAAAAATTTATTAAATAATAATGGCAACAGAAATGTTTTATTAACTGAAAAAGAATTCGAGAAATTTAATAAACATGGAACAAGAACTGGCTGGAAAAAATATAAGGATTGGTATTACAGAACTGGTATTGATGCCGCATCTCTGTCTAATTTTATAAGAATAATGGAGCAAAATATGAATGATTAACATAAAAAATAAAAAAATATGAATAAAGAAAATTTTATAAAATGTTATTATTGCAATAAAAATTCAAGGTTTAATTTACAAAAAGTTTGGGTTAAATACAATATAGATAAAAAAGGAAATTATAATGAAGATAAAAATTTTGATACTTTTGGTATAGAAGAACCAATAAATGAAGACAATCTTCATTTATGTAAAAGTTGCTTTGAAAATTGGTCAAATGGAAAAATTTAAAAATAATAAAAAAATCACCGAAAAATATTTTACCAAAAGAACGCTAAATGAATTTGTGCCGGAAGAATGGGTGCAAGCAATAATAGACACAAATTCGTCTCGCAAAAAAGGAAAATGCGGAGAAAATAAGTTAGTATCTATTCTAGAAAAACAGGGATTTAAAGAGGTTTTTGATTGGGATGATTTTTTAAAAACCGATTATTGTGTGGTTAAATTTTCCAAAAAATTTAACTTGAAAAATGTCCGTAAAAATTTAAATGTAAAAATAAAAACTAAAAAACAAAATAAAACTCTTGATTTAATAATTAAAGCAAAAAATAAAATTTTACTTTGCGAAGCAAAACATCTAAACACTTCAGGCGGAGGGCAAGACAAGCAGATTTCAGAATTAATTGAAATTTTAGGATTATCCGAAAAAAACGGAATTTCTTATATTTCGTTTTTGGATGGTAAATATTCCAATATTTTATTGAGCGACAATGGACACGGCGATAAGATAACCACACAAAGAAAAGAAATAAACGAATTTCTTAATAATAATCCTAACAACTATTGGGTAAATACCGCAGGTTTCGAAAAACTTATTTCGGATTTAAAAATTCTTTGAGTTTGATAAGAGCTCTTCTATGGCGCGATTTTATGGTGTGAAGCGGTTCTCCCATAAATTCCCCTATTTCCCGAAAAGTAAAATGGTCGTTATAACGGAGAAATAGGACCATGCGATATTTTGACGATAACTTATCAATTGCCGAAGATAATACTCGCGCCACATCGGCTCTTTCCAGCAATTCATTAGGAAGAGGAGACGGGTCAGCAAGCTTATCAGTAAGGAGATTTTCTCCTTCTTCATTCTCAAATTCGGAAAAAGGAATCATTTTCTTTTTTTTAAGATAATCAATAGACGTATTTTTAGCGATAGAAAAAATCCAAGTTTTAAAACTTTTATTTTGTTTGTCTTGCAAAAAAGTAAAATGATTTTTGCGCGGGTCAAATTTTTTTAAATTGCGCCACGTTTTCACAAAAACATCCTGCGTAATATCTTCCGCGTCACCGGCGTTACCTGTATATCTATAAACAAAAGAATAAATCGGCTTAAGATAACGGCCGAGCAAAATATCAAATGATTGCTTGTCACCGTGAAGATAATCGGCAACAAGCTGAATATCCGAGCGATTCTCCATACGTTAAATTATAACACTAAATTCTTAATTTTCAAATTTATTTTTACAAAATTTTAAAAATATAATATACTGGATTTATAAATAATCATGAATTACGAAATGACCGTTTTCGCGACACACTCGCTAGGTTTCCAGCGACAAGCTCGTTCTTACGCAGAAAAATTGATTTTGCGATAGAGAAATATTTTATCGCAAAATACCAAGCCAATTTTTCCGCGTACGGTCGCGAAAAGGCATTTCGTAATTCACAGTAATAAATATGACTAACTCTGAAGGATTTGAGCAAAAAAAATTTGAAATTGAGCCCGTTATAAAACAAACGCCGTTTGAAAATCCGACCGTTGAATTATTTTTTAAAAAATGGTGCGAAGTAAATGATTCCATTGATCCGCGCGTAATAAGCCGCGATTATTTTGAAAAAAGAAATGAGGAAGGAAAAAAAATACTGGAGAAAGAACCGCAGGCAGGCAAACAAATTCTTTACATTCCGCGCGACTTGCAATTATAGGAAATGGTGAAAATTATAGAAGCCGTGGATCACGACACCTTTTCTTCCAATGCAGAAAGAAAAGACGAGGCAAAGAAAAAAATTATTGAACTTGGAAAAATATTTAAAAACGCCGGCGCGTATATTTCCCAAAGATTGGATTTTATAGACAAAGGAAAATATATCGCGACCGCTCTTGCCGAAGAATTTTACGACTACGGACAATCGCTTATAAGCGGTGAAAAATTACAAAAAGAGCAAGATGTTGATAAAATCGCTTCTCACAATTTAACCGTTTCTGAAATTGAAACTGTAGATAAATTTCTCGCAGGGGAATCTCTTTACGAATCGCGGCAAAAAAGAGTTGAAAAAGCGGCATCAGACGATCCAAATTGGAAAGAAGATTTTTATGAAGAAGAAAGAAGAAAAACTCTTGCTCAATTTTTTCGGGTTTCGGAAAAAGCGTTTGATTTAAAAAATAGTTATTTAGCATGGAGCTATGATACCCCGATACACAACGCGTTTATCGCTAAAATTGAAAAAGCCCTTGCCGAAAAAATTGAAACGCCAAAAAGAGAATTAACATCATCTATATTTAAAAGAGGTATGGAGCTACTGAGGAAAAAAATGCCTTTTGATGAACTGCCTCAAAGCGTTAAAAAACAAGTTCTTCATTTACAAAACGGAGAAAAAAATCTACGCGAAGCTCTACAAATAACCCGTCTCAAATACGAGTTGGAAATTGTTAAGAAATCAAAAAATCCAAAAAAAATAAGCGCGAAAGAACGGCAAATCGCGAATAAAATTCAACTGGCAGTAAGCGGTTTTCCGTATAAATTGAACGCGCACAATCCATCAGAGATGATAGCAAACCAGTATATAAACTGTGTTGGAGCGTCAATGTTGGGAGGAGCTTTAATGCAAGAAGCCGGACTTAATTATTTAATAGGAAGCGTGCCGCAACACTCCATTTTATTTTTAGTGACAACTAACGGAAGCGTTGAATGGAGAGATATGCAAAACAATTTATTTAACGAAGATTTAATTGACGAAGAAATTGTTGGAAAAAATAAAAAAGGTTTGCCTCTTAAAGTCGCGGATATCATTGAGTTCAGCAAAAAACCTTCAAGCGAGGGATTAATGTTTGATATTAAAAACGAAAGCTACAGAAATAAACTTTCTTGGGTTAAAAAAGGACAAAGACAATTCGTAATCGTGTCCGAACCGGAATACGGGCAAAAAATCCAGGTTCTTAACAACACCGCCAGTATGTTTGTTAATCTTGGCGACGAAGAAACAGACCAACAAAAGAAAAATGAATATTACAATCAAGCAATGACGGCATACCGCGAAACCATCAGTTTTTCTAATAAATATTTCTACGCTTATGAAGGTCTTGGAACAACTCTTTTTAAACTTGGCCGATATGAAGAAGCGATTGAAAAATTCCGAGAAGTAATGGCTATTAATGAAGAGCATATCAATGTGTATTTTAACATCGGAGCGGCTTTTTTAAATCTTAAACAATACAAAAAAGCGATTGCGGCATTTCAAAAATTTGTTGATTTAATTGATAAAATTGATTTATCTGGCGAGCAAGACGACGAATCAACGGAATGGACGGAATTAGTGAAAGTAGCCAAAGATAAAATTAATTATTGCAAAAATATGATTGCTAAAAATTAGTTATCCGAACCTTAAAAAATATTGCGATTAACAATAACTTGTTTATACTAAACACATAATGGATATAGTTTCGCATGGAATTTGGCCTGTGCTTGCGGCAAAAACAGTTGATAAAAAATTTAAAAGCCGTTTAAATTTGCGGCTTGCGTTTTTTTTCGGCGTCTTCCCGGACCTCTTTGCTTTCACCTTGCCTTTTGTTTTGCTTTTATGGAATTTAGCTTTTCAAGGAACATTTGATTTTAATATGAAACAACCGCAAGAAATAGAAGGAGCTCCGCAAAATGCGTTTCCTTTGGCAAATATTACTTATAAACTCTACCAAATAAGCCATAGCGCCATTGTTTTCGCTTTGGTTTTCTTTTTGGTGTTTTTATTTTTAAAACGGCCGGTTTTTGAAATGCTCGGATGGTTTATGCATATTTTAATGGATATACCAACTCACACTTACAAATTTTTTCCGACTCCTTTTTTATGGCCTGTTTCAGATTTTAAAGTAAACGGCTTTTCTTGGGCAGCGCCATGGTTTTTAATTTTAAACTACGGATTAATTATTACCGCGTATTTAATTTTGCGTTTTAAAAAACACAGACGTTTGTGATAATAGCGCCCTTTGTTTGAAAATGCGCGAACCTTTTTTGAGCGAAAAGGCTGACGCCCCGCCCCGCCCGCCGAATTTCGTGCCAACGAAGCTGGCGCGCCACCAATTCTAGTAAATTTCTTTAATGTTGAGATTATTTTATAATCGTATTGATAATTTGCAAAATATCATGTTTGTGGTTTTTAGATAAAATGCCAAACATTTTTAGCACTTCCAAAAATACTTTGATGTTGCTTTTTGAAATTTCAAAATAGGCAATTTCTTTTATTTCGGCGCATCGTCCGATTAAATTAATTTTTGATTTTAATTCTGTGATTGGAAAACATAAATACAACATTGGTTGCGCGCCAACTGCATATTGCTTTTCGGTAATTTTTATTTCGGTAATTATTTCGTATCCATTAAATTTGTAAATCAAAAGAGGATATTTAACCTGAGTATATTCAAAATCAAATCCATTTATATTTTTCTCAATTGGATGACTACGATCAATTTGCAACTCAGAATTATTATCAATTAAATTATTGTCTTGTATTGAATTAAGATAAGCGATAACACTTTCCAATTCTTCTCTGACGATGATGTTCCATTTATAAAAATACCAAATATATTCTGATAATTCATAAAGCGCTTTGACTTTCCCATTTGCTCCAATAAATTCAGTTTCGGGTAGCGATGATTCTGCGAGCTTTTCTGTTTCCTTTTTAACCACATCATAGCCAATTTGCCATTCAACATAATTGCTCAATAAGAAACCGTCTCTTTTAACTGCAACTGGCGTTCCATACTCATTCAAGATTGATCGGTTTTTAATGCGAATCTTTCCGCTAACAGCGGTTAATAAAATTGGTATTTCTATTATATGTTCGTCTTTTTTAATTAAAATTTGTGGCATATTTTTTTCCAAATTTGCTTTCTATCAATTCTTTAAAATAGTTATCTATTTTAAATTTTGCATCTGGAATTTCTCTAAACCTAAATTTATTTTTTAATACCGGATTTGTGTGAACGCTTTGGGCGATAAAACATTC
>CAZCIQ010000003.1:32476-40516 GCA_964499175.1 uncultured Candidatus Saccharibacteria bacterium | reverse complement strand
AGTCGCCGAGCGAAGCGAGGCGAACCAAAACCGCTTGATTTTTCCTTTCTGGTGCCCGGAAGAGGAGTCGAACCTCCACGCCTTGCGGCACAAGGTCCTAAGCCTTGCGTGTCTGCCAATTTCACCATCCGGGCAAACAACTCTATAGGTTCTGTTAATTTCTCACGATGTCGGACGTCGTGAGAAAATTTCCTTCGCAACAACTTTCTTTTTAAAAAATTAATAAGGTTTCTTGG
Source organism: uncultured Candidatus Saccharibacteria bacterium (assembly GCA_964499175.1). Classification (GTDB taxonomy): domain Bacteria; phylum Patescibacteriota; class Minisyncoccia; order CAZCIQ01; family CAZCIQ01; genus CAZCIQ01. The sequence goes on along the minus strand of CAZCIQ010000003.1, from coordinate 40,280 downwards.
GCAATAAATTTAAAAATCCTTCAATTCTCATAACGCCTAAATCTCCTTTGCCTCTTTCACGAACGCTCACTGTCTTTGCTTCCATTTCTTTATCACCAACAATTAAAATATATGGAATTTTCTGCATTTCCGCTTCACGAATCTTTCTACCAATAGACTCGTTTCTATCATCTAATAAAACACGGATATTATTTTCTTCTAATTTATTTACTATAAAATTGTAATATTTAACATTTTCTTCTTTATCGTTTATCGAAAGAACCGCAATTTGTGTCGGCATAAGCCAAAACGGCAAAGCCCCCGCATAGTATTCTATGAGAAATGCCAGCGTCCTTTCAATTGCCCCAATAGATGATCTATGAACTACAACCGTCTTTTTTTCTTTACCGTCTTTATCAATATAAATTAAATTAAACCTTTCTGGCATCACAAAATCATATTGCACTGTAAAAGCCGTGTCTTCTTTGCCTAAAATATTTTTCATCTGAATGTCTATTTTAGGACCATAAAAAGCGGCTTCGCCTTTTGCTTCAACAAAACGGCATTTCCTATTCTTAAGAAGACTTTTTAAAATTGATTCGGCGTCATCCCACGCCTTGTCATTTTTATAATATTTTTTATCATCTTTTCTGTCGCCAAGAGAAAGCCGATACCAAAAATTTTCGTTCGCCTTAAGCCCGAATTTATCCAAAACAAACTCTATTAAATCAAGCACTTTTTCAATTTCCTCTCCCGCCTGATTTTTATCAGCGCAAATAATATGCGCGTCCGCCAGGCAAAAACTTCTTACTCTTATAAGTCCAGAAAGCTCCCCTGATTGCTCGTATCTATAAAGTTTTGCTATTTCGGCTATTCTAAACGGCAACTCCTTATAACTTCTCGGCTTGCTTAAATATAGTTCAAAATGATGAGGACACGACATAGGCCTCAACATAAATTCTTCATCATCTATCTTTATGGGAGCATACATTGAATCCTTATAATACGGATAGTGCCCTGATTTTTTATATAAATCCAATTTTGCTATATCCGGCGTGCGGACATGTTTATATCCTCTTTTTATCTCTTCATTAATAATAAAATTTTCTAATTCTCTTATAATCGCAGCGCCCTTTTCGGTCCACAAAGGAAGTCCTTTGCCAATTAAATCGGAAAAAGCAAATAAACCCATTTCTTTTCCGATTTTTCTATGATCGCGTCTTTCCGCTTCTTCTAAAATTTTTTCGTAATCTTCCACCTCTTGTTTTGAATTAAAAGCAATGCCGTAAATTCTTGTGAGTTGCGGATTTTTTTCGCTTCCTTTCCAATAAGCGCCGGCGATCTTGGTTAATTTAAAGGCATCGGAATTTAATTCGTGGGTTGAGCTAATATGAGGTCCGGCGCATAAATCCAAGAAATAAGGTTTAAGATTTTGAGTATTGGGATTAGAGTCAAGATATGTTTTATAAATTGTAATCCGCTCACCCGCTTTATTTAAGTCTTTTATAAGCTCTAATTTATAAGGCTGACTTTTTAATATTTTTTTAGCTTCCAAAAAATCAATTTTTTCTTTTTTGAATTTTAAATCTTTCGCGAGCAATTCTCGCATTTTTTTTTCTATTTTTATTAAACTATCGTCTGAAACTTTACTCGCTCCAAAATCAAAGTCGTAATAAAACCCGTTTTCAATCGCCGGCCCTATTCCCAATTTCGCTTCAGGATACAATTCCAAAATAGCCATAGCTAAAATATGGGCAAACGAATGCCTTTTTGTTTCTATACCTATCCCTTTTTTTGCTTTTACAATCATGCTTTTATAATACAAATAAAAATTATTTTAACAAATAAAAAGACGGAGCAAGTATCCGTCTAATTTTTAATTCGCGCAACGCATTATAATTTTTAACAAAATTTTACCAATCTAATATATCTAAGTCTTGTAGCCATTCATACCACACCACTTCAAGCCCCGGAGACTTTTCCCACCCTTCTTCCGTTATTTTTCCTTGCAAATAATCACATGTTCTAAAAGCTAATTTATGCAACTCCGTCAAACTGTGCCACTTTAAACTTTTCGTTTCTTCAATATTTTCCTTTAACTCACCTTGGTAATTAACTGCTAAATAAATTTTCCAATAATGCCCCGTGCCATTTTTAGCGCTGCAAGAATTCTTATCTTTCATGCCTTCAATTAAAAATATTAGCTCAATCGCCTCTAATCCTGTTTCTTCTTTCAATTCCCGAACCGCTGCTTCAAAAAAATATTCGTTTTCATCTACATGCCCCGCGGGCGGGGCAAATCCAAAAGGAAATTTTTTTCTTTCTACCAACAAAATATCAACGCCTTTATACACAATAATTCCGACGCTTTTATGACTGCAAATTTCATTATCTTCAAACCGCACATCTTCCGCTTTACTCATTTCCCCCTCCTTTTTATTTTATTTTTTAAGAACTAAACAGAAAAAATCTATTTAAAATATAATGCTATTTTTAAAAAACAGTGTCTTGATTTTTTAAATAATTATTTTATAATCATAAATGTAAAATTATTTGCCGGATGATTGCTCCGCCGTTGGCGGAGAGGAAAGTCCGAACATCCTCCAATCCGCCGAGGCGGATTGGCAGAAGTAGGTTGCGGCTAACAGCCGCGCTTTTCCCGAGAAATCGGGAAGGGACGGAAAGTGCAACAGAAAATATACCGTCCCGCCAACATTTATTTATTAAATGTAGGCGGGATAAGGGTGAAATCGTGAGGTAAGAGCTCACGCGCGCGTATCACAAGATGCGCGTGTGAAAAACCCAACCTGATGCAAGGCCGTGTCCCCCGCCTTGGCGGGGGAAGTGCCGCTTGATTCCGCTTCGCAAGAAACGGGACAGATAAATGATCATCGTCAAATTTTGTTTTAAAGCGATTAAAAATGAACTTGCTAAAAATTCCAGTAAATCCGCCTTCGCCCTTCAGGCTTCGGCGGATTGCTCAAATTTGCAATTTCGCTTCGCTCAAGCAAATTTGGCACAGAATTCGGCTTATAGGCAAATATTTTTATGAAAATCGCTCCGAATTTACGGAGCGATTTTTATTTTATAATAAAATAGAAAAAAATCCGACACAAATTGTGCCGGATAAATACGTTTTTAATCTTTTGTAAAAGACTGATTCTTTTTTTCTTCCAACTCTTTAATTGCTCTACTTCTAAACATAGCGATTAAAGCAGGATGCATATCAAGCATTATGTTGTTATGGGTAATCAACACATCGTCATTTATAACTTTCTTGCGTCTCATACGGTTTATTACTTTTTTAATCAGAGAAAACATAAACTATCCTCCTTTATTTAATGCTTTTTGCCGTTTTTAATAAAATATTTTTTACATTCATAAACAACCAAGACTGAATCCCGTCAGAAACAAACGACCACCAAGGCCATAACTTCCAATGTGTATTGGCTAAATTCACCAAGACTTCTTTTGCATTAAAAACTTTTTCTTTTTTGATATTTTTTATAGCGTCTAAAATAACTTGCGCCTCTTTGTCTTTTCCTTTATTTTTTAAACCTTCTTTTATGCCTCTCTCAGTAGATAACTCTAAAGCAGGGAGCATAATTCTAACATCTTTTTCAATTAAATTCGGTTCCGGAACAGTGACTATAAATGGAATTTGATTATTATTCAAACTCCAAACCATCTGAAGCCATTCCAGCCAATTGGTCATTAAAACATAATTATAAAGAATGTCTCCTATTTTATCTTCCATTTCATACAATAATTTTTTATGCTTATCTTCTGATTTCAAAGATTTTAATTTTTGAAGAACAGGCTCTTTGACTTCCTTTAAACAAAGACATTGATAACCTTCAAATTTTTTAGTTCGCCAATCTGACATAAAACAAAATATATTCAGTCCGTTACGAAAACACCAATGTTCATCATCTTCAAGATCTTCAAAAACTTCCCAAAATATGGCGCGCTCTTCTCTTCCCACATACCATTTGCAATCTTGCGGCGTCTTAAAATCATAATTTAATTTTACCAAACGAAAACATCTAACCGCTCTTTTATATTCTTCTCTTTCAATAACAATTTTTTGTCCTTTTACTTCTCCATCCAAATTAAATTTTATAAAGAAATCTTCTTTAACCGGCAAAAAATCAATCGCAATCCCGCTCTTATCAATTATAACGCTTGGATTTTCTATCCGCATTTTTTCTCCTTTGTTTTCGTGAATTACGAAATTGTCGTTTCAAGACCGTTTGCAGCCTCGCGAGCATGGTTTCTTTGCTGAAAGCGAAGAATCGCGAGGCGAAACAGAGCGAGCTCGTCGCTGGACGAGCGAGCGTGTCTTGAAATGAGCAATTTCGTAATTCAAAATTTAGCGTTTTATAACTGAAAATTTACCTCAAATTCTTTTTGATATTTTCCCAAATTTCGCCTGTTTTTATGCTTTCTGAAACCCGCAAAATAACTTTGGGATTCACTCCGGAAATCAAATCTTCCTCGTTACGAAGTTGCGTACATCTTCCGCAACCCCGCGAAGGCCGGCGCCTCGCCGTAAAATAAGCGTCTTTATAGTCTGCGTCATAAAAAAAAGAAAATTCTTGCGTCGCGCCTTCTGTTCCAATTTCCACTGTTTCTATAACATCAAAACACACGACTCCTAAACCCCGCAACTTAACGGCTTCAACGATTTTTTTAAGCGCTTCCGAATTTTTAAAAAAATAGAGCCAATCTATAATCAATTTTGTCGGCTCGGATAATTCTTTAGCAAGCTCTTTTTTTCTTTTTTTTCTTTCCAATTCTTCTTTTTTTTCCTCCATTATTTTTCTTTCCCTTCCTTTCCGCGCCCGATCCGCTTCCGCTTTTTTTAAATCAACATATTGTTCCGTAAACTCAACAAAATCATCCGGTATTTTTTGCGTTTCTACACCTTTCTCTTTTAAAGGATAGAGGGATGGAATAATCCTAATTTCCTTTTCTCCATAGCTCGGTTTTGTTTCCTTAAATCCAGCCATAAGATTTGCGTATCTTGCCAGCAAAAAGAAAAAATATGCGAGCCTTTCTAAATATTCAACTATACATTTAAACTCCGGATCAAAATAATTCATTTCTAAAATCGTATTTCTCGTGAACGCCGAGAGATGAAAAAGAGACGCGCCAATCTCGCTTCCTTCCGGAATAATAAAATGCTCCAGTTTTGGCAAAAAAACTTCATGGCCTCGTATCGCTTCCGCTAAAAAAACCGTCGCTTCATCTAATTTATCCAAAAAAAGATTTATTGGCGAAATTTGTATTTCTCCGTTAATACGCGCTATCTCCGCTTGCGCTATAAAAAGATTATTTTGAATTTCAGTAAGTATTTTTTGATCGTCTTCTTTGTTTGTTTTTAAAGATCTCTGTTTAATTTTGCTCTTCACGATTCCAACTAAACAATTCAGTTCGTAAACTTTTCCAAGCGGTTTTAACAAAATTTCTTCTATCATTTTTACCACTCCTTATCTTTTCACCTATTACAAGCATTCCTAAAAACTACAAACCTCGTTTAATTTCTATCTTGAAATATACTGAAAAAATAGGAATTATCAAGCAAAAACTCTTGCGTCTTGCGCGACTTTTACAGGAGGTCCGACCTCCTGTAAAAGTCGCGCATCCAAGTTTTATATCTCCTTTATTTCATTCGCTATTATGCTTGGATTATTGTTGCGAAAAGAAACCTTGCCTCTCACTGCAACGCAAGCGTCTTCGCGAATAAATTCGCCGAACTCGCGAAGACCGCGCGGAAAAACCACGACTTCTATTTCATCGGTCAAATCAAGAATTTTTATAAACAGCATCGGCTCATTTTTTTTGGTCATAATTTTTTTAATTTCAGAAACCAAACCGCAGACAACGATATTCGCGCCATCCGCCATTTTCTTGATTTGTAAAATATTCATTTTAGCTTTCTTCAATCTATTTTCATGTTTTTCTAAAGGATGCCCTGAAATATACAAACCCAAAAGCTCTTTTTCCCATTTTAATTTATCATCAAAAAAAGCTGGCTCGGAAGCTTCCAATTTTAAAGAAGGCAAAACTGTTTTATCATGAACCAAATCAAAAAGAGACGACTGGCTGTGATTACTAGCCTGATTTACTTCCTTGTGGTAATTTAACGCCTTATCAAGATTTAAAAGCAATTGATTTCTTTCTCCCAAATTATCAAGCGCCCCTGATTTTATAAGCGCTTCCAAAGATTTTTTATTCAAGTCTTTTGACGGAACTCTTTCTATAAAATCCGGGAAAGATAAAAAATTTCCTCTTTGGCTTTTTTCATTAATTATCGCTTCAACGATATTTTTTCCCACATTTTTAATTGCCCGAAGCCCGAAACGAATGGCGCAATTTTTCATTCCCGTAATTTTATTCAATTCATCTGTTTCATATTGAGGCGTGAAATTTTCATTTGATAAATTTATGTCCGGACCTAAAATTTTAATTCCAAGTTCTTTGCACTCTTTTACCAAAAAAGAAATACGTTCTATGTCTTTATTATCCGCGTCCATTAAAGAAACCATTAAAAACAGCGGATAATATGTTTTTAAATAAGCGGTTTGATAAGCTATAAGCGCGTACGCCGCCGCGTGACTCTTGTTGAATCCATAACTTCCAAAAGGTTCAATGAGCTCCCAGAATTTTTCGCCAAGCGCTTTTGAGCCAGTCGTCCGCGCGACGCCGTTTATGATCTTTTCTTTTTGTTCGGCAAGCATTTTTTTAATTTTTTTCCCGACCGCTTTTCGCAAAACATCGGCTTCGCCTAAAGAAAAACCGGCAAGAGCTTGCGCGGCTTGCATAAGCTGTTCCTGATAAATCATAATCCCGTAAGTATTTTTTAATATCGGTTCCAAATTTTTATGAAGATAAACAATCGCTTGCGTCCCTTGTTTCCTTTCAATATATGACGGTATAAGCTCCATTGGACCAGGCCTGTATAAAGCAATCATAGCTATAACATCTTCAATATTGGTAGGTTTAAGCTCTTTAATATATTTAGTCATCCCTCCTCCTTCAAGCTGAAATATTCCAACGGTTTTTCCGCAGGCTATTGTTTTAAAAACATTGCCGTCGTCTATTTTAATACCGTAGATATCCAAATCAAACCCTTTATGTTTTTTTATCAAATTAAGAGTGGACTCAATAATGCTTAAATTTTTTAAACCCAAAAGATCCATTTTAAGCAAACCCAGCGACTCTATTGATTTCATTTCATATTGCGTTACAACGGATTGTTTTTTCAGGCCCGCGTCATGCGAAGTCGCAAGCTGAAGAGGAAGATATTCTGTAAGAGGTCGCTCTGATATCACTATTCCGCAGGCGTGAGTTGAGGCGTGCCTGGCAACGCCTTCAAGACGCAAAGCCGCGTCTATTAATTTTTTAGCTTCAAGATTTTGATTATAAATATTTTTAAATTCGCTTATTCCAAGAAGCGCCTTTTGAAGAGAAAAACCGAAAGAAATCATTTTCGCCACTTCATCGCAAAAATTATAACTCATTCCAAGCGCTCTTCCGGCGTCGCGCAAAGCGGCCCTCGCGGCCATGGTTCCAAAAGTTATTATTTGCGCCGTTTTCTCTTCTCCGTATTTTTTTGAAATATAATCTATAACTTCATCTCTTCTCGTGTCCGCGAAATCAAGGTCAATATCGGGAGGACTTATTCTTTCTGGATTTAAAAATCTTTCAAAAATGAGGTTATACTGCAAAGGATCAATATCAGTGATACCTGATAAAAACCCGACTAAAGAACCAGCAGCTGATCCTCGGCCTGGCCCAATGGCAATATTTTGTGAGCGCG
>CAZCIQ010000003.1:24505-32466 GCA_964499175.1 uncultured Candidatus Saccharibacteria bacterium | reverse complement strand
CCGGCGGCGGAGCCTCTCCCCGGACCGACAAAAATATTTTGAGATTTCGCGAAATTCACGAAGTCCTGCACTATTAAAAAATAATTCACGAAGCCGCTATTTTTTATAACTTCAATCTCATAATTTAAGCGCGTTTTCGCCGCTTCCGAATTAACGCCGAATTTTTCTTTAAATCCTTTTTCCGTTAAATATTTAAAATAAGAAAATTGATCAAATCCCTGCGGCACTTCAAAATAAGGGAATTTCAATTCATCAAGAACTATATTCACATTGCATCTTTCGGCTATTTTTAAAGTATTTTCTATCGCTTCCGGTATGTCGCAAAACATATCCGCCATTTCGTGAGGAGAGCGAAAAGAAAAATCGTCTTCCTTCATCGTAAGCCTGTCTTCATCGTCCACCTTGCTGTTTGTCTGAATCGCGAGAAGTATATCCTGATATTTTTTGTCTTCTTTTTTTATGTAATGCACGTCGTGAGCTGCCACGCACGGCGCGCCGCGCTTCTTCGCCAATTCCAAAAGAGATTTTTGAACTTCATTGTGATTTAAAATATTAGGGTGATGTTCAAGCTCAATAAAAAAATTTTCTTTTCCAAAAATTTCCTGATATTCTTTAACTAAATTTTCCGCTCTTTCGTAATCCCTGTTTAATATCGCTCGGGGAATTTCACCGGTAAGGCAAGCTGAAGTGGCGATTATTCCTTTTGAATATTTTTTTATTGTTTCACGGTCAAGACGCGGCTTATAATAAAATCCTTTAAGATTGGAAATTGTCGCGAGCTTTAAAAGATTTTGATAACCCTCGTTATTTTCCGCGAGCAAAACCAAATGATAACGTTTATCATCAAGTCCCGCTTGTTTGTCTTCTATGCCTCTTTTCGCTATATAAGCCTCAAATCCGATGATGGGTTTTATTCCGGCGGCGCGGGCTTTTTTATAAAATTCTATGGCGCCATACATATATCCATGGTCGGTTAAGGCCAGTGCCGGCATTTTGTTTTTGACCGCTTCTTCAACTAAATCATCAATTTTCGCGAGACCGTCAAGCAAAGAATAATGAGAATGAGTATGCAAATGAACGAATGACATTACTCTTATCTTAATACGAGCGCCGCAAAATGAAAACCCCGACAAACATTTCTGCTTATCGAGGTTGAATTTTAGGCTTTATGCCCTATTTATTTTTCTTTCCTCCTCTTCTTACACCCACTGCCATTCCAGAAAACTCATCTTCCTCCTTTTCAACGGGAACCGATTCATCTCCGTTCCGAGGCGGTCTTTGAGGAATAAACTCGTTCTCATTTCCGTTATGGCGGTTTCTCGCGTTATAATCCGGCCTCGTTCTTGAAACTCTAGCAAGAGACGCGATTTCATCCCGCCTCTCTGCCATGCCTTCCAGAATCTTCTTTAGCCGGGCGACCGAAATTGTTCGACCGTAATCTTTGTATGCCTCGCCTCTTCTCATCATATCTTCTTTGCATTGCTTGCACAAAGCAAAAAGGATATGAGTGTCAAGAACTTCTACTCCGAGAATTCCAGCCGCTTTCTTAGATCTCTCTAAGATAACAGCGGAAACACTCGGGAAGTCTTCCCGGCGCAAAAGAACGAGATTAAGGCCAAACGAACCCCTCTCCCCATCCTTCACCATCAACCGGAAATTTTTCATGCAAGCCCGTGAAACTTGTAGAGAACAAGGAAGACTTGCTTCGCAATCAGGATCAAGCGTTATACCACGAGCAGCCAAATCGTCCCTTTTTAATTCTTCAAGAAAGGAAACGACCTCTGTCGCGCCAACAACTCGATCACTCTCTTCGGCTTCTTCCTTCGTGGAAAAAAGACCTAAATTTTTCTGAATTTCTTCCGTGTTCCTTTGCCGCAAAACCTGCGGCACCATTCTTCTGGCTTCGTCCGTCATTTTTACAAAACCAATTCCAGAACCTTCTAGGCCTCTTCTTCCCAATTCCCATACAAAGGTACTCATTTTGAAACCTCCTCTTCGCCCAAAAATTGGGCTGAAAGAAAAATTTGATATGGCTTTTATTAAACTCCTTCCTTTCTATAAAGAAGTAATAAAAGCAAAACGCGCCCCGCGTCAAAAAAATTTTTGATTTGGGGTCAAAACGAAAATCTGTTTTAGACTTTATCAAAGAAATTTACTTTGTCAACCCCGTTAGAAGTTTGGGGATTGACTTTAAACAAATAATAATCTAAGCCGTAAGGCGACTTCGCGCACAAAATAGTGTTAGCTAAAACTCAGTTGAACTTCTAACGGGGTCAATCTCTACTAAATATTTTTTTATAATCATTCCAAATTATTATATTATTTGGAAGAAGCGTTTTTTTACGGACCAGTTCATCAATCTCTTCTTTATTCATCAAATAAATTTCTTCTATTTCATCTCCCTTTTCAAATTCAACCGTTTCTTCAAGCTCCGTGGCGTAAGCGACCACAACTTTAAAAGGTTTATCAATATAGGCGTATGAAAAACAGTCAAAGGGAGAAAGTGAAATTTTTACCCCCACCTCTTCTTTATATTCTCTTACGGCAGCCTGAATCTCCTCTTCTTTATCTTCAATTCCTCCCCCGGGAAAACTTAAAATAACCTTTTGACCGTCTCTAATTTTTTTTGGCCTTACAACAACAAACAAATTATCAATCCGGCTCACTACTCTTACTTTCACGGCCTTTATTTCATAATCAGGAACGGTAATTTTCTGCTGAGTTTTATTTTTCTTTTCATTATCTTTCAACGAATTACCCGTTTTTTTGTTTAAAAAAAATTCTTTCTTTAAAAGACCTTCATCCGGATATTGAGAATCAGAACTAAAGTTTTCCCGTGAAATATTATATTTAGAAGTATTTACTTTTTCCGGTTCTATCAGTCTAAATCTTGAATCTCTTTCGCTGGCAAGAATCTCATTCTTATCACAGGCGCTTTCCGCTCTTTTTTTACCAAAAAACCTGCCGTTTCTTCCTCTCTCTCCTTTAGATATATAATGCTCGCGCCTTCTTGTTTCTTTTTTTATACCGTCTCTAACTGATAATTTATCAAGCGTTTTTAAAGCCTTGCTCAAATCTTCCGCTTTTTTTCCACAAACCCTTACATAAACCCCGCGACCAAAATTTCCATTTCTTTTCTGCATTTTTTCCTCCCATTTCCTTATTTCCGACATCAAAAATTTCTGCCTTCATTTGTGAACGAATTTCCATAAAAATATTAGACAAAATTTTTCATTATGTCAACAATACGGTAAAACAAATATTTGCCCCGTTAGAGAATAAAGATTTCCAGCCCCGCCTTGACTGGACGGGATTTATTGCAAAAACTCTTTTCCTCTTAATTTTTTATGATACGATATCGCGAAGCGATGCGCTTCATCGCGGACTTTAACAAGAATATTTTCACTTGACCATTTTGGCACGATGCCCACAAATTCATTTTTCTTTCTTTCCGCGCCTTTCGCGATTCCCACAACCGGAATTTTAAATCCTAAATTTTTTAGCATATTTTCCGCGGCGTTCACCTGCGGTTTTCCTCCGTCAATTAAAACAAGTCCTGGCAAAAGCCAATCGTTTTTATGCCGCGAAAATCTGCGAAACAAAATTTCGCGAAGCATCCCTGTGTCATCGCTTTTCAAAACCGTTTTAATTTTAAATTTTCGGTATTCATTTTTAGCAGGCGTTCCATTTTGAAATACAACCATAGAGCCAACGGCTGCAGTTCCGGAAATATTTGAAATATCATAACCTTCTATTCTAATATCAGCGCTGCGCTCACCGGCATTTCTATTTATATTATCAAAACCATCAATAAGAGAAATGTCCTGAATATGCTTTAAAGCAAAAATTTGCCGCCGCAATTTTTCCGCTTTTTCAAATTCAAGATTTTTCACCGTATCTTTCATTTCTTTTTCAAGGTTTTTTAAAATTCGTTTTTTTTGTCCCTTAAAAAATAATTTTATGTTTTTTATATTTTTTAAATATTCTTTTCTGCTTATAATCCCTGCGCAAGTTCCCGGACAAAGCCCCAATTCATAATCAAAACACGGTCTTTTTTGTTCGGGTATCGCATACCCGAATTTTTTATGCAAACTGTAGGGAAAAATTTTTCTTATAATCTTTAACGCTTCCCGAATGCTTGAGGCGGATATATAGGGACCAAAATAAGTTTTTGATTTTTCTTTTTTAACATTTACTTGGCTCTGCGAGAGCCAAGTAATATCTCTGCCGCGCGTCAAAATCACGCGCGGAAATTCTTCTTTTGTAATTTCAACATAAAGAAAACTTTTGTTGTCTTTATCTTTTATGTTGTATTTGGGAGAATATTCTTTAATCAATTCCGCTTCTAAAATCAGCGCCTCAATTACAGTATCGGTTTTTTTATAATCAATTTTTGCGATTTCCCGAACAAGTTTTTCTGTTTTTAAATCATTCGCGCGCAAAAAATACGACGACACTCGCTTCTTCAAATTCCCCGCTTTCCCAACATAAATAATCCCGCCCTTGCGATTTTTCATTAAATAAACGCCCGGCGTCTGAGGCAAATTTTTGTATAAAATATTAGACATAAACTTACTTTAGAATATAATCAAAATGTTATCTATATTCGCATATTATGCAATATAATGTGAAAATATTTCGTATATAAACGAGTTATGTGCCATCGCTTTTAATTGACTATATGAAATACATCTTTTTTTTCGGCTTCATAATAATAGGTTCCGTTTTGGAATACTTCCGATTCCTTGATCATCCTTCAATATTAGGACTATTTCTTGATATTATAGGCGCCTATTTTCTTGCTCAAAGTTTCATCACAAAAAATCTAGAAGATATCGTTTGTGAATCTTGGGGAAATAAAGGGGAAAAATATCCAGGTGGCTTATCTGATAATTTGGGTCTCGGTTTATATCAACAAAGTATTGAAGCAAGAACGGGCTTTTTAGTATTGGCTTTCGGATTTATTCTTCAAGGAATCGGAAGTATATATCCTACATTTAAAACGCCTCCTTGTATAGCCATCGGGTTTATTTTATTAATATTACTGGCAATAATAATTGTTCATAAGATATTATTGAAGCCAGAAAAGATATCCAAGAAGCTCGAAAAAAAAGATACGGAAATATCCAAGGAATATGAAGATTAAAAGCGACAGCACATAACACGGGCTAGCAGGTTCGCTCGCTAAACTATTTTTTAACATCCACTCTAATGAAGCAAAAAATCATAAATTCAATATTGGCTTTTATAGTCATCTTATTGGCAATAATTATTTGGGAAGAATATTCTTTCCGTAAAAATCTTGATCTAAAAACATTTGAAGTTTGTATGAATACAGTGCCATCAGATGTTCTACAAGACTATGAATTATTAAAAGCCAATATTGAACACTGTAAGAATTTACTGAAATAGTTTAGCTCGCTCACCCATATTTTGCGGTGGTGTTGGGCTTCGCCCAAAAATTGTACCACCGCAAAATATCGGCTAGCCCGGGACGTTATGTGATATAGCAAAAAGCCAAAAATTTATTTGACAATATTTCTATCGTATATATAATGTATATATATTTAAAAATTACATAAAAATATGACTACTGTTATTAATTTCAAAACTGACAAAAAAATTAAAACTAAAGCCCAAAAAATCGCTAATGATATGGGGCTTAATTTAAGCGATATTCTTAATGTTTATTTAAGAAGTTTTATAAAGAAAAAAGAACTGCATATTAGTTTAAACGAAAACGAATCAAATCCCTCCGATGAATTGCTTGAAGCAATAAAAGAATCAAGGAAAGAATACAAAAGCGGTAAAATGAAAGATTTTAAAAGCATTGATAGTTTGATAACTCATTTAGAACAAATCTAAAATCATTTTATGAATGTTTTTACTTCCAATATTTTTTAAAATTATGACAAAATTAAACTATCTTGATAACACTTATTTATTTGAATCAGAGGCAATTTTTATTAAAATCAAGGAAAACGAAAAAGGTAAGGCAGTTATTCTAAATGAAACGATTTTCTACCCACAAGGCGGCGGACAACCTGCGGACAAAGGAGAAATAGTTTCAGGAGATAATATTTTTGTTATTAATGATGTCAGGTTAGATGAAACTGGAACGGTTTGGCATTTTGGCGAATTTCAAAATGGTGAATTTAAGCAAGGCGATAAAGTAATTTTAAGGATTGATAAGGATAGAAGAGTATTAAATGCCAAACTTCATTCTGCGGGACATCTCTTAGATTGCGCGGTTTCAAAAATGGGAATAAAAAATCTGAAACCAACCAAAGGATTTCATTTTCCTGATGGTCCATATGTTGAATATGACGGAACGATTGAAAATCCCGCAGAAATAATTTCAATCTTGCAAAAAAATATAGATGATTTAATTTCGCAAAATTTACAAATTGAAAGAAAAAATCTAACTACCGAAGAAGCCAGGGCTAAAAACATTTTAGCGCCGACAGGCAAATCGGCAAGAGTAATGAATTTTACAGGATTTCCGATTTGCGGATGCGGAGGAACCCATGTAAATAGCGCGTCTGAAATCGACAAAATAGTGATAAGAAAAATAAAATCCAATCAAGGAAAAACAAAAATCGCTTATTCTATTGTGTAAAATTAAAAAATGAAAATAATAAAAGCAGTTTTATTTGAATCAGTGATTATAGCCCTCGCTTTTATATTCGCGTGGATATTCACCTTTATAGACGAGGCTTTTGGTTTGACATCCATTCAAACAACTTGGTCAATCATAGCTGGCAGCATAGTAATGTTGCTCGCGCTAATACTCCGGTTTTGGGCAGTTTACACATTCTACACTGACAAAATAGAATTTTTTGCCCTAAACGCCCAAAACAGCATTACCAAGAAACCGCCATTTACCTTTACCAGAAATCCTATGATGTTAAGCAATGTATTGGTGGCTCTAGCCGCTGTTTTGATTATCGGTTCTATTACAGGATTTATTATTCCGCTTATCGTTTTTTTGTTAAGCCATCTGTGGGCGATATTGTATGAAGAGAAAGATTTAGAAAAAAAATTAGGCAAGGAATATCTGGATTATAAAAAAGAGGTTCCGCGATGGTTTTAAAACCAATAAATCTTGCTCAAAACAAATTAGTATGCAAATATATGAATAAGAGTATTATTATAATTAGCGTAACATATAAACTTTAGTAATTATTATAAAAATAATTTTTTTAGACATATGAAAAAACTTGAATCTCCAAATACTAATCCCGAAAGAGACCAAAAATACTACAATGCTTTGGCTGACAAACTGGATATATTGCAATCTGCAAAAAATAATGGAAGGGGTGTGAGTCATATCAGAACAATTATCGATTATTTAAGAAAAGGAATGATAAGAGAGGCAAAAGCCGTGTCTTTTAATGAACATGATAAATTCACTTTTCTTGATGATTTAAAAGAGATAATTAAAAAAGAATTATACGAACCAGGAGAAAAAAATCCATGGTCATTATTTGAAAACTAGAAAATTTATTGCTCAATAATTTTTTCCTTTAATTTTTCCGCCTCTTTTATATTAAGAATTTCTTTTTTTATTTTTTTTCCGCGAAGCCCAAAATTCACCATTTATTCAAGTTTCCAAATGGCGTATTTTTCTTCATCTTTTTTAAGCTCTTTTTCGTCAGTTGACCAATTGTAAACCATATTTTATTATGCCATATATTTTATTTAATGCTATTAAGATGCCGACTTTTAAAAAATTACTTCCATCAAAATCTGGCGGTCGCAAGATTTTGACATAAATTAAAAATTCGTAAATTGAAAATTATTTTAGTATCTTCCTCAAATATTTTCCGGTAAAACTTGCTTGCGCGCGGGCGACTTCTTCCGGGATTCCTACCGCAACTATCTCCCCGCCTTTATCGCCCCCCTCGGGACCCAAGTCAATTATCCAATCGGCTGTTTTTATAACATCCAAATTATGCTCA
>CAZCIQ010000003.1:0-24495 GCA_964499175.1 uncultured Candidatus Saccharibacteria bacterium | reverse complement strand
ACGGTATTTCCTCTTTCAACCAGTTTTTGCAAAACTTCAAGCAATTTTTTTATGTCGTCAAAATGGAGTCCTGTCGTCGGCTCGTCAAGCAAATAAAGCGTGCGCCGAGTGTCGCGCCGCGAGAGTTCGGCGCCAAGCTTTATTCTTTGCGCCTCTCCGCCGGACAAAGTCGTGGCAGACTGTCCTAATTCCAAATATCCAAGACCGACTTCGTCTAAAATTTTTAACTTTTCATAAAGCCAAGGAATGTCCTGAAATATTAAAAGCGCTTCTTCAACAGTCATTTTTAAAATTTCATAAATATTTTTTTTCTTATATTCAACCTCTAAAGTTTCTCTGTCAAATCTTTTGCCGTGACACACGTCGCATTCCACGTAAACTGTCGGCAAAAAATGCATTTCTATAGCCAAAATGCCGTGCCCTTCGCAATTCTCGCATCTCCCGCCCGGCACATTGAAGCTGAATCTGCTCGGCTTATATCCTCTCACTCTCGCCTCTTCGGTTGAACTGAAAAGCTCTCTTACATAAGTCCACGCGCCGACATAAGTCGCGGGATTGGACCGCGGCGTGCGGCCTATCGGAGACTGATCAATATTTATAACCTTGTTCAAATACTCGGCTCCTAAAATCGCTTTGCATCCTGTGGCCGCGCTTCCGCCCGACCCGTAAATATATTTGCGAATTAAATTTTTATACAAAACATCGTAGACAAACGTGCTTTTCCCGGAGCCGGACACTCCGGAAACGCACACGAATTTCCGCAAAGGTATTTGAATATTTATATTCTTTAAATTATTCTGAAACGCTCCCTTTATCTTTAAAAAATCAGAGGGAGTTTTAATTTTTCTCCTTTCCGGAATAGCTATTTTCTTTTCTCCTCTTAAATATTCCAAAGTAAGAGAATTTTTATTTTTGTCTTTAAAAATTTCCGGAATTTTTCCGTGAGTCATAATTTTTCCGCCGTGCGTTCCCGCTCCCGGACCGAAATCAACCAAATAATCCGAAGCTCTGATTGTTTCTTCATCGTGTTCCACGAGAATAATCGTGTTTCCCAGTTCCTTTAAATTTTTAAGAGTTTCTATAAGTTTTTGATTATCGGCAGGATGCAAGCCTATCGTCGGTTCATCTAAAATATAAAGAGTACCCGTAAGCCGCGATCCGATTTGCGAAGCAAGCCTTATCCTTTGAGATTCTCCGCCGGAAAGAGACCCAGCGCGCCTGTCAAGCGTTAAATATTCCAAACCAACATCCATTAAAAACTTCAGGCGGTTTTTAACTTCCCGAAGAGGGGTTTCCGTGAGCGCTTTTTGCCCCGCCTCGGCAGGGCTTTTCATTTTCATTTCCAAACCGCTCACAAATTCATACGCCAAAGAAATCGGCATCGCCGTAATCTCCGCGATATTTTTATTCGCGACCAAAATACTCAAACTTTCAGATTTAAGCCTTTTACCAAGACATACCTGGCAAATCTTCTCTGAAAAAACTCCTTCCGTGCCAAGTCCATGACAAGTTTCGCAAGCTCCGTAAGGGCTGTTAAAAGAAAAAATGCGCGGCTCAATCTCCGGAAAAGAAAAATTATCGGCGCGACAAGTAAATTTTGCCGATAAAGTAATTTCCTCGCCCCCCAAAGAAAACAACACGGCGTCATTTCCATGTTTCAAACTGGACTCCACGCTTTCCGCCAAACGCAATCTGTTATCTTTACTTTTAAAATCAAAATCGCGAATCACAATTCTATCAATAATTATTTCTATGGTGTGCTGTTTGTATCTGGACAAAATAATCTGTCCGCTTAAAGACATAATTTTACCGTCTATCCTTGCCTCTCTAAAACCGCTGTTCAAAAAATCATAAAGAAGCTGATAGTATTCCCCTTTTCTTCCAACCACGACCGGAGAAAAAATAATCAGCTCTTTTTGATCTTTATTGTTTTTTATCATTTCCATCGCAACGTCCACGATTTCCTCTTTTGTCATTTTTTTTATTTCTTTGCCGCATTTCGGGCAATGCGGTTTTCCCGCTCTCGCGAAAAGCACTCTTAAATAATCGTAAATTTCGGTGATTGTCGCAACCGTTGACCGCGGGTTATTTGAATGGCTTTTCTGATCAATGGAAATAGCTGGAGAAAGCCCTTCTATTTCATCAACATCCGGCTTATCAAACTTTCCCAAAAACTGACGCGCGTAAGAAGACAAAGATTCAATGTATCTCCTTTGGCCTTCGGCAAAAATAGTATCAAACGCGAGAGACGACTTGCCCGAACCAGACACACCCGTAAAAACTATCATTTTATTTCTTGGAAGCTCCAAATTAATATTTTTTAAATTATGCTCCTTAGCGCCTTTTATTATAATTTTGTCAGTCATAAAAATTCAAAATTTAAAATCCAAAGCCCAAAATTACAAATTAAAATCAAAAATTTTTTGATTTTTAACTGTATTTTTAATTTTTTTGTTTTGGATTTTTGGCTGTTAAAACTCTTATCTCATCTCTTAAAATCGCCGCCAGTTCAATATCGGGCTTCTGCGCGGCTTCTTTCATCCCCCTTTCTTTTTGTTTAATTAATTTTTGTTTAGCGGAAACGGATTTTGGAATCGGTTTTGTTTCCAATTCCAAAATTTTTTCCGCCGGTAAAATATCCGTAATCTCTTTTATTATTGTTTTCGGCGTTATGTTGTATCTCTTATTATATTCAATCTGTAAATTTCTTCTTCTTTCGGTTTCGTCAACCGCTTTCTTAATTGAACCGGTTATTTTATCGGCATAAATTAAAACTTCTCCGTCCGCGTTTCGCGCCGCTCTTCCAATAGTTTGAATAAGCGATGTTTCGCTTCTTAAAAAACCTTCCTTGTCCGCGTCCAAAATCGCGACTAAAGACACTTCCGGCAAATCTAATCCCTCGCGAAGCAAATTTACTCCCACCAAAACATCAAAATCGCCTCTTCTTAAACCCGTTAAAATTTTTATTCTATCCAAAGTTTTCACGTCGCTGTGCAAATAATTAACTTTAATTCCCAATTCTTCCAGATAAGCGCTTAAATCTTCCGCCATTTTTTTTGTGAGTGTTGTAATAAGTGTTCTTCCTATTTTGTTTTGCGAAAGAACTTTTGCGCGGCTTTGCGACCGAACGGGCAGGGTTTGAGCGAAGCGAGAGAGCGAGGGAGCAACGCCAGCAAAATCGCGCGCTGGGCGATTTTGCGGTAGCAAAAACTCTTTCACAAAACCTTTTCGGAGCGAAACATCCTCCGTTAAATCTTTTTTTGCTAATCGCTTTTTAATCATTTCCACTAAATCCTGCACTTGCCCTTTCGCCGGCCTTATTGTGATTTTAGGGTCAACGAGTCCCGTGGGCCTAATAACCTGCTCAACAATCTGTTCACTTTTTTCTCGCTCATAATTCGCAGGCGTAGCAGACGTATAAATAACTTGTCCGATTTTATTTTCAAATTCCTTAAATTTTAAAGGCCTGTTATCTATTGCCGAAGGTAAACGAAAACCGTATTCAATCAATGTTTTTTTGCGCGCCTCATTCCCGTTATACATTCCGCCAATCTGAGGAATTGAAACATGCGACTCATCAATAACAGTCAAAAAATCACCGGGGAAATAATCAAGAAGCGTAGAAGGAGGCTCTCCCGGAAATCTGCCCGACAAATGGCGCGAATAATTTTCAATTCCATGACAATATCCAACTTCTTTAATCATCGCGAGATCAAATTTCACGCGCCGTTCCAGTCGTTCGGCTTCAAGATATTTTTTTTCAGCTTCAAACCGCTTTAAACTTTCTTTTAATTCTTGTTTTATATTTTTTAAAGACCCTTCCTTTTCAGGGCCAAGGGCGATAAAATGCTTGGCCGGAGAAATAACCGCTTCTTCCAGAATATCGGAATTATCATTAAAACCTTTTACGGGATCTGCTCTATAAATTTTATCTATAAACCCATGCTTCAAAACAAAATTATAAATCATCTCTTCAAACGGAGGCATAATTTCCCAATTTTCTCCCCGCACTCTGAAACTGCCGCGCTTTAAGTCGGAATTCGTGCGGCTGTATTGCAATTGAACCAATTTTTTCATCAGCTCTTTTCTTTCAATTTTGTCTCCGATTTTAAAATGAATTAAATTTTCTTCGTATTTTTTCGGCAAACCTAAATCATAAATGCAAGACACGGACGCCACGACCACAGTGTCTCTCCGAGTAAGCAATGCGGTAGTCGCCATATGCCGCAATTTATCAATTTCGTCGTTTATCATCGCCTCTTTATCAATATATGTATCTGTTGCCGGCATATACGCCTCAGGCTGATAATAATCATAATAAGACACAAAATAATTTACGGAATTTTCCGGAAACAGTTCCCTGAATTCATTGCAAAGCTGAGCCGCCAAAGTTTTGTTATGAGCGATAACCAAAGTCGGCTTTTGAATTTGCTCTATCACATTCGCAACCGTAAAAGTCTTGCCCGATCCGGTAACGCCTAAAAGAGTCTGGTGTTTAAATCTTTTTTTAAGACCGTGAACAAGTTTCTCTATCGCCTGCGGCTGGTCGCCTGCTGGCTTATTTTTTGATATTATTTTAAATGATTTTTCTAACATAAAAACCAAAATTTCCCCTTCCTGTCTTCTTCAGGGGTATGTATATAAGTTTAGAATAACATTACTCAAAGATTTTTCAATCCCGAGCACTCGGGATTGACAAAACAACAAAAATAATTATCATCTTTTATGAATTCACAAAAGACCTTTGAAAAATAAATTTGTCTAAAAACATTATTAAATAAGGAGACAGCAATGCCTGCTATTGGTTATATTTTTTTCATAACAACGATCACTGTTTTTGTAGTTATTCCTATTATAAAAACAATTCTTTTTATCCAACAACAAAAATATAAAAGACCAATAAGAGAAAGCCTTGTGCTAGAGGGCGGAGGCCATGAGTCTGGTGACGCCAACAGACAACCGCAACCTGTATTTAGAGCAGGCAAAAATGTAAAAAGCAAAAGAAAACCGAAAAAAGAAAAAGTGGCGTTTTTGGTTGAAAAACTTGTTTTAATCCAAAAAGAAAATGGTTCGCAAAATAAACTGCTTGGAAATTTAATATCAAAAAACACGGAATGGATTATGCCGGCCGCGAAAATTGTTATCGCGGACGAAAAATTGGCAAACAAAATTTTTCCGATAACTTTTAAAATAGTGAGCGCGGAAGCGGAAATTGTTTACGAAAAAACAATAAAACCGGTTTTAAAATTAGGCGAAAACACTGTTTTTTGCCCTTCTAAATTGGAGATGGAATCCGCTAAAAAATATTTTAAAGAAGACCTGTTTTGGGAGCTTGGTTTTATTCTGTGCGGCAAACTGCTTGCAAAAACATCAGTGCGGCTTTGTGTCGCGAAAGACAAAGAAAGTTTTTCAAACATTCCGCTTACGGCTTCAGACGGCGAGCTTACGGAAAAAGCAAAAATGCTTATAAATAACATAAGCGCGCCTGATTTAAAAGACTTGCTGGATAAAAACTTGCTGGATAATTAAAATAGGAGAAAAATATGAATTGGTGGGAAACGGAAGAAGGCAGAAAACGTTTAGCCGTTGAAAAAATGATGATGAACCAAACTTATCCCGGATACGGGAAATTAACGTTAGACTGCGAAAGACGTCTTTTCTGGAAAATGACATTTCAAATTAAATTTGACGACCGAATTATAGACTGCATAGTCCAAATTTTTTATCCTGAAAAAGACTATCCGGCTGCAGCGCCAAGAGCTTATGTGATTAAACCGAATGTGTCAGAAAGCCCCCATAAATATAAGGAAGGAAATATATGTCTTTTTCATCCAAGATACAAAAGCCATGGATGGGACCCGTCTTCATCAACAGCCGTAAGCATAGCCACTTGGAGTATTGATTGGCTTCTGGCTCATTTAACATGGAAAAATACCGGAAGATGGCCGGGAAAACAACACAACCAACATTAACCCAAAGGAGATTGTTTAAATGCTAAAAAATTATTTTTTTGAAACAAAGCCCTTAAAAACCGTAACTGCTCCGAATGTATATATAGGCGAAAAAACAATTAAAAAAATAATTGAAGAAACTAAACGGCAATTTAAAGTTGAGACAGGAGGGGCATTAATTGGCATAAAAATTCCGCAAATTTTGGAAAGCGCGGAAATCGGCGAGCCGGATATTTATATTCTTGAAACTATTTTCCCTGATAACTCCGCGAAAAGAAAACTCGATTCATTTACTTTAGGAGACAATTATCAAGAAAAAATTTTTTTGCAGCTCGCTAAAAGTTGGGACAAAAAAAGAGAAAGAAAAATAATAGAAAAAAAGTTCGACCATCCTTTAAAGTATCTCGGGGACTGGCATAAACATCCGGCTGTTCTTAAAACCCCATCGCTAGGCGATTTTGACACCGCAAGAGATATGACGCGCGGCAACAAAGAAGTGGAAGAGATATTAGTAGTTGTCGCGACGCGCGACGTAGAAAACAACATAAACTGCGTTTGGAATGAAGAAGAAGGTCTTTTGGAAGCAAGGCTAAACGAAAAAATATCCATTTCTTTTTCTTATCTTTCAGAAACAATGCTGAAAAATAATTACAAAAGTTTTATTAAAATAAAGCCAGATGTTGTAAGCGAATTTTCCGATTTGCTGCCGAGTTTACCTTCTCTTCCATGGTATCTTGCTTAACATAGGAGAATAAAATATGACTGATTGGGACAGGGCAAAAAGGATTTTTGGAGAAATAGCGTTTAACTGTTTAAAAGACAAAACCGTGGCCGTGGTCGGCTGCGGAAGCGGCGGGAGTTACGCCGCTCTAAATTTAGCTGAAGCGGGAGTGGGCGGATTTATTTTAATTGATAAAGAGAACTTAAAAGAAGAAAACATTATCCGCCATGTCGGAGGCAAAAAAAATATAGGATATCCTAAAGTGTCGGCTGTATTTGAAGCTATTCTCAGATTTAATGAAGACTTTAGCTGTTCATTAATCTGCGACGACGCGAAAAATCGTATTAATCAAATAATGGACGCTGATTTAATTCTTGTGTGCGTTGACAATGAACCCATAAAACATATTATAAATGAAGAAGCGAGGAAAGCTGGAAAAACAGTCATTTATGCCGGCGTCTACGAAAAAGGCGAAGGCGGAGAAATTTGTGTTGTCTATCCAAACAGCGGACCTTGTTACGCCTGCATAGCGTCTCAATTAAGATTCACGGGAAAGGAAAAAGATGAAGAAAAACAAAATGATAATTTAGACTACGGAGCGTATGATAACGAAGGAAGAATGCAGGGAGAACCCGGACTTAGTATGCACATAAAAAGAATTGCATCTTTTCAGGCAGACTTTGCCCTGCGGGAACTTTTAAGAGGGGCTGAATCAACATTAAAGCCGTTTCCCAGCCAAGTTTTGATTTTCAACAATGAGGAGCGGCAAGTGTTTGAGGACAAGCCGGCGCATAAACCGTGCACCGGCATCTGGATTCAAATTCCAAAAAACCCAAATTGCCTTATCTGTTCTTTAAATAATTTTAAAACAGGCGACACAAAATTAGAAAATCTTTTAGACTCTTAAACTAAAAAGGAGGAAAAAAATAATGGAAGAGCAAACTCAAAATCAGCCCAAAACTCCTATTGAAGTCACAATGGAAGAAGTTGAAAAATTGTTTGAAAACGAAAACGAAAAAGTGAAGCTGGACACGCCGGCAGAAAACCAGGGTCAGCAAGACCCTAATGCCTCGCAAGGATCTGTCTTGCGAAAAACTAGAACCTGGTACTAGATTTTTTAAAATTTTAAAAAACAAAAACATAGCGATGATTTATCATCGCTATTTAATTTTTTAAAATGATTTTCCAATCTCCTCCTCCGCGACTTTCCTGTCATCCCATGGAATTTTAGTTCCGTTTTTACCCATAATCCACGGCTCCGCGCCTTTTCCGGTTATTATCACCGTATCGTTTTCTTTTGCCGATTTTATCGCTTTACGAATCGCCTCGCGCCTGTCTAAAATCTTTTGAATGTTTGGTTTTTTTGAAAATTTGAAATTAGAAATTAAAAATTGCGGCGAAAATCCCGCTTCAATTTCTTTTAAAATTAATGTGGGATTTTCGTCGTATGGGTCTTCATTGGTTAAGATTATTTCATCGCAATATTTTGCGGCGATTTTTCCCATTTCCGGCCTTTTCCATTTATCTCTTCCCCCTCCGCAAGACCCTAAAACGCAAATAAGCTTATTGTCGGCGCTACGCTCACCGACATTAATAGATTTCATAACAGTCAAAGTTTTGTAAACGGCTTCTAATGAATCTGGTGTGTGTGCGTAGTCAACCACAACTTTAAAAAGCTGTCCCTTGTTAATAAACTCCATTCTTCCTTCCGCGCCGTGAAAATTTTCTATCGCTTCTTTTATAATTTCCCATTCTATATTTTGCGATCTTACAAACGCTATAGCCGCCAAAATATTTTGCAAATTAAATTCGCCAATTAAATCAGAATGGAATTTCAGACCGTCAATTTCAAAATCAATTCCATTCTCCGACAAATTATAATTATCTGTTTCTAAAATTTTTAAGCTTTGATTTATAATTTTTGCTTTTTGCTTTTTGATTTTTGATTTTATTCCGTATCCCCATTTTTCTTTCGCTTCAACGGATAAAAAAGATTGACTATGCTCGCTGTCTAAATTTACAATATGCAGATTTTTTGCCGCGTTAAACAATTTTAATTTCGCTTTTTTGTAATTTTCAAAACTTCCGTGCGATTCAATGTGCTCGGGAGCTAAATTCGTAAAAATAGCCGCTTTAAAAGCAATAAATTTATGCCTGAATTGCTTAATGCCTTCTGAGGTCGTTTCCAAAATAAAATAATCGCACTTTGCGTTTACCGCCTTCTTTAAAAATTTCTGAATAAGAAATCTTCCAGGCATTGTCATTTTAAGAATGTTTTTTTGATAATTATCTAAAACCCGGAAACGCAAAGAATTCATCATTGCGATTTTAAATCCCGCTCTTTCCAAAATCGCGTTTATAATTTCCGCGACAGTCGTTTTTCCTTTCGTGCCGGTTATTCCAACTACAAAAATTTTCCGCGAAGGAAATCTATAAATTAAAGCGCCAAAAAACGCCAGCAAATAATGATAGCCAGGCTGAAAAAAAAGAAATAAAGATTTCGGAATAATTTTTTTTAAAAAATACATTTATCTTTTGGAAATAATGCTCTTTTTATAAACATCCAAATGTTCAAGACAAATACCCGTTCCTCTTACCACGCAAAATAACGGGTCGTCCGCGAGATATGCTTTTACTCCAGTCTCTTTATAAACAAGCTCATCGATCCCTCTAAGAAGAGATGTGCCTCCGGTCATAATTATTCCCCTATCAATAATATCCGCGACAAGTTCAGGTGGAGTTTCTCTAAGGACATTTTTGATCGTCTTTACAATTTCTTTTACTTCAGGGGTAATCGCTTTTACGGTGTCGTTTGTCGCAAGCTCAATCACGCCCGGCAATCCCGTTAAGAAATCCCTTCCTTTTATTTCCATTCTTAACTCTTCAAAAAGGGGCACAGCGGACCCTATTTTAATTTTAATTTCTTCCGCCGTTCTGTCGCCTATCACCAAGTTAAAATGTTTTCTGATATAATCTGAAATCGCCTGATCTATCTTACTGCCAGCCACTTTAGCTGAAGCAAACTGAACCACTCCTCCCAAAGAAATTACCGCGACATCCGTCGTGCCTCCGCCAATATCCACAACCATTCTTCCAATAGGTTCGTGAATCTGAATGCCGGCTCCGATTGCCGCTAAAATCGGCTCTTTCACGAGATACGCGGTCTTCGCGCCCGCCTTTTGCGCCGCCTCAAGCACCGATCTTCTTTCCGCGGAAGTAATGCCGGCTGGAACAGAAATTATCACGTCCGGTTTAAAAATATTCACAAAACCCAAAGACTTGGAAATTATATAGCGAAGCATTGCTTCGGTTATTTTATAATCGGCAATCACTCCATCCTTTATGGGTCTAAAAGCCACAATGCTGTCGGGAGTTCTGCCTATCATTGCTTTAGCTTCGGTGCCAACGGCCAAAATTTTATTATCAGGAAAAGAAACCGCGACAACAGACGGTTCGTTTAAAACGATTCCTTTCTTAGGCAAATAAACAAGAATATTCGCCGTGCCCAAATCTATTCCAAGTTTTCTGATAAAAAACATGCCAAAATTTAAGGAGCATAGCGACTTTAAATTTTACAGACCCCACTATAAGCGGGATTAAAAATATGCTCGCTCCGCTCATTATTTTTCTAAATTCTTCTAATATTCGCTCCCAACTTCTGCAACCTCTCTTCAATTTTTTCATACCCTCTGTCTATTTTATAAATCCCGTGAATCGTTGATTCGCCTCTCGCGCATAAAGCGGCCAAAAGAAATCCCAGACCGGCGCGAATGTCCGGACTTTCCATTTCCCTGCCGCGAAGAGAACTCGGGCCGTGAACGATTACTCTTTGCGGATCGCACTGGATAATATTCGCGCCCATCCTGTTTAAATCTTCTATATAATTCAAGCGTCCCTCAAAAACCGTTTCGGAAACTATGCTTTTCCCGCGAGCTTGCGTTAAAAGAGTGGTGAACGGCGCCTGCAAATCAGTGGGAAATCCGGGATATTCTTTGGTTTTCACGTCAATGCTTATAAGTTTTTTCGGCGCCGAAATTTGAAGATAATTTTTACCTTTCATGACGTCCGCGCCGACGCTTTTAATGTATTCCAAAAAAACAAGAAGGTGATTTGGTTCGCAATTTTTAATTTTGATTTCTTTTCCTAGTAAAGCGGCTAAAATGGCGAAACTTCCCGTTTCAATTCTATCGGGAATAATAACATACGATTTTTTAAATTTTAATTTTTTTACGCCCGTTATTTCCATTTTATATGTACCCGCTCCTTTTATTCGCGCTCCCGATAAATTTAAAAATTCGGCTAAGGCCGGAATTTCCGGCTCGCACGCCGCGTTATATAAAATTGTTTTGCCTTCAGCTAATATAGCCGCCATCATCAAAGTTTCGGTGGCAGTGACGCTCACTTTTTTAAAAATAATTTCCGCTCCTTTCAGCTTTTTTGCCTCTAAAATATAATTACCGTCTTCTTCTTTAATTACCGCCCCCAGTTTTTCAAAACCTTGAAGAAAAACATCAATCGGCCGTTCTCCTATCACGCATCCGCCAGGATGAGGAAACACGACTTTTTTAAAACGGGCTAAGACCGGCCCCGTTAAAACCACCGAAGCGCGCATCGCTTTTGAAATTTGGGGATTTAAAACATAAGAATTCGCGAGGTTGCCTGAAATTTTAAAATTTCTTTTTCCTTCGCTTAACACCTTCGCGCCCATTAATTCCAAAACTTCAATCATTCTCTTAACGTCCTCAATAAGAGGGCAGTTTTTTATGAATATTGGCTCATTAAAAAGCAAAGACGCGGCAAATGCTTTTAACACGGCGTTTTTCGCGCCCATTACTTCAATTTCGCCGGAAAGTTTTTTCCCTCCTTGAACCACAAAATTCTGATTTTCTTCTCCAATCATAGCCCTACTTTAGTATTTTAAAAACCGCTTTGCAAGGAAAACTGGACAAAACAAAAAAAATTTCTAAACTGTATTATAGTTGCTTAGTTGTTTAACAATAAAAAAGCCTAATAGGAGAACAAATGTTTAGCAGACAAAACAGAGAGATTAGCAGAAAAATGCTTGAAGTAAAAAACAAATTTCCTTTAGACGCTGATTTAATCAAATTATATGAAGTTGGAAAAGAAATATTTCAAAGAAACAACATTGACCATAAACTCATTCAGGAATATCTAAAAATAATTAAGGAAAGTATGGAAAAAATAAAACATTATGAAATGAGAAAAGCGCATTTAGTGCAAGCAATAAACATTGTAAATGCCGCTATTTGTTCCTTTGGCAAAAACTTTGAAACAAAAAAAGATGAACTCGGATTAAACGAACACACGGCAACGTCATTAAACGAGATTCATTTACTCCTTTTGGAATCTTCCGACTTATTGGAAAATTCCTTATTAAACGGTCTGCATAATGAAATAAGAAAAGAGAGAAAATCATTTTTCAAAAATTTGCTAAATTTTAAACATTAAAAATGGAAAAACAGCCCCGCCATGGCGGGGCTGTTTTAATTTATTTTTAATACACAAGATAAAAAAACTATTGCTTGCTAAATCAGGTTTAGCAAGTTATAGTTTAAAAATGCCTTTTAGAAATTTTTATGAACAAGAATATTATCATTTATATAATCATGGAATAGATGATAAATCTATATTTAAAACGCCTTCTGATTATAGAGAATTCCTCTTTTATTTAAAAGAACTGAACGATAAAACTAATGTAAATATTTATAACCGAAAAATTGCTATAAAAAATAATTGGAATATAAAAAGAGGGGAAAAACTAATCAATATTTTAAGTTATATTCTTTTGCCAAATCACTTTCATATACTTTTTCAAGCAAAAAATAATATAGATTCTTCTCTTTTTCTTCAAAAACTTGGAACTACATTTACAAGATTTTTTAACAAAAAATATAAAAGAAAAGGCCCGTTATTTTTAAGTAGAATGAAAACCAAACATATAAATAAAAATGAATATCTGATGTATATTACTCATTACATTCATTTAAACGCCTTGGATTTAAAAAATAAAAAATGGAGACAAGGATGTCTTAAATTATCTCCAAAAGATAAAAATTTTCTTATATCATATCCGTGGTCTAGTTTAAATTTTTATATCAACAAAACCGCAAACAGTATTTTAGATGAAAATTTAATAAAAGAATTATTCCCAGATGCCAATGAATACGCTAAAGAGATTCTCGCTTTTCCTCAGCAAACCGCACTTGCTAAACCCGATTTAGCAAGTGATGATATTTGCTTCTTTTAATTCTGATTTCAACTCATGCAAAAACTTTCTAATAAATAGAGTTCTTCGTTTGACAAGTTGCTTGGCAAATTTAGTGTGCATTCTTTTTTCTACAATTAAAAGCCTTCCATAAAATAAATCGAGGTTTGACCTGCCTACTATGGTTCCATTTTTGCAAAAAGGGTCAGTTGGATAATAGAATTGCCTATTCATTTGACCGCCAGAAGAAGAAGTGCGCATTATTAATATTGCGCCGGTAGATTCAAGCATGTCTGCGTCTTGAAGAATTTTTGATTCTAATAAATCAGGTTTAATTCCTTTTGAAAAAGAACATTGTTTAATACAAATTGAAACTTTTTCTATTTTATTCTTAGGATAATCTTTTAAATTCTCCAAAATATCAGTAGCAAATTTCGCGCTTTCATTAGTTTCATTTTTACTACTAAGAGTATTTTTAGGATAAATAATTATGTCATGAAAAAGAGCCGCGGGAATTATTATATCTAAATCGGCATTTTCTTTTTTACCGATTTTTACAGCCAAATTAAAAACCCTAAAAACATGATTAAAATCATGCGACGGATCTTTGTTGGTTTGCTTACTTCTAACTATGCTAATCAACTTTTTTTCCAAGAATTTTTTCATAATATATGACTTACAAACAACTTGCTAAATCGGGTTTAGCAAGTAAATTACCGTTGATGGACGGGACAAAAATGAGCTGAGCGGCCGGCGATTTTTATTCTTTTTATTATTCCGCCGTCATTTTTTTTACAGGGCTTTCCGGTTTGTTTATAGGCTTTTTGCATATTTTGATAATTTCCTTTCTCGCCCGACGGCCTTCTGTAATCAGACATTGAATCGCCGCGCGCTTTTATAGCCGTAGTTAAAACTTTTTTAATGGCTTTAAAAATCCTTTGAAGTTCGCTTTCGCTTAAAGAACTTGCCGTTCTCAAAGGATTCACGCCCGCTTCCCACAAAATTTCATCGCCATAAATATTTCCAATTCCTGAAATGTTTTTTTGGTCCATTAAAACAGGCTTTATCTTGCCATTTTTTCTCGCCGTTATTTCTTTAAATTTTTTAAAATCAAAGTTTTTGTGAAACGGTTCCGGTCCCAAATCTTTAATTTCCGAAAGATTTTCAACTTCTTGTTTTTTTCCTAAAATAATTTTCGCGAATTTTCTTACGTCGGAAAGCGCTAGCTTCATTCCGTCTGATAACCCTAAAACAAAATGAATATGTTGATTATAAGAATCGTCTTTCAAGGGACCTCTTTCAACGGCTTCCCAAATTTCACTTTTAATTTTTTCTTTATATAAATTTTTAAATTTTGATTTATCATTTTGATTTTTTTCCCGCCTTGGCGGGATTGATTTTTTAATTTTTATACGATATTTTCCGTAAAGCAAATGTCCCGTCATTTTTTGATGAACAAGCAAAATAAAATCGCCGGATAAATAAATTAAAATATTTTTTCCAATTCGCCTAATCTCCAAAATTTTTTTGTCGAGAATATTTTTTTTAAACTCGCCTGAATTTTTCGGCAATTTAATAAGTTTTAACGAATCACACCAAAAATCCCGAACAGAAAGCCCGGGCAAAACTTTATTTAAATCAGAAACGATTGTTTGAACTTCCGGAAGTTCAGGCATATTTTATGGAATTATCGGCGGAAGTTCCGCCCTTTTTTTACCAGTATCCAAATAAGGATAAAGCAAAAATATAACGCTTATGGCAAGCATATTTAAAAACCCCGCTATTAAAAATAATGTCCTGATTCCAAAACTGTCCGCCAATTGCCCTCCTAATGCCCCGCTTATCGCGGCAGCAACGGTAAGCCCTCCGACGCTAAACAAACTCCACTCAAATCCCTCCGACCCTTTGTCTGCATGTTTAGAAAAAAGAATATAATAAGCCGCCATCAAAAGACCGTCGCCGATGCCAACCAATATTTCTATTAAATAAAGCTGGAACGATGTTTTTATTAAAAATAGAATAAACGGATAAATTATCGTGATAATTCCTCCAACCAAAATCGCGAAAAATTCGTCTTTTTCGCCTTCGTATTTATCTAAAAATCTGGCCGCCGGTATCTGAACAATAGACTTCACAATGGCAAAAACGGCGATTGCGAAACCTATGGTTTTAAATGTCGCGCCTTCTATAAATTCCGTAACATAAATGGCTATAAACGGAGCAAACAATCCAATGCTGAAATTAATCACGAAAAGAAAAAGTAAAAGTATTTGTATGGCTTTATTTACGGATAAATTTATTTTTATGCGCATGATAGATTTTTAAGAAAAATAATGAGCGAAGCGAATATATTTTTCTTAAAACATTATATCTTCTTCGGCGCGTTTGTAATCGTGAATTTCTTCGGGGGAAAACCAATACTCAAGCTCGTGCGCCGCTTCTTTTTCATCTCCGGACGCGTGAATCAAATTTTTTACCGATCTTTTTTGTCTATTGGCAAGATCGGGAGAGTCAACTGAAAAATCGCCCCTTATGGTTCCCATTTCGGAAAACGCCGGCATTGTCTTGCCTACGATTTTTCTGATCATTTGAATGGCATGCACTCCTTCAACAACCATTTTTAAAATCGGCCCTTCAGCCATGCCTCTTATAAGCCACCTCCTTACCTCTAAACCAATTTCAAAAGGGTCGTTTGTGCCCATTTCTTCCATTGGATCCATCCCATATTTTTCATAAGTTTCAAGGGATTTTATTCCTAAATTTTTAACATAATCATCGTCCTTTGGATAATGTCCGTCAATTTGTTCTTCTGTCGCGTGTATCATTTTACAAGCGATAATTTTTAAACCGCGCCGCTCCACGCGCGAAATTATTTCCCCTATTAAACCGCGCTTTACGCCGTCCGGTTTTATTAAAACAACTGTTTTTTCTTGTTTCAAATGCATAAAAATTTATTCGTTCTCAACTTTTAATTTAATAGCGCAAACACTATCTCCTATTTTTATTTCAATTTCATATTCCCCTATTTTTTTAATGTTTTCCTGAAGCTGAATATATTCCGAGTCTATATTAAATCCCTGTTTTTTCAGCTCTTCGGATATTGTTTCAGAAGACACGCTTCCGTATAATTCTCCCCGCTTGTTGGCTTTGGTCTTTATTATAATTTCCTTCCCTTTTAATTTTTCCAAACTTTGAAACAATTTCTGCTCCATTTTTTTCTTTGACTCTTCCCCAATTTTTTTTCTCGCTTCCAAGTTTTTCAAATTGCCGGCAACCGCTATCTCCGCCAACTTTCGCGGCAACAAAAAATTGCGGCCATATCCGTTCTTCACACTTTTAACTTCATATTTTTTCCCCAATTTGGGAACATCTTTTAATAAAATTACCTTCATATTAAAAATTAAAATTTAATTATCTTGTTAATATTTCCATAGCTTTTTTCATTTGCGGATCGCGCCCCGCTTCAAAATCTTCTTTCGTCATTTTAACTTCCATATCCGGTTTTAAGCCTTCTTTTGAAATAGACAAACCGCTAGGAGTAAGCCAGCGCGCTATCGTAACTTTTAAAGAAGTGTCGTCGGAAACGCTAACAAGCTCCTGAACAGAACCCTTACCAAATGTTTTTTCGCCCACCAAAGTGGCGATTTTATGTTCTTTTAAGGCGCCTGCCAAAATTTCCGAAGCGGAAGCCGACCCTTGATTAACCAAAATTACCATAGGCAATTTATCAAAAATATTATAACCCTTGCTTCTATAAACTACTTCTCTACCATCATTAAACTGTTCTTTGGCAACAGTCTTGCCCATAGGCAGAAACCAGCTAGCCACATCAACCGCCGCTTCGAGATATCCTCCCGGGTTGGAACGAAGGTCAAGTATCAGCTTATCGCTTTTTGATTCAATCATTGTCCTTAAGGCGGCGCGGAAAGCGACCGGTGAATTTTCTGAAAAACTGTAAAGTTTTATTACAAAAATTCTATTCTCTTTTATCTCAGTGTCAATAACTGGAATGTTTATTGTGTCTCTTGAAACTTTTATTTCGCGAGTTTCATCTTCCCCCTCTCTTAAAATAACAAGAGTCACAACCGTACCCTTTTTGCCTCTTATAAGCCTCACTGCGTCTTCAACAGTTAGATCAATAGCGTCTTTGTCATTTATTTTCAAAACTTTATCCCCTGTTTTAATACCGGCTTTAAAAGCTGGCGTGCCTTTTAAAGGAGCTATAACGGTCAAAATATTTTTTCTTAAACCTATTTCAATGCCGATGCCTTCAAAATCTCCCTTAACTTCGCTTTCAAATAATTTCTTTTCTTCCGGAGGGAAAAATACCGTATAAGGGTCGTCAAGAGACTTAACCATTCCTTGCACCGCTCCCCAAATCATTTTTTGCTCATCTATTTTGTCGCCGGAAACATATTTTTCATTTACTATATTCCAAGCCTTCCAAAAAGGAGAAAAATCAATTTCCGGATTTTTTCCCGTTTCCTTATTAAATAAATCGCTAATTTTCTCAACTTCAGGCCTTTCTGAAAAACCCACAAAGACTCCCCCGCTAAATATCACGGCTCCTATTATAAACGCTATAAAATAAGGCAGAAATTTTTTCATAAAATTCATTTATTATTTTATTATTGCATAAATTTAAAAAATATCAATTTTTTAATCTTAACCCCATAGGTTTCACCTATGGAATAATTAATTATACGGTTTAAAATTAAAACCTAAATTTTTGACTAGGTCAATATTGCAATTATTCGCGCGCCGAATAGCGTTTGAAATAGAAATAAAAAATTTTTAACTTTAACCGAAAAAGGAAAGGGCAGGCTTCTCAAGCTCATTCTATCCCTAAGGCGTAAAAATTGTTTTTTTTGCGTTTGGATGGGGAGCAAAGCCTGCCTTTTCTGTTGGTTATTAACTAAAAATTTTCGGTTAAAAATATGGGCAAGGTCTTTGACAAATCATTTAAAGCCTCATGGGTAGAAGGAGAAAAAAGATGAAAGAGGAAAAAAAGGAAAAAGTTAAAATCAGAATCACAAAAAAAGACGGAATTGGAGGACAGCCGAGCGACACTGACGCTCCTGCAATAAATGAGATTGCAAAAAAATTCGGCGGAAAAGTGACAGGCGGATACAAAGGCGGGCAGAAACAAAGCGAAATAGACGGAGAAATAGTGCTACCGGAAAATGTTGAAAAAATAGAAATAGAAAAAAAGAAGTAAATCCGGCATATATTTCTAATCAAAAAAACTAAAAAATAGGAGAACAAAAAATGTTATCATTGCTAGAAACGAAAAAAATGGAAGAAAACGGAAAGTTAATCACAATTGACGATATATATGAACAGATAGATGAAAAACAATTCCAGGAATGGAATTGGACGGGAACTTTTGACGACTATTTAAAAATAGTCCAACTAAACCCGGTTGCAGCAAAAAGCGCTTTTCAAAGGCTTTATGATATGATTTTATATCATGGCACGGAAACATACGTGGATTATAAAAAGAAAATAACAAGATACAAAATTTTTACGGAATTCGCCGGAAAAGACGCGATTTACGGCCTGGATGTGCCGTTGATGAAATTTGTGAACTTTTTTAAAGCCGCGGCCAGAAGATACGGAACGGAAAAAAGAGTTTTGCTTCTTCACGGCCCGGTTGGTTGCGCCAAGAGTACAATCGTCAGAATATTAAAAAAGGGGCTGGAAGATTATTCCAAAAAAGAAGAAGGCGCTCTTTTCTCTTATTCATGGATTTGCGATGACAAAAGAGAAGAACGTTGCCCTATGAATGAAGAACCACTAAAACTTTTGTCGCCGGAAGAAGATTTAAAAAATAATATTTTAAAAAGAATAAATGAAAAACTTGACGACGAAAATAAAATCTACTTAGAAGGAGACCTCTGTCCTTTCTGTCGCCAGAATTATAAAGAGTTTATGAATTTATACGGCGGAAATTGGGCAAAAATGGTAAAAAATCACATTAAAGTCCGCCGTGTCATTCTTTCGGAAAAAGACAGAATGGGCATTGGCACTTTCCAGCCGAAGGACGAGAAAAATCAGGACTCAACAGAGCTTACCGGCGATATAAATTACCGCAAAATCGCACAATATGGTTCTGACTCCGACCCGCGCGCTTTTAATTTTGACGGCGAATTTAATATCGCTAATCGCGGTCTTGTTGAGTTTATTGAGGTTCTAAAACTTGATGTGGCTTTTCTTTATGACCTTTTGGGAGCTTCTCAGGAGCATAAAATCAAGCCCAAAAAGTTTGCTCAAACCGACATTGATGAAGTCATCATCGGGCATACCAACGAGCCCGAATACAGAAAGCTCCAGAAAAACGAATTTATGGAAGCACTACGAGATAGAACGGTAAAAATCGATATACCTTATATCACAAAATGGGGACATGAAATCCAAATTTATAAGAGAGATTATAGCAGCGAAAAAATCAAGGGGCGGCATATCGCTCCGCATACTTTGGAAATGGCGGCATTTTGGGTGGTTTTAACTCGTCTTGAAGAACCAAAAAAGGCGCAGCTTTCGTTAGTCCAAAAACTAAAACTTTACGACGGCAAAACCCTTCCAGGGTTTACCGAGGATAATGTTAAAGAACTTAGAAAAGAAGCTGAGCGCGAGGGAATGGATGGAATATCTCCCCGCTATGTCCAAGATAAAATTGCAAACGCCTTGATTGCGGGACCTGAAGAAACTGCCGGATGCTTAAATCCTTTTATGGTTTTAGACGAGCTTGGAAGCGGATTGCAGCATCATTCGCTCATAACCTCCGAAGACCAGAGAAAAAGGTTTACCGAACTTCTCGGCTTAGCTAAAGCCGAATATGAGGAAATAGTAAAAAACGAAGTCCAGGAAGCTATTTCGGCAGATGAAGAGGCGTTGAAACGGCTTTGTGGAAATTATATTGATAGTATAAAAGCGTATACGCAAAAAGAAAAAATTAAAAATAAATATACACACCAAGATGAACCGCCGGACGAACGGCTTATGCGTTCCGTGGAGGAACGCAGTGAGATTGAAGAAAACCGAAAAGACGAAGTTCGCAGAGAAATTATGAACTACATTGGCGCCCTTGCCATAGACGGAAAAAAATTTGATTATAAAACCAATGAACGGCTGCTCGAAGCTTTGAAAGCAAAGCTTTTTGAAGACAATAAAGATTCTATAAAATTAAGCAGCATAGTTTCAAGGGTTGTTGACGAAGAAACCCAAAAAAAAATAAATGTTATAAAGACAAGATTAATAGAAAGACATGGGTATTGTGAAATTTGCGCGACCGATGTCTTGAATTTCGTTGCGAGCATTCTTGCTCGCGGCGAGCAAAAAGGATAAAGATAATAAATAATCATCAAGGGGGCGCGTTTTAAGCGCCCCTATTTCTTTAATTAGCTGACTTTCACAGGAGGTCGCACCTCCTGTGAAAGTAGAAAATGGGAGAAAAAAGCAAACTGCTTTGCTTTTTTCCCGATTCCAGAATGGAAATTTTCGTTGCCCCGCCATGGCGGGGCAGAAAATAGGAGAACAAAAATGTTAGGAGACTTGCAAATTATAACCACGGATAGCGATGATAAAGCTTGGGAAGAAAGGAAAAGAGGCAAATTAAAGGAAAGCGCTAAAAAATTTTTAACAACCCGCGAAATTATAGGCAAAAAAGGCAAAGAGCTAGTGCGTATTCCGCTTCCTCATCTTGACAATCCCACCCATAGATACGGCAGACAAGGACAAGGAGGAGTAGGGCAAGGCGAAGGCGATGTGGGAACGCCGCTTGCTCCCGGAGATCCGCAACAAGGAACGGGAAAAGCCGGAGAACTTCCCGGAGACGATCATTTGATAGAAACGGAAATTTCTTTTAAAGAACTGGCAAAAACCCTTTTTGAGGAACTAGAACTTCCTCCTCCCGAACCAAAGGGAAAAAGAGTGTTAACCCAGCTTAAAGACAAATACAACACCATTGCGTTTGAAGGCCCTGAAGGACTAAGACATTTTAAACGTACATATAAACAAGCGCTGAAAAGACAGCAACAATCCGGCGCCTACGATCCGGAAAATCCTATTGTGATTCCTGAAAAAAGCGACAAAAGATACAAGTCGTGGACAACTATTTTTGAACCTGAAGCGGCGGCCTTAATTGTTTTTATGATGGACATATCCGGCTCTATGGGAGAAGAACAAAAAGCAATAGTGCGCATTACCGCTTTTTGGATTGAAAGCTGGCTTACTATAAGTGAAAAATACAAAAATGTGGAAATAATCTATATAGTCCATGACGCCGCGGCGCGTCTGGTTGACAGTGAAACTTTTTACCATACCAGAGAATCAGGCGGCACGAAAATTTCATCAGCGTATAATGAATTCGCGAAACTTATAAACCCGAATATGGGAGCGCGGCTCGGCGATAAAAAAATGATTTATTCTCCGGAAGAATGGAATATTTACGGTTTTCATTTTTCAGACGGAGATAACTGGGGCGGCGGCGACACTAAATTATGTATGGAAATACTGGAAAAAAAGATTTTGCCGCAATCAAATCTTTTCGGCTATTTCCAAGTGCACAGCGCTTATGGAGCCGGCGAGTTTAAAAAGGACTTAGACCTCCATTTGGGGGACTATAAAGATAAAGAGAAAGTAAAAACAACGGATATTGCAAGCGATGACAGTGAAGCGATTTTTGACGCATTAAAAAACGTGCTGGGAAAGAAAAAGTAACCGAGAATGGCGGAACAAAAATCCGCCATTTTAAAAAATAACAGGAGGAAAACTAAAATGTCTAAAGCTTTAAACTTAGGCGAAATTTACAGACTGCCTCACTGGATAAAAGAATTAAAATACAAAGCGCGAGATTACGCGAGCCATTATGGATTAAATATCGTTCCTAAAAAAGATTTAGAAAATGAAGTAATATTTGAAGTTTTGGATTCCATACAATTAAACAAAATTGCGTCCAAAGGAGGATTCCCATCGCGCTATCCCCATTGGAGTTTTGGTATGGAATTTGAGTCTCTTCAAAAACCATACATCTATGGATTACAAAAAATTTATGAAATGGTCATAAATAATATACCAGCTTACGCGTATCTTTTAGACACGAATAATCCAATTGACCAAAAAATAGTAATAGCCCATGTTTTCGGCCATGTAGATTTCTTTCGGACAAACGCTTATTTCGCTCCCGTTGAAGCGAGAAATATGGTTGACGAATTCGCAAATCACGGAATGCGGGTGCGCCGTTATATAGAAAAGTACGGGGAAAACGTTGTTTCAGACTGGATTGATATTTGTTTGTCTATTGAAAACTTGATTGATATCCATTCGCTCGGAATTATTAGGAAAGAAAAAGAAAGAAAACAAAAAGAAGAAGCTGAATCGCCGTTTAAATTATTTGATGACGAAAGATATAAAGAATATATGGATGAATTTGAAAACCCGCCTGAATTAATGGAAAAAGAAAGACAAAACATCAAAGAAAAAAAGGAGTCGTTAAGAAAAGTGGAAATTGGCAGAAAAATTCCGGAACAGCCGGAACTTGATGTTCTGCAATTTCTAATTGACTATGCTCCGCTTGAAGAATGGCAAAGAGATATTTTATCAATCGTGCGGGAAGAAATGTACTACTTTTCTCCGCAAGGACAGACAAAAATAATGAATGAAGGATGGGCGTCTTATTGGCATTCAAAAATACTTACAGGCAGCGACAAAAATAATGAGTATATGAAAGACCGCGCTCTTCCTCCGCTTTTAACCGACTCAGAGCTTATAGACTACGCCGACCATCATTCAGGAACGCTCGCGATTAGCCCCGGGAGACTCAATCCCTATAAAATGGGCAAGGAGCTCTTTGAACACATTGAAGAACGTTGGAATAAAGGGCAATTTGGAGAAGAATGGAAGGACTGCCTTAAAAACGGCAGTTATAAAGACCAAAAAAATTTTGATAAAAAACTTGGTTTAGGTCGAGAAAAAATATTTGAAGTAAGAAAAATATACAACGACATCGGTTTTATCAGCGAATTTATGGATGAAAAATTTTGCGAAAAACAAAAAATGTTTTCCTATAAATTTAACGTGGAAAAAAATTGGTATGAAATAGCGTCAAGAGAATTCTTGACTATTCGGGAAACATTACTTTTCAATCTGACAAATTTAGGGCAACCATTCATTTATGCAACAGACGGAAACTATAACAACGCGGGAGAGCTCTTATTAGAGCATGGCCACAATGGAATTGATTTAAAAATTAATTACTCCAAAGAAGTCTTGGCTAGAACTTATAAAGTTTGGCAAAGACCGGTTCATTTAAAAACAACAGTGCAAGACAAAAAAAAATTGTACACGTTTGACGGAAAAGAACATAAAGAAAAAAGTTTATAAAAATTAAATTAAAAGCCTGTTTATTTCTAAACAGGCTTTTTATTTTACATAAATTTAAAAACCAAAGCAAAAGAAAAACAGACCGCCAGCCGCTTTCGGCACAACCACGACAGTTTGCCGTCCTTTTTCTTTTCCGCCGCCGCCTTGAGGCGCGTTTTTCTTCAAAACATCAATTTGATCTCTTCCAGAAAAAGGAATATAAACCTGTTCTTTTTTAGGATCAATCTTTCTTCCGCCTATAAAAGCTTCCTCATCAGAATCTATTTTTTTACCGGCTCTTTTTAAAGTTTCTTCAAGCGGTTCACCCGGAACTCCATATATCGTTTCCGTGCCTTCTCCGCTTTTTCTTATATCAATAGGAACGGTTGCTTTCTGATCAGACATTTCCTTCTCCTATTTTCTGCCCCGCCATGGCGGGGCAACGAAAATTTCTTTTAAAAAACCGGGAGAAAAGCAAAGCAGTTTGCTTTTCTCTCCTTCATCGTTGGCTTCGCTCTTACCTATAAATAGACAAGGCGTCCAACAACTTCAATTTAGTTTTTAACTAAAACTTCGTTTAATTTAACATCAAAAATAAACTCTTTTTCAGCCGTCTTTTTATGTTTTATAGAGTAATCCATATTTTTAAGAATCTTCTTCGCGCATTTTTCAAAAGAAGATTTATTTCTCATACCGCATGGCTCAAAACGAGCTTCATTATCGGAATACAAAGTTTTTTCATAAAAAGACCTTTCTTCAACAATATTCGGA
The DNA here is from genome assembly GCA_964499175.1 of uncultured Candidatus Saccharibacteria bacterium. Lineage (GTDB taxonomy): Bacteria > Patescibacteriota > Minisyncoccia > CAZCIQ01 > CAZCIQ01 > CAZCIQ01. The sequence continues at coordinate 464 of CAZCIQ010000003.1, read as the reverse complement.
TTTATAGAATAAACCCTGAAAGTATCAAAACTCACCCTCCCGTCAAAAAAGAAAATCACTTTTTCCCTTTGCCTGTAAGCCGCCTGAAACCAAATATTTTTTCTTGAAGACATGGAATCCACCGCCGATATAACCATTGAACAATGTGGAAATTCCTGGCCAAAATATTTTTCAAAAAATCCGTTTATATTAAATTCATTTCCGTATTTTCTTTTTACGGCCTCCACTTTAGGAACAAGCACATCGCTTTTGTTATACGCTGTATATTCTAAATTTCTTTCTTCCACAATATCAGAATCAAAAATAATGATTGATTCAAAAATTTTCGCCAATTTTTTTAACTCAACTTCAAAAAAATTTTGGATTAAAAAAGAACCAAGCGCGCCAACTCCGATAAGAACAATATTCATTTAATTATCTCCCTTATCTTTATACTCGTCAAAAAATCTTTGGCTAATCGGCAT
>CAZCIQ010000002.1:0-41764 GCA_964499175.1 uncultured Candidatus Saccharibacteria bacterium | reverse complement strand
AACCGCGCCGGCAAAAGATGAAAAAACTAAGACCGCGACCCCGAATGTCGGAATTGATTTTTTAGCCGATTCCCAAATTAGTTCAAACGCGTCCTGCACCACAAACGCCACGACTCCGATTGCCGCGATTATGATGAAAAATCCCGGAATAAAAAAAGCGGTTTTAAACACCGTGCACGGATATACCGCCACGCAAGGCTTGGTTGACTTACCGGACGCGAAAGATTTTAGACGGGGAAGAGCCGGAGCGCAAAACATAATCCCATCTTCGACCGGCGCCGCAGAAGCTGTTTTTCAAGCGATACCGGAAATGAAAAATATTTTTGACGGCGTGGCTATGCGCGTGCCGGTTATTTCCGGCTCTTTAATTGATTTTACTTTTTTAGCCGCGCGCGAAACTTCTGCGGAAGAAATAAATAATATTTTAACGGAAGCCGCCGCAAAACCCGAGTGGCAGGGAATTTTTAAGGTGTCGCGCGAGCCGCTTGTTTCAACCGACATTTTAGGCGAGCCGTACGGTTCTATAGCCGACCTCGCTTTTACCCGTGTTATAGATCACGATTTAGTAAAAATTCTTTCATGGTATGATAATGAATGGGGTTATTGCGCAATGTTAATAAAACACATTGAAAGTTTAAAAAATATTTTGTAAAGTTTGAATTATGAAAAACAAAAAAGAAAATAATAAAAGTAAAAGCAAAATGACGCTTGAAACATTGGCAACGATAACCAAAAAAACCCTCGTAAATATTGATAAATTGGCTATAGCGACTCAAAAAGGATTTGAAGAAATGGAAAAAAAGTTTATGACGAGAGAGGAGATGAAAGAAGAGTTTATGACAAGAAAGGAGATGAAAGAAGAGTTTATGACAAGAAATGAACTTCTTGATCATTTTGACCATATCTATGGAGCTCTTAATGACCTAAAAAATGAAAATGCCATTGGAGCGCATCAATACAGAAAACACGAATTAAAGTTAGAAGACCACGAAAAAAGGATTAAAAGAATAGAAGAAGAGGAAGTTAAAATAAAATGAAAATATATTTCGCATCAGACCATGCCGGTTTTGAATTAAAAGAAAAATTAAAAATTTTTCTAAATGAAGCAGGACATGAAATAAAAGATTTCGGCGCTTTTGAATTTAACTCGGAAGATGACTATCCAGACTTCATAATTCCGGCAATGCGCGCTTTAGAAGAGGACTTAAAAAACGGCATTGATTCAATGGCCATAATTTTAGGAGGCTCGGGACAAGGAGAAGCTATGTGCGCGAACAGATTTAAAAACATTAGAGCGATAGTTTATTACGGTTATAATGAAGAAATTATAAAACTTTCGCGCGAACATAACAACGCGAATGTTTTGTCTTTAGGCGCGCGATTTTTAAACGAACAAGAAGCAAAAAACGCCGTGAAACTTTGGCTTGAAACTTTGTATCCTGATCCTTCCGACCAAAATTTTTCCCGCCACCAAAAAAGAATTGAAAAAATAGACAAATAATTCATACGCGGAAGTTAAACTTCCGCTTTTTGATTTTTGCGCAAAACAATAAAAAATTTAGCGATTTCAATTATTATAAAATTAAAAATGCCTATGCCGAGAATTATAATAATCTCTTGAAAGGTAAGAGGGGTAAGCTCAAGCATATTTTGAAGAAACGGTAAAAATAGAGCCGCGATGAGAAATAGAACGCTTAAAAATAAGGAAAACAAAAGATATTTGTTTGAAAAAATATTAATTTTCCAAATAGGCAAACTTAAATTCTTAAGAGACAAGGCGAAAAAAATTGCGTCGCTTGAAAGACCGGCAAACATAATGGTCCTAATTTTTGATAAGTCATAATTTAATTTTAGAAGGATAAAAAATAAGACTAAAAGAAAAAGGTCTGTTATTATGCCTATAACAAAAATCATTATTTTCATCTCTTTCGTAAAAAGCGAACGGCCGCCAGTCTTTTTTCTTTTCAAAACATTTCCTTCTTCTTTTTCAAACGCGTAGGCAAAATTCATAAATCCTTCCTGTATTATATTCGCCCACAAAATCTGATTCGGCAAAACCGGTAAAGGAAAGCTAAATATAATGCTTCCTCCAATTAAAATCATTTCAGTAAAGCCCGACGACAAAAGATATGTTAAAACTTTTCTTATATTATCCATAACAATTCTTCCCTGCTTCACGGCTTCGACTATTACGCTAAAACTATTGTTGGTGAGTATTAAATCAGCAGCCTCCTTGGCTGCATCCGCGCCGGAATTTAAAGCTATTCCAATGTCAGCGCGCTTTAAAGCCGGCACATCGTTTATGCCATCTCCCGTCATGGCCACAATTTTATTTTTAGCCTGCCAGCTTTCCACAATTGCCATTTTCTGATGAGGCAAAACTCTGGCCCATATTTTCACATCCTCAATAATATTCGCGATATTATCTTTATTAGAAACATCGATTTCATCAAACGACACATATTGTTTTTTTTCATTACCCGGCGTTAAATTCTCCGCGTCTAATGCCAAATTCGCTTTTGAAATTGAAATCAGGCCCGCGTTTTCCGCGATAACTTTCGCGGTATTCAAATTATCTCCGGTCACAATGACTGTCTGTATCCCTGCATTTTTAGCCGCTTCCAAAGATTCTTTCGCATCTTCTCTTAAGGGGTCATGAAAAGCAATGAAACCTAAAAAGCAAAAGTTTTCAAAAAAACTTTCATCGTCGCGCGGAATTTCTTTTTGATCAACGCTTTTAAAACAAACGGCCATTATCCGACTGCCTTCTTTCATAAAAGATTCATAAGATTCTTTAAAAATTTTCTTGTTGCGAAAAGACCTGCATTCGTTTAAGTCAGTCTGATAAGCGGAACAGAATTTAAGCGCCGTTTCCGGAGCGCCTCCTATGTAAATTTCATTATTGTTTTCTGATTTATGAAGACTGGCAAAAAAACGCCGTTCTGAATTGAACGGCAAAAAATCAAGGCGCGGATACTCTTCAAATATTTTTTTAACTTGAATGCCCGATTCAATTCCCGCTTCAAGAATAGCTTTTTCCATTGGTTTTCCTCTAATTATCCATTCATGAATCTCGTCTTTAGGATTTTCAATAAAACCGTTTGAAACAAATTGAGCTTTTGTAAGAAGGTTAATTCTAGCCTGTTCCGCCTCAACAAGATTCTTTCCTGTCTTGCGGCTTAAAACATCGCCTGCCGTGATTATGCGCGATATTTTCATTTGAGCTTTGGTTAAAGTGCCGGTTTTGTCGGTCAGAATCACATCAACTCCTCCCAAAGTTTCCGCCATCAAAATTTTTTTTATAAGTCCTCCTTTGTTAAAAATAGATTTTGCTCCCAAAACCAAAATTATGGTGACAGCCACCGGCAATCCTTCGGGAACAGCGGCAACAACAATGGCCACGGCTGATAAGAACATATCATTTACGCCTCTGCCCTGAAATACTCCCAAAATAAATAACATTAAAGAAAACGAAACGACAAAAATTCCTATAAATCGGGATAAATGTTTTATTTGTTTTTGAAGAGGAGTTAATTTATTAATCTCTTCTTTAGAAATTTTTACCAGTCTGCCAAATTCCGTGTTTTCTCCCGTTCTAACAACAACAGCTTTCGCAAACCCGTAAACTGCTAAAGTGCCCATAAAAAGCATATTGAACTGAGCATTAATTCTTGTTTTTAAATCAACTTTTAAAATATTTTTTGCGACCGGCAGCCATTCTCCGGTTAGCGCCGACTCGTCAATCTCAAGTCCTTTTTCTTCAATAATCCTGCAATCGGCCGGCGCCATGTCTCCTTCTTGGAGCAAAACAATATCTCCGGGCACGAGATTTTCCGATTCTATTATTTTCTTTTCTCCTTCGCGCACCACAACGGCATATTTCTTTAATGACTTTTTTAAAACGGCAAAAACATCGGCGGCCTTTTTTTCTTCAAAAAAACCAATCAACGAATTTATAATGACGGCCAAAAAAATCACAATCGCGTTGTGGTATTCTTTTAAAAAAATAGTGATTATGCCGGCCACGAGAAGCAGAATTATAAGAGGACTTTTAAATTGATTGAAAAAAATTTTTAGAAAAACAAAGCGCTTTTCTTCTTTTAAAATATTTAGGCCGTATTCTTTTTTATTTTTTTCTACTTGGCTCTTGGTAAGACCGAATTTCGGCGCAACGGAAAAATGACTCAAAACTTCGCTCGCGTCTTCAGCGTGCGGGTAAAAATTGTTAAACATAATCTAAATATAACAAGATAAGCTCTAAAATTCAAAACCCGCGCAAAGTTTTTTATAACTTTTCAATTAAAATGTCTTCGTTTTGAGTTTCTTGAACGGCTAATAAAAATCCCTGCCTCACAAGTTCTAAAATTGCCAGAAAATTTAATATAAACTCGGTTTTGTCATTTGAGTTATTTAAATTTTTAAAATTCAGATTTTTTAATTCAGCGAAACGATCTTTTATTTCTTTTATTTTGCTTTCCAAAGAAATCGTTTGTTTAATGAACTTTTCCGGAAGCACCTCTTTTTCCGGCAAAAACTCTATCAAAGATCTTAAACTTAAAAAAAGATTTTGAACGGTTAAATTACGGGAAGGAGAAAACACCGCTTTGAGCCCTAGAAATTTTTCTCTATTCCGTAAAACATTCTTCTGAAAATTATTTTCTATTATCTTTGCCGCGAGAGATATGGTTTTATGAAATTCAAGCCTTCTTTGAAGCTCGTAAATGTCAATGTTTTCCTCTTCGGTAAAAATCATTTGCGGAAGAAGCGATTTTGACTTTATTAAAATCAAAGTCGCGGCCACCCTTAAAAAGTCCGCTATTTCATAATAAGGCAGCTCTTCCAAAGAATTCAAATAAGAGACATATTGATCCGCGATTTCGGCAAGCGAAATTTCATTTATTGAAAGTTTATATTCTTCAATTAACGCAAGCAGTAAATCAATAGGTCCTTCAAATTGCGCGGTTTTAATTGCGTACATTATTAAAAATTCACTCCACGGTAACCGACTTTGCCAAATTGCGGGGCTTATCCACGTCGCAACCGCGAAACACTCCCATATAATAAGCAAATAAATGAAGAGGCAAAACGGTCAAAATAGGTTCTAGCATTTCAATTGTCTCCGGAATATATATCACGTCATCCGCTATTCTTTTTATGGCTTTGTCGCCTTCCGTCGCTAAAGCGATAATCTTTCCTCCTCGCGCTTTTATCTCCTCCATATTGCTTACCACTTTATCATACACGCTATTCTTAGGCGCCACAAATACGGAAGGAAAATTTTTGTCTATCAAAGCTATCGGCCCATGTTTCATTTCTCCGGCGCCGTATCCTTCCGAATGAATGTAAGATATTTCTTTAAGCTTTAACGCGCCTTCTAAAGCGATAGGATAATTATACTTTCTCCCGAGATAAAGAAAATTATCATATTTATGATAACGCTCGGCAATGCGTCTGACATTATCGTTTTCTTTACGCAAAATTTTTTTCATCTTAGACGGAATACAGATTAATTCTCCACATATCTCTTTGGCAAAACTTTTTTTTAAGCCTCTCGCGGTTCCCAAAAAAATCGCGAGCAAAGACAAAACCGCGAGCTGTGAAACAAAAGCTTTCGTGGAAGCAACTCCTATTTCAGGACCCACGTGATTATAAACTCCGGCTTTCACTTCTCTCGCGATTGTTGAAGCGACCACGTTCGTAATGCCCAAAGTTAAAATATTCTGGCGCGACGCTTCTTTTAAAGCGGCTAGAGTGTCCGCCGTTTCTCCGGACTGGCTTATAGTTAAAAAGGCTGTATTAGGTTTAAACACCGGCTTTCTATATCTTAATTCCGAAGCGCAATCTATTTCAGCGGAAACTTTTCCATATTCTTCCAATAAATATCTGCCGACAAACCCTGAATAATAAGCGGTGCCGCACGCGGTAATCACCACATTATCCACATTTTTTAATTCTTCTTTCACCGTTTCAAGCCCTCCTAATTTTACTTTTCCTTCTTGAGCTATTATTCTGCCGCGAATTGAATTTTGTACAGCTTCCGGCTCTTCAAAAATTTCCTTAAGCATAAAATGAGCAAATCCTTGTTTAGAAGCCTCTTCAAGCGTGAAATCCACAAGGCAAATATTTTTGCTTAAAGGTTTTCTGTCCAAATCCGCCAGACGCGCGCTTTCTTTTGTTATAACTCCATACTCGCCGTCATTCAAATAAATTACTTTTCGTGTGTAAGGCAAAAGAGGAGAGGCGTCCGACGCCACAAAATATTCATCTTTTCCAACGCCTATCAAAAGCGGACTTGAATTTTTCGCGACGATAATTTTTTCCGGCTCGTCAATGTTTAAAATGGCAAAAGCGTAAGAACCTTTAATTGCGCGAAGAGCGAGCCGCACCGCTTCTTCAAAAGTTATCTTGCCTTTTTTCACTCTGATAATTTCCTCCACCAAATGAGGCATCACCTCCGTATCCGTTTCCGAAGAAAATTTATGGCCTTTTTGAATAAGTTTTTCTTTTAAAATTTTGTAATTCTCAATAATGCCGTTGTGAACCACGAAAATTTTTTTCTCGCAATCCCAATGAGGATGAGAATTTTCATGATTCGGCTCGCCGTGAGTAGACCAACGGTTATGACCGCATCCCACGGTGCCGTTAAAATCAAAATCAACTTTTTTCTCAAGTTCGCTTAATCTTCCTTTTTGTTTTACAAGAAAATGTTCACTTTTATCTTTGCCAAAAACAACAATGCCCGCGGAGTCATAACCGCGGTATTCCAGCCGTTTCAAACCATCCATTAAAACAGGTACGGCTTTTCTATTTCCCACATATCCTATTATTCCGCACATTTGCCAAAAATTAGCAAGCGAAGCGAATATAATTTTTGAGCACCACGCCTATAGGCGGGGTTGAGAAAAATATAATCGCTACGCTCTTTATTTTTCTAATTTATTGAATAACTCTTCAAAAATAATTTTTTGCGTTCTTGCTATTTTTTCATTATTTATAATTACTCCAAAAGGTTTTCTGTCATCCGCCACGGAAATCATGGCAACCTTATCGCCGTAAATTAAAATATACGCAGGCGCGTCCTTATGAATATATTTTCTTTCGGCAAACTTTAAATTTTTCGGATCGGCTCCTTCGCCCAAAGCAATGACTTTTGTATTTACGCCCAAACGCAATTTTTCTTTTGTAAAATTTGGAAATAATTTATAAAGATAATTTCTTGCCGACTTTGAAGAATAAACATAATATTCTTTGTTCTTATTCGGATATCGCATACCGAAATAAATCCCGTTTTTAAAACTTTTGAGCACGTCTTCTAAAATATTTTTAATGCCTTTATCGTCATCAAAATATTCCACCGTGGGCTTGCCCCCGCCTTTCATATAAGAAGAAAGAAGAAAGGGGAGAGAGTCTTTAACTTTTGTTTTTAAATTTCTCGCGGTTTTTTCCTGATTTTCTATAAAAATGAGGAGCTCTTCCGGAGACTTAGCTATAAATTTCTTTTTTGAACCGATTCTTTTAACGTCAATAAATCCTTTTTTTGCTAAAGATTCTAATGTGTCGTATACCGTTCCTCTATTGATTTTAACCCGTTCGGCAATAACTCTTATTGAAGCAGACCCAAGAGGCAAAATAGCGGAATATATATCTATTTCTTTGTCATTAAAACCTATTTCTTTTAGTAAATTTGTCAACTTGTCAATCATAAAAAATATATATATTAAAATATGTTATTGTTTAAAGCTATATTATTAAAATTGAATTGTCAACTTTTTTCCTTCAAAACTGTGGAAAACCGCTACTTCGGGAGTCGGACTCCCGAAGTTATTGACTTTTATTTTAAAAGTGCTATAATTAATAATGAATTTATAGAACATTTAATTTTCAACTTTTTAGTCCCGCCACGGCGGGACAGGAGGAATTAAAATGAAAAAGAATGAATGCTGTCCAAACGGTTGCCCCCCAAATCCTTGCGGGGGATGCAAAAACCGCTCGTCTCAAAATTTTGAGTCGGCGCTTTCGCCGATGCCATATTTTGTAGATGAGATCCTCGCGCAGTGCGAGGATAGGGTGGCCAAACGACTGGCACAATCCAAACAGCCAGTCAATCTGCCGGACTTTGCCGGCGAGATTTTAAAGAAAGGAGGGCTATGATTGAAAATACGAAGCCCTGAGCTTTGGAGAAGTTTTTCCAAAACTCGGGGCTTTTTCTATTCAATTCAGTAATTCAAAAAAATCAACAAAAATCGCAACCGCGAAAGTTGTAAATAAACTACCTCGCAACAGAGCTGTAAGGTATCTATGATATTACCCCGCTCTAATTTTGTGAAGATTTTCCGGGGCGGCGCACTCGCCTTTGGCGAGATCCTATTCGGACACTACGCCGCAAAAACATTTTCTATTTTTTTCTAAATATCAATATTTTGTGAAAAATTATTGCCAAAATTAAGGCGGGGTTATTTTATCTTTTATTTTTTTATATCCTCGCTACAAGTAGCGAGGCATTGTAGATAAAATAAAAAAGCGGCAACTCAAGTTGCCGCGATGTCTATTTATACTCCGCGAGATTTATAATATTCCTCGCGATAATTATTAAAATCTTCTTTAATCTTTAAAGTAAATTCTCCAATTTCAAATTTTCTATTTTTCTCTAAATCGCTTATCAAAACAACCGGCGCAACGCCTTTAGTAGTTGAAGTAATGAAAATCTCTTTAATATTAAGACTTAACATATTAAAAGAAATATCATCTTCTTCCACGGAACGTAAATCTGTCCTCTTTCTGGCTAAATCCAAAACTATATTTCTTGTAACCCCGGAGAGGACGTTGTCTGCAGAAGGAATAAGTAGTACGTTCTGTTCGGTTAACAAAAAAATATTAGCTCTTGAACATTCTAATAATCTGCCATCAATATACATTGAATATCTTGGATCAGCCTTTTTTACATAAAGCATATCATCAACTTCTATGCCTTGTTTTTTTAGAATCATCATTTCAATAATTGCCGAAGAATAATCATCGGTTTTTTTTATGTGCGGAAGAGGCCTTTCAAATTCCATAACTCCCAGCTTTGCGCTTTCTTTAATAGGATAAGCTTTTTTATCTTCAACTGTAATATAAGTATTTGGTTTGCCTTGAGGCAAAAAACCAACATCTCCAAATCCGCCGGTCATAAAAATTTTAACAATGGATTCTTTAAAACCGTTTCTTTTTAAAAGATCCGTTATTTTATTCCTAAAAGAAATAATCCATGTTTCATCGTCAAAATTGCCCGGAGAAATAAAAGCGGAAATCGCTGAATTTCTTAATCTTTTTATATGGTCATCAAGATGAAAAACAACATTTCCTCTTGCTTCCATTACGGCAAAAACAGTAAGCCCTCTTGAAAATCCTAAATCATTTAAAGGCACGCTAACATAGTCCTGCAAAAAAGGCTCTCCATTTTTCATTGCGTAAATTTCTTTATTTGGCTGTAAAAGCTTTGATGGATCTATTACGCATCCCGTTTTGCTAAACTGATTTTGCATTTTTCTCTCCTATTTTCCATCGTTTTTAAGTTTTTTAAAGATTTCAATATCTTCGGAAATTATATTACAATATTTATTATTTTACAAGGAATATAAATTATTTTTTTAGGAACGGTGGTGGATAAATAATTTTTAATTTTTTCTCTGTTTAACGCCAATTCTTTTACTTCTTCTTCGCTGATATTCCGCTCTGCCTGAAAAATGTCGCGAACTTTTCCATTCACTTGCACCACAATTAAACATGTTTCTTCCTGTATTTTTTTCCCGTCATATTTTGGCCAGTCTGACATATGAATTGAACTTTTGTTTCCGAGACGATGCCATAATTCTTCCGTAATATGCGGCGCGAAAGGGGATAAAAGTTTTAAGAATGTCATCCAAATATTTTTCGGAATTTTTTCCAAAGCATAGCAGTCATTCACAAATATCATTAAAGATGAAACGACAGTGTTAAAATTCATATTTTCTATATCTTCTGAAACTTTTTTTATAAGGCGGTGCAAAGATTTTTCCAAAATTTCATTTTTAATTTTTTCTAACATTTTTTTACTTACGCCTATATTCCAGACCTTTCCTAAAAATCTGTTTGTCCCCAAAATTCCATGATTATCCCACGCTATCGCTTGGTCAAAAGGTCCCATAAACATTTCGTAAAGCCGCACGGTGTCGGCTCCAAATTGTTTTATAAGACCATCCGGATTTATAACATTGCCGCGGGACTTTGACATTTTTTCTCCTCCGTGGCCTAAGACCATTCCATGCGATGTCCTTTTTTTATATGGTTCACTATATGGAACAAGTTTTAAATCATATAAAAATTTATTCCAAAATCTGGAATACAAAAGATGAAGAGTGGTGTGCTCCATACCGCCATTGTACCAATCCACAGGCGTCCAATAATTAAATATCTTTTTATATTTGGAAATTGGAAATTGGAAATTGGAAATTCCTCGCATTAAATATGCGAGGTAATACCAGCTTGACCCGGCCCAATTCGGCATAGTGTCTGTTTCTCTTTTTGCTTTACCGCCGCATTTCGGGCATTTAACATTTACCCATTTTGAGATTGAAGAAAGAGGCGATTCACCGGTATCTGTCGGCTGATATTTTTTAACGTTCGGCAATTCAACGGGCAAAGCATTTTCCGAAACAGCAATCCAACCAGGATTTAATATTTCGCCTTTATTGAATTCGTTTTTTAAATTTTGGATTTTGGATTTTTTTTGAAAATTAGAAATTGAAAATTGAAAATTTTCCGCTTGTTTTTTGCAATTCTCGCAAAAAATTAACGGAATCGGTTCTCCCCAATAATGTTGACGAGAAAAAATCCAATCCCGCAATTTAAAATTTACTTCTTTTTTCGCCAAACCTCTTTGAGAAAGCCAAAATATTATTTCCGTTTTTGCTTTTTCCGATTCCATTCCGGTAAATTTTTCCGATCCCACAAGATGTCCACTTCCGATATAAGCGCTTTCCAAAACCGGACAAATCGGTTCCGGGTAATTAGGGCAAATAACCATTTTTATCGGGAGACTGAATTTTTTTGCAAACTCAAAATCCCGTTCGTCGTGCGCGGGCACCGCCATTATCGCGCCCGTTCCATAGCTTGCCAAAACATAATCCGATATCCAAATTGGAATTTCTTCATTATTTGCCGAATTTATAGCTTTTACGCCTTTTAATTCCACGCCTGTTTTTTCTTTTGACAAATTTGTTCTTTGCAAATCCGATTTCTTTTTTGTTTCTTTAACGTATTTTAGAACTTCGCTCCAATTTTCTATTTTTCCCTTTAGATTATTAATCAGTTCGTGCTCTGGAGAAAGAGTTAAATAAGTGCAGCCAAACAAAGTGTCTGGTCGCGTGGTGAATACTTCAATTGAAAATTGAAAATTAGAAATTGAAAATTTTATCACGGCTCCTTCCGAACGTCCTATCCAATTTTCCTGTTGAATTTTAATTTTATCCAAATAATCAACTGTGTTTAAATCGCGAAGAAGTTTATCCGCGTACTCCGTGATTTTTAAAATCCATTGTTCTTTTTCTTTTTTTTCCGCTTCCGCGCCGCACCTTTCGCAGGCGCCATTTACAACTTCTTCGTTAGCCAATCCTATTTTGCATGACGGGCACCAATTTATAGGCATTTTTTTCTTGTAGGCAAGCCCTTGTTCAAAGAATTTTAAAAATATCCATTGTGTCCATTTGTAATAATTTGGATCCGTTGTATTTATTTCTCTTGTCCAATCAAACGAAAATCCCAAACTTTTAAGCTGCCGCCTAAAGTTATCGGTATTTTTTTTTGTAACAATTTTAGGATGCAAACCCATTTTTATAGCATAATTTTCAGTAGGCAAGCCAAAAGCGTCCCATCCTATGGGATAAAGAACATTAAATCCCTGCATCCGGCGTTTCCTTGCTATTATATCCATTGCCGTATTGCTTCTTATGTGCCCCACATGAAGACCTTCGCCCGAAGGATAAGGAAACTCAATAAGCGCGTAAAATTTCGGTTTGCGGGAAAAATCTTTCGCGTTATAAATTCCTTTTTTCTCCCACTCTTTTTGCCACCTGCTTTCAATTTTTTTATGATTATATTTTTCCATAAAATTCTTTAAAAGATTCTAACGCCTGTTTTGCTTCTTTGTAATTCGGGTTTATTAAAAGCGATTTCCGAAGCAATTCCAGGGCCATCTCTTCAAAATCGCAAAGAAAAGCGGCGTTCGCGAAATTTTTATAAAATCTGAATGAATCTTTGGTACATTTCATAAACGGCTCCAACCTTAAAAAACTTTTAAAAATTCGCTTTACTTTTCCAATGCCTCTTTGCTTTTTTCTCTCTTGCATAAAACTTAATTCTTCAAGCGCCGAGAGATAACCATCTTCAAGCTCGGCAATGCCATTTCCGATTTTTGAAGCGATATTTTCGGCAAATAAAGCTATGGAAATTTTATCAATTTTGTCTTCCGGATACCCGTTTCTTTTTCTTTCTTCCACTATAATTTCCCTGTTATTTAATATTTTTTCCACATCTTGAAACGGCTGATTCAAAGGTATAAGCTCTAAAAAATCATTTTGAAATTTTTGGAAATCTTTTTCCGCGTCAATTATTTCTCTTCTCTGTTTGTCTAAAACTTTCAGCCGTTTATGATAATCCATAAGAAGTTGCGCGGTAATCAATGTTTCAGAGACACCTCTTGGATGTTTTCTCTCGTATTCAACCGGCGAAAGGCCGCCTAAATCGTCGCAAGGCAAAAAATTCTTCCAGGCGGTAATGGAAGGTAAAAAAACTTCTATCACCAAATCGTCTTTATTCTCCTGTAACAGTCGCGTCATTATGCCCAAAAAAAGATAAGATTCATAAATCTTTTCCGTTTTTTTCAGTTCTTGTTCTATTTCTTTTAAAGAAATTTGGGCTGAAAGATTAACCTTTCTTATAAGCCCTTCTATTGATTTTTTGGCTTTATCTAAATCTTCCTCTGATAAAGAAAAATTCAAATCCTTTTTTAAATCGTTTAAATCATTAATGTCCATAATAATAAAGTATAAAAATTATAATAATATTTTCAATCGCAACCTGCCTGAATCTTGTTTTTAATTTGTATTTATACGCAAAATTTCATAACATTGTGGATAACTTATGCTTCTTTTTAAAAAAAAGGCATGATAGTCTAATTATATATATGCCTCAAAAAAAATTTTTAACTTTATTTTTTATCACGATCTTTTTTATTACTCCTATTTTTTCATTTGCCCAAAACATTGATCAAGAATCTTTAATAAAACAACTTTTAAAACAAGTCCAAGATTTAGTAAAACAAATTCAGGATTTACAGCAACAAGTATCATCAATTCAATCAGAATTTAGCAATCAGCCAGAAATAGCGTCGTCCACCGCGCCAAAAGAAGCAATGCCGCCAAAATTAACTCGAAATTTATATCGCGGGTCATACGGAAATGATGTTCGCGAACTCCAAAAATTCTTGTCTCAAGACAAAAAAATATATCCCGAAAGATTAATTACGGGATATTTTGGCCCGCTTACAGAAAAAGCTCTCAAAAAATGGCAGGAAAAAAACGGAATTAAACCAGCAGGAATTGTAGGATCTAAAACTATCGCTAAATTCCAAGAAATTGGAAAAGGAATGGTACAGAATCTTATAGAACAAGACGTTGGAACATTCGGCATAATCCCGCCCGGACTTTTAATCGCTCCTGGAATTCAGAAAAAAATTGAAATTTATGCGACCACGACTCCAATCGTTGCCACTTCAACATTAATAGTAGCGACAACCACATTATCATTAGCAACGACTACCATTTCAGGAACAGGAATAAATTCCGCGATTACCGCGACAACAACTACAACTGCTTCATCAACTTCTGCCGCAACTGCGACAAACAGCGCGTCCGCCGCCGCTACAGCCACAACCGCAACTCAAGCCGCGTCATCCATTTCAACAACGCAATCTATTCCTTCAACCGCGACAACAGCTACAACCGTTTCATCAACTTCTGCCACCACTACTGTAGCCACGGCGTCATCAACGCCGACAACAGATATTACGCCACCAACAATCTCAAATATTCAAACAACAAATATTACAGAAACATCCGCAACTATCACTTGGACTACGGATGAATTATCGTATAGTAAAGTAAGTTACGCAATAAGTTCTCTTGTTTCAGCAACTACCACATTTAATATCATTGATTCCAATAATACAACTAGTCATATTATTAATTTAATTAACCTGTCTGCTTCTAAGGTTTATTATTATGTTGTCGTTTCAAAAGATACGACTGGAAATACAGCAACAAGCACCGAACAATCATTTTCTACTTTAATTCCGCTTCCGCCGCCATCTACTGTATCTAGTTGGAGTAATAATTCATTAGGTGTTAGCGGGGAGTATCAATCTACTGCTTGGAACGGCAACGGTTATGGCGTTATCTACGGCTGGAATGGAAAATTGTATTTTCTAAAACTTGATTCAAACGGTAATAAGTTAGGCGAGCCCGTTATTTTTGCGACTGCCCCAAACTATGTATTTTGGACGAATATTGTATGGGATGGCTCAAAATACGGTATTGTATGGCCCGAAGCAAATCCTCATAACATACGTTTTGCCATCTTAGATATAGATGGAAATGTGCTTTCTAATATCGCCGTGACCGCAGGGACTGATAATGCCGACACCGAAAGGCCAGCTATTATTTGGACTGGCAATGAGTACGTTCTTATTTGGTCTGGTGGATGGCCAGATTACTTTAATAACCCGTATGTGTCTACAAAAATAATTTATTTTTCAAAAATTGCCGCTGACGGGCAAACGGTTATTATAAACAAGAAGAAATCAATAACTAGTGGAGATGCAAGAGCTGCAAATGGGCCAATAGTATCCGCGCACTTAAACGGTTTAAATATCGGGGTACTTTGGCAAGATATTAGAGATTCGGGGGATTCGAATAACCCCGCTCTTTACTTTAATATTTTGAATAATAATGGAGACAAGCTGATTAGTAATGATATTAAGGTTTCTGGGGCTGGTAGTGTTGGGAGTCCTCAAATTTTTGCCGATAGTGAAAATTATATTGTTTTTTGGCGAGAGAGCGCGGCATCTAATGTTAATGCAAACAGCATATATGTGGCCAAATTGGACGCAACAGGTAATAAAATTCTTGTGAATCAAAATCTAAACACGAAAGGAGATAACGAAATACGTCCGTCGGTTGTCAAAACCGATGTGGACTATAGTATTGCATGGACGTCTTATCCAGAATCAAAAATCTACTTTAAATCCATAAGTTCAAGCACCAGCATTACAATTAATAACGAGCTCATATCTACAATATCTGGTGATAATGATAACGCTTATATAGTTTGGGGAAATAATAAATATAGCGTTGTCTGGAAAAACATCCAAAATAACCAACTGCAACTATATTTTGGAACTAAATAGATAATAACAAACCAGATGAGTATTACCTGAATCTTGTTTTTAATTTGTATTTATAGTAATATTTATTTATGAATTGGCTTAAATTTATATTCATAATGGCGCTTTTGGTTATATTCGTGGTATCAACCATTGCCGCCTTATTTGGAGCGGGAAAAATGCTCACGGCTATTTTCAGGGCTTATGTTTTTAAAGTGGAAACTTGCGATTTTAAACCAATGAAATACGCGTCAATACCGGCTGAAAAAGCGGTTCCGCAATTTGAAGAACCGCAAAAAGAATGCAAAGTTGATTTTAATCGCGCGAAAGAAGATGTGTCAAACGGGCTTGCCATGTTTATAATCGCGGCTCCGCTTGCCGCCATATTCTTTTTTAGAACAAAAAGGTTTCTTAATATGAGTTAATTCGGAAAACCGCATCTTTTTTAAAACTCAGGGGTTAATATTAATGGTGGCTATGGTGTAATGGCAACACTGGAGTTTGTGGCACTCCCGATACGGGTCCAATTCCCGTTAGCCACCCACAACTTAAAATTATAAAAAATATGAAAGAAAAAGATTTAAAACAAATAAAAATTATAGTAGAAGACGCGGTAGAGAATAAAATTAAAAATCTCGCTACCAAAAATGAGATAAGAAAACTTGCGACTAAAGAAGAGATGAAAAATCTTGCCACCAAGGACGAGATAAGAAGTCTTGCGACTAAAGAAGAGATAAAAAATCTGCCAACCAGAAAAGAAATGGATCAAAAAATCGATAATCTAGCGCTAGCGGTAGCCAAAGGTTTTGAAAGCGTGGATAAAAGATTTGAAAGCGTGGATAAAAGATTTGAAAATATTGAAATTGACATAAAAGAAATAAAATCAGAAGTAAATTATATCAGCGCTAATTTTAAAGAAACAAAACAAGATGTTGAAGAAATGAAAGAGCATTTTATTCCTCGTTATGAAGTTGAAGATTTGGAATCAAGAGTTAAATTATGCGAAACAAAATTAAAAATTAAAAGCGGAAAATAAATAACCTTGTAATTACTCAGTTCCCGGAGAGCTAGGTAATCGCTGATTAATCATCGGCATTAAAAAATATGGATAAAGCAAAAATATTTATAACAAGAAAAATTCCGGAATCCGGAATAAACTTATTAAAAGAGAAAGGGCATGAAGTTATTGAAAACCCCGAAGATAAAGTTTTATCACGCGAAGAATTAATCGAGGCTTTAAAAGAAAGAAATTACGACGCGGTTTTGTGCCTTTTAACGGACAAAATTGACAACAATGTTTTTGAAGCAGCCGGCAACACATGCAAAATTTTTGCAAATTACGCCGTGGGATACGATAACATTGATTTAACGGCGGCAAAATCGCGTAAAATAATCATAACAAATACTCCCGATGTTTTAACGGAAACTGTTGCCGAACACACGTTTTCTTTAATGCTTGCCATAAGCCACAGAATCGCCGAATCGGATAAATTTACCCGCGAAGGGAAATATCGCGGCTGGGCGCCGATGCTTTTACTGGGAGACGATTTTTCCCATAAAACATTGGGGATAATAGGACTTGGCAGAATAGGATCGCGCGTCGCTTACCACGCACATAACGGATTTAACGCAAAAATAATTTATTATGACATTCGCCGCAATGAAGACTTTGAAAAAAAATTTAACGCCGAATTCAAAGAAAACATTGACGATTTATTAAAAGAAGCGGATTATGCATCGCTACATGTTCCTCTGCTAGACTCAACCCGCCATTTAATAAACAAAGAAAAACTCGCCTTAATGAAACCAACGGCCTATTTAATTAACACCTCGCGCGGACCGATTATAGATGAAAAAGCGCTAACGGAAGCGCTTCAAAATAAAACAATAAAAGGCGCGGCGCTTGATGTTTTTGAAAATGAACCAAGCTTAACACCCGGTCTCACAGAACTTCCAAACATTATTTTAACTCCGCATATCGCGTCAGCCACAATTCAAACCCGCGAAAAAATGTCTCAAATGGCCGCGGAAAATATTATCGCCGTTCTTGACGGAAAAAACGCTCCAAATGTTGTGGCGTAAAAAAAATAAAATAAAAATAAAGGTCGACCATTACATATAATAATTTAAACTAAATTAATTATGCTTAACGATAAATCTTTATCCGAACAAGATAAAATGTATTTAATAAAAATGAAAAAAGTTATCGGTTTTTTAATGACTCTGTTTCTCGCGGTAATAATCGTTTTCTTCGCGATTAAATCAGTGAACGAATTGAAAAACAGAGACGCAAACAAAAATATTTCTCAAATAAATAGTATAAGCGTGAACGGTGAAGGAGAAGTTTTCGCGAAACCAGATGTTGCTAAAGTCCAAATCTCGGTTTTAAAATCAGAAAAAACCGCATTTCTCGCCCAACAAAAAAACGCGGAGGCTATAAATAAAATTATGAAATTTCTAAAAGAAACAGAGATAGAAGAAAAAGACATTAAAACAACAATTTACAGTTTAAATCCCTCGTATGATTACATAGCAAACAGAGGAAGCGTGCTAAAAGGTTATGAATCACGGCAGAATCTGGAAGTAAAAATAAAAAATATTAATAATGTCGGAAAAATTTTGGAAGGAGCAACAGCCTCTGGAGCGAACGAAGTATACGGTCTCGTTTTCACAATAGACGATGAAGAAAAATTAAAAGAAGAAGCGCGTAAAATCGCTATTCAAAAAGCAAAAGAAAAAGCAAAAGAGCTTTCTGGAAATCTTAATATAAAATTGGGAAAGCTAACCAGCTTTTCCGAATCAGGGGTGATGCCTCCTCCTATATATCCCGTATTTGAAACTTTTGGAAAAGCAAGCGGCGGACCAATTATTCCCGAAACGCCGACCGGAGAAAATAAAATATCCATAACAGTCACCTTAACCTACGAAATAAAATAAGTATCTTGTCTTGAAAATCATTAATGTAGACCCGAAGTCAGGGTTTATCCCCCACATCAATACATTGGTGTGGGGATTTACTTATTTAATGTTTCTGCTATACTAAAAAATATGAGTCTTGATTTAAAACATTTTAAAGATGTGCTGGAAAAAGAAAAAGGCGAAGTTGAAAACCATTTAAACAGGCTGGCCAAAAAACCAGACAAAAGCAATGATTGGCAGCCAAAAATGCCTGAAGCGAATTTGGCCATCGGAGAACAAGGGGAAGCGGCGGATATTATAGAAGAAATGGAAAATAATTTAGGCATAGAAAAAGAGCTTGAAAAATATTTAGGAGAAATAAAGGAAGCTCTTTTTAGAATTGAAAAAGGCAGTTACGGAGTTTGCGAAAAAACAGGCGAACCCATAAGCGAAGAAAGGTTGCAGGCAAATCCCGTATCGCGCACTTGCAGAGATCATATATAAACTCAAAATTCATCGTCATGTCCGTCAAATTACATTCAGCCCAAAGCGTGGGTTTAAACGGAAATATTGTGAGCATTGAAATAGACATATCGCAGGGTTTTCTTCATTTTTTTTCTATTGTCGGTTTAGCAGACAAGGCTGTGGATGAATCAAAAGAAAGAGTGTCAGCCGCGATAAAAAACAGCGGATTTATTCCGCCTCAAAGAAAAAATCAAAGAATAGTGGTGTCTCTCGCGCCAGCGGATCTTAAAAAAGAAGGGCCGGTTTTTGATTTGGGAATCGCTCTCTCTTATTTATTGGCATCCGGACAAATTTCTTTTGAAACGGAAAAAAAATTATTCTTGGGAGAGCTTTCGCTTGACGGAACAGTACGTCCCGTGAAAGGCGTTTTAATTTTGACAAAAACGGCAAAGGAGCAGGGCTTTCAAGAAATTTTTATTCCAAAAGAAAACACTATGGAAGCGGCTCTTATAAATGGCGTAAAAGTTTTCGGAGTTTCATCGCTAAGCGACATAATAGACCATTTGGCAAATGACATAAAAATTCCGGAAGAGCTTCCCACAGACCTTAATAAACTAATTTTAAAAGAAAAAAACCACGCCGACGGCGGAGCCGAAATTAATTTTGAAGACGTGAGAGGCCAGGAAATAGTAAAAAGAGGGCTTACGATAGCAGCAGCCGGAAACCACAACGCCGCTATGACAGGACCTCCCGGAACCGGAAAAACAATATTAGCAAAAGCTATTTCTTGCATTCTGCCTCCGCCAAGTTTTGACGAGGCAATGGAAATAATTTCCATTTCAAGTATTGCCGGAAATTTGCTAAATACCGCTATAGAACGTCCTTTTAGAAATCCGCATCACACCGCGTCTCACACGGCCTTGATTGGCGGAGGCGCTTGGCCAAAGCCTGGAGAAATTACTTTGGCGCACAGAGGAGTTTTATTCCTGGACGAATTTCCGGAGTTTGAAAGAAGAGTGCTTGAGGCGTTGCGCCAGCCGCTTGAAGAAGGATTTATAACTGTCGCGCGAGTAAAAGACACTGTTCAATTCCCGGCAAAAATAATGCTTATTGCCGCGATGAATCCCTGTCCTTGCGGAAATTTAGGTTCAAAAACAAAAATGTGCCTTTGTAGTCCGTCAAACATTTTCCGTTATCAAAGAAAAATTTCCGGGCCTATTTCCGATAGAATTGACATTTGGCTTGATGTGCCGCAAATTGACCATCAAATGCTTGGAGAAAAATCTCAAGGAGAAAAATCAAAAACAATTCAGAAAAAAATAATAAACGCCAGAAATATCCAAGCCGAAAGATTTAAAAGCAGAAAGATAGCGACTAACAGCGAAATGACGGTGAGAGACTTGGACAATTTCATAACACTTTCGCGCGAGGCAAGACTGATGCTAAACCAAGCCGCGAGCCATATGGATTTATCGCCAAGAAGCTACCACAGAGTGATTAAAGTTTCTCGCACCATAGCCGACTTAGAAAACGAAAAAGAAATCAAAGAGTCTCACATTGCCGAAGCTCTGCAATACCGCCCCAAACAAATCGGCGGAAGAATTTAATTCTTTATTGTCGGCGCTGCGCTACCGACAAATATAACTTAAATGCGCCCACGGGGAATTGGTCACTAATAATTTACTCACCGTCGCTCGCAAATTTTTGCGACCCCGCCTCGCGGCCTCGCCTGCTGGCTCGGCATCGCTCCGGCATTCAATTCCCAACGGCAGGCAAAGCAGTTTGCCTGCCTGTAGTCGCATACTCGTCTTACTCGTATGCGCCCACGGGGAATTGAACCTCGATTTCAGGCTTCGGAGGCCTGCGCTTTATCCGTTAAGCTATGGGCGCTCATCTGGCGCCGTAATTTCATTCGCGATTTTATAAATATCGCCGGCGCCCATTATAAGAACTACGTCAAAATCTCTTAATTTTTTCTCAACAATTTCTTTCGCTTTAAAAATATTTTCAGCAAAAGAAACATTTTGAAAACCATTTTGTTGCATCGCTTTTGCCAAGTCCAAAGAACTTATTTTTTCTTCATTTTTTTCTCTTCCCGCGACTTCATAAATCTCGGATAATATTACGTGATCGGCGCCGTAAAAACTTTCAACAAAATCATTAAAAAGTTTCTTGGTCCTGTCCTGATGATGAGGCTGGAAAACAACTAAAATCCTTTTATCGGGATAAAAATTTTTAGCGCCTTTTATGGTTTCGCGCACGGCGGTCGGATGATGAGCGTAATCCGAAATTATTATCGCGCCGTTTTTTTCTCCGATAATTTCAAATCTTCTCCACGCGCCGCGAAAATCTTTTAAAGTCTCGCGAATTTTGGCGGAGTCAATTCCCAAACTGAGCGCGAGAGAAGAAGCGGCAAGAGCGTTATAAATATTAAACAAACCCGGCACGAACATTTCAAATTTTCCCAAATCTTTTCCGTTAAAAACCAAATTAAAAGATTGCCTGCCGCTTTCTTGTAAAATATTTTTTGTCGTTAAATTCGCTGCGGAATTTTCAAAAACAGAATAACTGAATTTTTTAATTTTGCATAATTCGGATATCTCGCGGCTCGCTTCGTCATCTTGATTAAAAATCAATGTTCCGTAAGAAGGCAATTTCATAACATATTCCAAAAAAGACGATTTAATGTCGTCCAAATCTTTATAATAATCCAAGTGGTCTTCTTCAATGTTGGTTAAAACAATTATTTTAGGGTTTAAATTAAGCATTGCCCGCTTATATTCGCAAGCTTCCGTTAAAAAATAATCGCTTGCGCCAACTCTTAAATTCCCGTTCCAATTTTTTAATTTGCTTCCCACGATCACGGTCGGATCAAAACCGGCGTTTTCTAAAATCAAACCTGAAAGAGAAGTGGTCGTGGTCTTGCCGTTCGTCCCCGACACGGCAATAGTTTCTTTAAATTCAGACATAACCGCGCCAAGCGCTTCAGGATAACTTTTTAAAACAATATTAAGTTTTCGCGCTTTTTGAAATTCCGGATTGTTATGAGGCACGGCAGGGGAGTAAATAACTAATTCCGTGTCATCTTCCAAATTTTCTTCTTTATGGCCTAAAAAAATATTCGCTCCCATTTTTCTTAAATCAAAAATAATTTCCGAATCTGAAATATCCGAACCGCTCACTTTAATTCCTCTCGTCAAAAATAAACGCGCCAATGCCGACACGCCGATTCCTCCTATTCCTATAAAATGAACCCCGTTATAGCCCGGTTTAAAAATACAATCTTCCCGCTTAAATCTTTTAAAAATCTTTTCTTCTTTTGTTTTTGTTTGAAATCTTTGATTTTCAGGTATAACGGGGTGAATTTTGTTAAAATTAAATTTTTTCATATACAAGCATGTCGAATAAACTCTTAAAAAGAAAATAAATTTTCCGGCGTGGTTGTTGATTTATTTCAGATAAATTCAATCGGCGGAATTATTATGCCAGGCAAAGATTCTGTGTCGGCAGACACGGCAAGGTTGTGGTTTTGAAAAATCACATTTTCCAAGTTAATCGCCGATCTATAATAAGTTAAGGCCGTGGAGCTTGGAGTGGGGCCGGTATTTCTAAATTCGGAATTTTTAATTGAAGAAATTGAATCTTTGATTATAACGTCTCTCTCGCCATTATTTTCAAAAACGCTGTTATTTATGGTAAGCTCGGTTTTATCGGCATAAAGAGCGGCGTGCTTGCCAAAACAACAATTTCTTCCCCCATTTTTTACAGTCACGCCTTGTAAACTAATAGTCGCCCCGTTTGCGCCGCGAATACCATACCATTCTATCCCCGCCGAATCATTCAAGGAAGTAAAGATAATATCATTAGAATTATCTCCTTCCGCGATTAATTTTCCTAAAACGGTGATGATAGTGTCGGGCACTTTAATAACAGTTCCTGATTTAATAATAAGACTGGAAGACGAGCTTATAATAAAATTGCCCTGAATCATATACGGTAAAGAAGAATTGGAATAAAGAGTTGAAGTCGTGTTTTCCTTTAAATAAATACTGCTTAGAGTAATTCCGTTTTTTCCGTTTAACGAGCCGGAATTATTGCGCATAATCGGAATTATCCCCGAATAAACGGAAATAACCGCCGCTTCATTTATATTTTCATTAAAAACATTATCCGTTGTTTCGGCTTCGCTTCTAAATAAATACATTCCCATTTTATTTTTATAAAACACGTTCCCGGAAATAATAGGCGAGCCGCTTTCAATATAAATTCCCGCGGCATCTACTCTAACGTAATTATTTAAGAAACGATTATTAGATATCACGGCCTTTGAGACTTCTGTCTTGATACCATGACCAAAAGAATACTCAAAAATAGAATTTGAAATTGCTGGAGACGAACGCAAGATTTTAAGCATACTCCCTGTTCCTCCAATATCCGGAGCAGAACCTCCGTAACGAAAACGAACGTAATTTATCGTTGACGAACTTGTGGGTTGTAAAACTATTTGCCTCCAATCTCCGGCGCGAGGAGATGGTCTGTTTAAATCTTTGTCCAAATCTCCTCCATACTCATCATCATAAAAACTGGTAAATATGATGTAATCATTTTCATTTCCAACGGCCTCTAAATTGCCTGCAACGAAAAAATAAGCGGGATGAAGTAATTTTATAACAACCCCCGGCTCAATTATAAGATTTGTATCTGTAGGAAGCGAAATAGTGTCGTACACAAAATAAGGGCTATTCTTTTTTGTAAGCCTTGTGTCTTTTTTTATCGTTATCGTGTTAGAAGTGAAAATAAGATAGTTCGCGCTGTTTCTGGATTTTGGAGTGCCGAGAATTGCGTTACCATTTTTATCTCTGCCATTTTTTATATACAAAATATTCGTAAACCAATTATCCGAAACGTCTCCTCTTACATCGGGGTCAACCCGTTCCATTGTTCTATAAGAGTAACCAAGGCCTCCGCACCACCTGTTTCCTTGACACACCGAAACATAATCCAAAGTTGTTGTGGAATTATTTTTGTTATACGCGAGATAAAGATTCTCTCCCCAATTTGAATCGCCGTTTCCCTCAAGTCCGTTATTAAAAGAACCATACCAATCGGCGGATATATCGCCTACAGTTTCATCGTTAGTCCGTTCAATTAAATAATATCCATGAGGCGCGATAGAAGAATTAACAGTGGTTTTATCTGAAGAATCGCTTCCAAAAATAATATATGGCCCAAGACCAGAAGAGTAAAGCCTAAAGCCCGACAAATTTATTGTTTTTGAAGTTCTATTATAAAGCTCTATCCATTCATCTTCGTCGCTGGCCTTCGTTCCCATCCATGCGATTTCATTTATCACGACAGGCATAGCGCTAATTTCCGCTTGAGTTGTCGTTGCATCGGACCAGTTTCCGGATTTATCGCGAACGCGAAGAGAAAAATTATGCTCGCCTTCATTTAAGACAAGAGTGGTTGAAGTGGAAGTTAAGACTGTTGTTTCTGGATTATCACTGCTCCAAGATAATTCATAATAATCAATGTCTTTATTCTCCGAGGTCCAAGATAAATTTAAAGTTGTTGTCGCCGTAAGACAAGACTCGCCTTGCGCTGAAAGAGAATCAGCGCATTCAGCGATTTGAAAACTGCTTACTAACGGTTTAATTGAGTCAACGAAAACGCTTGCGGAAGTTGAGGAAGAAATATTTCCCGACTCATCAATCGCGAAAAAATCAATAGTTGTCGTTCCTTCATTTAAAGATAATGTAAGCGACCAATTTCCTGAAAGGGAGACGGTCGTGGTCGCCTCACTTGCTAAACCCGATTTAGCAAGTAGTGTTGAACTCGCTTCAGCCGTCCCTTCAAAAGTAATTTGAGAAGTCATAAATGTTTGGTTTAAATTTACGGGAGAAATAATTTGCGGCACAGACGGGGGAGTCGTGTCTAAAATGATATTTACAGAAGTGGTTGAAGTATTATTGTTTCCGTTATTTCCCGCGTTGTTTCCAGAGCTGTTTTCAGTGGTTGAAGCATGGTCTTGATTGTTCCCGCCGTTTTGATTTGTTGAGATCGCGGAGTTTGAATTATTATTTTCATTTGACGATTGACTGCTGTTTGCTGAATTAGTCGAGGAAGCGGAATTTTGGTTTTGAGTATTATTTTCCGAATTTGTTGTTGCGGAATTTTTATTTTGGCTTTCATTTTGAAAACCTGCCCCGTAAGTCCCGCCTTGGCGGGATTCTTCGGGGTTAGAAATTAAAAATTGAGAATTAGTTTGCTCTCCTCCCCCGAATCCCGGAATGTATAAAGTCTTATTTTGAAAAGCCAAACTTTGGCTCTTTTGAGAAACAGTTTGAATTTTCGGAATTACCGCTGAAACGCGGCTTAAAGACTTGTTTTGATTTGTTTCTTTTATATCTTGAACAAGCGCATCTTGCCCGTTTCTCGCGTTTGCAAGGTTGCTTTCCAAAACATTCCGGCTTAAATTCGTTTCATTAGTTTGAGAAACAGTTTCATTAATTTGAGATTCGCCGGCTTTATTATTTTGAATGCTGTCTAAAATGCTTTGATTTAATCCAGCTATCGGCAATCCTGCTTGCTGGTTGTTTATGTCGTTTCTAAGAAATAATTTAATGTTTTCATAACTTTCAAATGTTATTTGCTTTAATTGCTCCAGTCCGTTTTCAACAGACGATTTAACCTGAAAAAATGTTTCTTTAGCGAATTGTTCGGTTTCATAAGCCAGTTGTTTTGTTTTATTCCACGCGAGACTGGAAAGAACAACGGTTCCGATTTTTGCTCCGGTCCAATGCATATCATAATAATCTGATATATTTACAGCCATTAATTTTGGCTCTCGTTTTAAGTTAAACCAAAAAGACTCGCCTGAACCACCTTCAACAAGCGAAAGTAATTTGGGATTTTGTTTGTAAAACTCGGCTTCTTTAAAAAATTGGTTGATAACGCTCGCTCCGGTTAAAACCGCTTGTGGGAATAGATGGGAGCGGTAGGATGGGAGAACAAAATATTTGTCGTCGGTGGTATATATTTTTTTACCAGTAAAAGGATCTTCTTTCTTAAACCAAGACAAATAGTAATCATTAGAAACTAAATATCTTCTTATTATATTTCCTTCAATTTCTTTTGAAATCATTTGTAAACCACTTAACTTTGGTTCATTAAACTCTTCATTGCTAATCGTATCCTCGCTAAAGAAATTATTGTTTGAATAATTTGCCAAATACTCAAAATAATCTTCTAAATTGCTAAATTCCAAGAAATTCCTATTTTGGTTTTTTAAATCCTTGGCAAGAGTTAATTTGTTGTAATTCGTATATTCCTTTGAATAATCTTCATAAGGCGAACCGGGATCGCCGGCTATGCCTGCGTGGCTGTCGTTTCTTGTGTGGTCGGGTACGGACAAATCTTCAACTAAATGCAAAATGTGGCCTAATGCGATAAAAGCCGATTCTTTGTCATCTATTACATAAGAGACCAAAGCCTTTTGCCATGTCTGATTTCCATACTCCGCGGCATAAGCCGACTGATATTCCTGATTTTCCGCCCAATCAATTGAAGCGAGGGCCGGTTTTGGCGCCATATCCGCGCCCTTTTTATATCCATCTTCTTCGCTTAAAGAGCCAAAATGTTTTCCTGTCCAGCCGATTTTATGAACCGGATCGTAAAAATGATTTATCCATCTTGGAGGAGTATCTTCATTTATCGCGCCTTTTCTTAACCATAGAATTTCTTGTTTAGAAATTTTGAGATTTGATTCTTGAGATTTGAGATTAAAAAACTTCACCATTTCTTCGGTTAAGTCGGGGTGAGTGAAATATGGGGAATAAGAAAAAGAATAATTAAAGAATAAGAAAGAGAAAATAAAAAATGAAGCTAAGAAATAAAATAAAGACTTAATTTTAAATTTTGATTTGTTATTTTGCATTTTGATTTTTGCATTTTAAATTTATTTTATCTACAAAACTAATATTTTCCAAATTTGGGTATAGGGATTAAAATAAAAAACTACTGGATATGCTTCAATTTCTTTATTCGTATTCTTTATTGGAATAAAAAAATATGCTTTTTCCCCTTGCAAATAATCTTTTTCTTTTTTAAATTCTCCTGAAAAAATTTTTATTGATGATTGTAACCTATTTAATTTTATAGATTCTTCAAATCTATTTTTCATTTCCCCCTGCTTTTCCACCGCAAAATACTTACTCGCTAAATCAATATCGCCTTTTTTTAAAGCGTCTAAAAACAAACCCCAAGTTTCTTCAGGAGTTTTTCCGCCATAAATATCTTCTCTATATGGCTTTTCCAAATCTGCCTGAAGTTTTTGTGTTTGTCTGTCAAAATCTCTGTGTTCTTTTCTTTTTTCCAAAGTAACCTTCGCGGCAAGAATAGAAGTTATGAGAATAAATAAAGCCGCCAAAATCAAAACAAGATACACAATTTTTCTATGATTTTTCAAAAAATTTTTAACAAAATTCATTGTTTTATCTTAAATAAATTCACTAAATAATGCAAATTTTATGTATTTTATACACAACAACAATCTCCACTTTGAACTTTATTTTTCCACCTTTTTACTTATCCCCAAAAGTCACTATTGACTTCTGATAAATGACCATTATACTTAACATTATCACTATGAAAGAGCTCCCATGCGGGTTTTGTCCCGCAGCGGGGCTTTTTTATTTTGGCTTATTTTCTTCATATTTAAGCATTTTTGGCAAATTTTACTTATTTTTATCATTTAGACAAATCAATGCCTAATATTTTTCTAAACTCATCTGCTAATGGTTTTAATATTTCACCACTAATTAGATTCCTTAATTTTTTAGCTTCCTCTAATTTAAATTTAATTTCTTCCTCAGAAGTTACTTTATGACTTGCTACATGTGCCGAAGAAGGACCGTGCTGTAATTCAAAAGTAATTTTTTTCATTTTTTCAACCAAATCATTGTTAAAAAATATCGCATTTTTCTCAATCTTCCTACGAAATTCAACTACCACCTGATCATAATCTGAATAAAGGTTGTCAAAAGGCATCTCATTATAACCTTTGTATGCTCCATCAATTTTATTATAAAAATGAAATAAGGTGTTTGTTATATCCTGAAAAGTAAAATATATGTCTTTGATAATTTCAGCTCGTTCAATATGTAATTTTTCAAATTGAGTTTTATGTCTAATTAGATCCTTTGCTAATTCTGATTTTAACTTTTCTAAATCACGAACAAAAAATCTATCAATCAAATATTTTGATAGATAAATCGTTATTAAAGAGATAACACTACCATTAATTAAAGATTTAATTATTTCAATTATCATTATTTTTATTTCACAAGTTTAAAAACATTTTTTTACCGATAAAATTCCTTCATAATTTTTTGATATAATTCGCTGTTGAATAAAATGTTTTCTTTATTTTTTATCTTACTTAAATAAACTTGCGCGAATAAAAGCAATTCTCTCGCGAAAACCGCTTGTTTGGGATAGGGGACTTCACATTTTGGCGCGCCGTGAATTTCTTTAATAACTTTCTTCCACTCTTTTTGTAATTGATTTTTAGTCATATTTTCTCACTAATTATTTAATAATTTTTAACTCGCAGTCTCAAAAATCTTTTTTACTAAACTTATTTACACACAAAACATATTCTTTTTTATATTTTTACGATTTTCTGTCAATGCTTTTTATTTTTTCCACTATCCATAATTGAAATTCGGGATATGTTTCTCGGTCATAAAAATCTAAATATTTATCATCTTCCCAAACAAGCTCGGTAAAATTTTCATAATCTTCGCTATATCCTTTACACATTACTAACACTCTACAAAACGGATTGATTCGTAAAATTAATTTTGCAAAAAATGGTAAAATTTTAATTTCCATATTTTTATGTTAATTGATAATTTCCTCGACTAGTAAATTTTAAATAATCTTTATCTCGTAAAAATTGCAATTGTTGTCTAATTTTATCTTTAATATGCTTATTTTCTGGATGCAAACGACTTAATTCATTTTCAAAAACATATATTTCATTAAGAGTAAATTCTTTTTTGCTAATTTTATCAACACAACGCATTACATCAAGCAACCATCCTTTTGCCGACATTTCTTTTTCTTCTCGTAAGAAAAGTGTTTTTTGCCATTCCGCAAGCACCTTTTCTTTCGATTTAATTTGCTTATCACGGACAAAAAATATTTTTCCAGTTTCCGGAATGTTTTTAAGCAAAATATTGCACCCAACCCAGTCATGTCGTTCCGCGGTTAACGCAAGCGGATTCCGCTTCTCAATAATTTCAGGAGTAAAAAAATGCTTTGGTATAACAAAAAAATTTCTTACTTCTAAATTTACCAAATCATAATTTAATAAGAAAAAATTCGGATTATTAATGCTTTTAAGTCGTTCAAGCATTGTGTGATATGCACCATCATTAACTTTTGAGCTAAAAAGCTGTTTACTGCTTTTTAATTCATAATCTTCTTTACAATTTAAACAATAAAAATCACCAACAGGATTATTGTTTAGATATTTATTTATTTTAGATAATCCGCAATTCGGGCAATAAATTTCATTATCAACCCAGTTTTCAGTTAAAACACGTGCTATTTGCGAATTACTTTTATAATTATCTGCTAATTGTTGGTTGAAATTTAATTTCATAAAAATTTATAAAAAGTTATGTTATTATTCCAAACTCCGAAAAACGCTTACGACCTTGCCTTGTATAATTACCGTTTTTACATACAGAGGTTTTAATTTTGGATTTGCGGGCTGGAGACGGATGCGATTTTTTTCTTTGTAAATTTTTTTAAGAGTCACTTCGTTTCCGTTTATTAAAGCGACGGCGGTTTCTCCGTTCTCTACCGCGTTTTGCTTTCTTATTATCACCGTGTCGCCGTCAAATATACCCTCATCTATCATGCTGTCGCCTTTTACTCCGAGCGCGAAATTTTCTCCGGACACAGAAACAAAATTTTTAGGAACTGCGATTGTTTCGTGTTCTTCAACAGCTTCAATCGGCTTTCCTGCCGCGATGTATCCTTTAAAAGGAATGCTTACCATACCTTCTTTCAAACCTATTTGAACAGAACGAGCCGCGTTTTTTATTCGCTTAATGTATCCTTTTTCTTCCAAAACTTTCATATAGTGATTTACCGTGGAAACAGAGGATAGTTTAAAATGTTTTCTTATCTCGTTATGAGTCGGACTAAAGCCGTGATTTCCTAAATATTTTTGGATATAATCAATAACTTTTTTTTGTTTTTTAGTTAACATGTTTTTATTGAAATTAATTTAGACCACAAAATTATTATACTAGAACAAAAATAGAAAATCAAAAAGAGTTATCCACAGAAAACAAAAACCCATCGGTTCAACCGATGGGAATATTTTGTTTTATAGCTTCATCGCTATCGCAAAAAAATTATTCGCTATCTTTTTCTTTTTTAAAATACTCTAACTGCCCATTAATGGCGTTTTGTATTCCCAAATATCTCCAGCCTTCAAAACGAACCCACTTCTCGGTAAAATATTCCTCTATCTCAAGATTTTCTTCGCATACTCTTTGAGGAATTAAATCAAAAAGGCTTTCTCTGTCCGGTTTTACAAAATCAGTGTAATAAGCTCTATTACATAACGATTCTTTTAAAGCTTTCCGCGTGTTTTTAAGATGATTTTTTACTTCTTCATCAACCGATTTTTCTATTGCTAAAGCAAAATCAAATTTTTCTTTTTCAGCCAATCTTAAAAATTCTTCGTCGGCTAAAGCCGCCTTTACGCACGGCTCTTTTAAAATTCTTTCAGCAACCGAGTTCCAAAAAATCCCTAAAGCCATTTCAAATCCTCCTGCTCTTGTTTTGTTTTTAAATTTTTAACGAATGAACATTTTCATTTTAAATGATAACGCAAATCAAAAATATAAAAAGTGGAAAACAAAAAACCACATAGGTTTCACCTATGTGGTCGTAAAAATTTTTCTTATTTTTTTTATTAATGCTTCTTCACCGACAAAACTAAGAATCTTTTCATTAGCGAATCCTCCCTTTTTTTGAAAGTTATCGCTTTTGTAAATCCTCGCAATCTATCGCCTTGTTTGCCCAAAATCCTTCAGCGTTTTCGGTTTGTTTAAGCCTAAGCTGAAGTTTATTAATTTTTACATCTTTGTCGTGATTATCCCTCGCCAAAGAAAAACTTAAGACCGCCATAACAATAAACGCAAGCACAATAAATACAAAAGATGAAATATTAGAATTTCCTTTTTTTTCCATTTCTTCCTCCTCCATCTTCTTTCTCCTTTTTTGAGTTTAGTTTACTGCGGGAGTCCGACTCCCACAGTTTGGCTATATTTAAATTTCAAAATTCTAAAAGAGATTATATATGAAAATATAATTTTGTCAATGGTTTGCGGTATTTTTTTGTTTGCGTTATTATACACATATATGAATACAAAACTTATGGAGTGGGTTTTGCGAGTGTCCGTAGCCGGCGAATTTGCGGGGCATGGAGTCTTTGCTCTGCAAGGCAAAAAAGATTGGGTCGGTTGGTTTGCTAATTTTGGCGTTTCAGACATAAGTTTGTCAACTAAATTGTTATTTATTGTAGGAGTAATGGATATAGCACTCGCAATTCTTATTTTGATAAAACCAATGCGCGCCGCGCTTTTATGGATGGTTTTTTGGGGATTTTGGACAGCGCTTCTTCGTCCCATAGTTGGATTGCCAGTCTGGGATTTTGTGGAACGTTGGGCGAATTGGGGAGCGCCGCTCGCATTGTTTTTATTATTATATAAGGTCAATCAAAAAAAATAAAAGACGGTTTAAATAAACCGCACAATTAATTTATGAAAAAATTCACAATTTTTACTTCAACAGCATTTCTTTTTCTTAGCGTTCTTATAACTCCGGCAAACGCCCAAATACCAGGAATGATGAACGGCCTTCAATCAAACGATATTAAATGGAATGAAGTTTTGGAACACACTAAAAAAGAAGAGCAAGAAGGCAAAGAACTGCGGGAAAAACTGCAGGCAAAACAAATAAATTGCAGCGAGCTTAAAGATGACGACTTTGATGTATTGGGAGAATACTTTATGGGGCAAATGATGGGCGATTCTCACACCGCAATGAACGCCATGATGATGCAAATGCGCGGCGAAAAAGGCGAAGGTCAAATTCATATCGTTATGGGCAAACGTTTGTCCGGATGCGACGCTCAAGCGGCTTTTGCGGAAGGCGAAATCGGTTTTATGCCTATGATGAATATGATGATGGGAGGATGGTCCGTAAATGGCGCTGAGGACAGGTCGTCTCCTTTCGGTTTTAATTCAACAAATAATATGATGAATTTTGGATTTAGTCCATTTGGCGGATTTGGCTGGATATTTATGATCCTCTGGTGGATATTGATAATCGCGGGAATTATCGCGCTTATCAAATGGCTTATGGGTGAGTCTCGCGGCGGCAACGATATTAAAAAATCGGCGCTTGAAATTTTAGAGACAAGATACGCAAAAGGCGAAATTGATAAAAAAGAGTTTGAAGAAAAGAAAAGCGATTTACGAAAATAGACATTTCTTTGAATTACGAAATGCCTTTTCGCGACCGTACGCGGAAAAATTGGCTTGGTATTTTGCGATAAAATATTTCTCTATCGCAAAATCAATTTTTCCGCGTAAGAACGAGCTTGTCGCTGGAAACATAGCGAGTGTGTCGCGAAAACGGTCATTTCGTAATCTACGATATTTTGAATTACAACTATTGCCGTTTAGAATTAAACACGAATATTTTCATTCCGATAAAATTCCAAAAAAGAGAAATAGCGGTCGCTAAAACTTTCGCCAAATTTAAAATTCTTCCATCGGATAAAGAAAAATAATTTGTTAAAATTTTTGAAAACAAAAGCAAAATTCCGGTGTTTATAATAACCGCCGTTATGGCAACCGCGATAAATCCTAAAATTTCTTTAACTTCCGGTTTTTCCATTTTGCCGAAAGTCCAATACTTATTCCAGAAAAAACTGTTTATCGCGGCCACGATAAAAGAAATAGGGTTAATGCCTAAAATTTTTAAACCGGAATAAACTCCAAGTTCAATGCTCAAAAAATTCAATATACCGAAATCAATCGCGGTATTCAAAAAACCGGTGATTAGAAACTTAACAATCTGCCCAACAAAAGAAATCTTTTTCTGCAAAAAAGAAGAAATGAAAATTAAAAAAACCCAAAAAGCCGGGATAACAACAAAAAACACCGAGTAATGCAAACCAAAAGGCAAGCTGATAGAAATATTTTTAAAAACAGGGAATAAAAAAATAACCGTAATAAATCCCGCAATAACCGCTAAAACATAATCTTTTTTAGTCATAAAATTTTTGAATCGCTTGTTAAAACTATAAATTTTTTACGGGACTCGGAGTCCCGTAAAATAAACTAAAAACACGTGATTGACGCTAAGCCGTCGCCTTCATCAACTCTCATTATGCGCACTCCTTGTGTCTGGCGTCCGAGTTGAGGAACTTGAGCCAAGGCTATTTTTATTATCTGGCCTTTTTTTGACATTGCCGCCGCTCCTTCATAATCCGGATAAATAATTTTGGCGGCAACGAGCCTTCCCGTTTTCGCTGTGACTTTAGCGGTTTTAATCCCTTTGCCTCCGCGCCTCTGAAGCCTGTAACTTCTTACATTTGTTTTCTTACCAAAACCTTTCTCGCTAATCACGAAAAGATCCGCCTCTTTTTCTTTTGAATTTATTGCGTTTACATCAATAAGCTCGTCTCCCTTTTTAAATCTCATTCCCGTAACCCCTCCCGCCTGCCGCCCCATTTCTCGTACATCTGATTCTTTAAATCGCAAAGCCTGCCCCAACATAGTCGTGAAAATTAAATGGTCTCCGGGAGAAACCAGATTCGCCCATCCCAAAAAATCATCTTTTTGAAGCTTTATCGCCAAAATTCCGGACTTTCTCACGTCTTCAAAATTTTGAGCGCCTATTTTTTTAACCACTCCCATTTTCGTAACCATCATTATATATTGATGTTCGGCTTTTTTAGGCACGGCCAAAACCGAAGTTATTTTTTCATCCGAAGAAAGCGACAAAAAATTTAAAATTGATTTTCCTTTGCTTAATCTGTTGCCTTCCGGTATTTCATACATTTTAATTTTATAAACTTTTCCTTTGTTGCTGAAAAACAGCACGTTATCGTGAGTGCCAGCGGTAAGAAATATGTCCACCGCGTCTTCTTCTTTTGTGGTAAGACCTATAATGCCTTTTCCGCCTCTTTTCTGAGTGCGATAAACTTGCGGGTCCAAACGCTTTATATAACCTCCTGAAGTCAAAGCTAAAATAGTAGAAACTTCCGGAATGGTGTCTTCGTAAGAAATGGAGGTCGCGGCGCGCGCCATAATTTTAGTGCGCCTCTCATCTCCATATTTTTCTTTGACTTTTAAAAGTTCGTCCTTCACGACCCCCAATATTTTTTTAGGATCTTGCAACAGGGCTTTTAATTCGCGGATTAATTTTTGCTTTTCCGCGAGCTCATCTTCAATCTTCTGACGCTCAAGCCCGGCAAGCGTCTGAAGCCTCATTTCAAGAATCGCCGCGGCTTGTCTGTCCGATAAATCAAACTTGCTCATTAAATTTTTATGAGCCGCTTCTTTGTCCGATGAAGATTTGATGGTTTTAATAACTTCGTCTATGTGGTCAAGCGCTTTTTTTAAACCAAGAAGTATATGGGCGCGCTCTTCGGCTTTCCTTAAATCAAACCGCGTCCTCCTCTCCACCACGATTTCACGATGCTTTATAAAATATTCAAGAATACTTTTAAGCGACAAAGTTTGAGGTTGAATTCCGTCCACAAGCGCGACCATATTAAAATGAAATGTTTTTTCAAGGTCGGTGTGCTTGTATAAACTATTTAATATTTTTTGAGGCTGACTATCCGATTTCAAATCAATCGCGACGCGCAAACCTTCTCCGCTTGATTCGTCGCGCATATCTCGCACTCCTTCTATTTTTTTCTCCGTCACAAGCTCGGCGATTTTTTGTATAAGGTCGGACTTATTCACTCCGTAAGGAATGGAGCTTATGACAATCTGGCCTTTTCCTTTATCATCTTCCGTTATTTCCACTTCTCCGCGGCAAACAATTCCGCCTCTGCCTGTTGCATACGCTTCATGAATATCTTTTGTATTATAAATAAGACCGCCAGTGGGGAAGTCGGGCCCCTTTACGATTTTTAACAATTCTTCCATTCCGGCGCTTGGCTTATCAATTAAAAAAACTGTCGCGTCCACGACTTCGTTTAAATTATGCGGAGGAATATTTGAAGCCATACCGACGGCAATTCCAAAAGTGCCGTTTAAAAGAAGCTGGGGAATGGCGGAAGGCAAGACCTTCGGCTCTTTTACGGTTGAGTCATAGTTCGGCGTAAAATCAACGGTTTCTTTTTCAATATCTCTTAAAGTTTCTTCAGCGATGCGGGACATTTTAGCTTCCGTATACCTCATTGCCGCCGGACTATCGCCGTCTATTGAATTATGCGCGAAAATTCCGGCAGCTAAAGCAAAATTATGAGTTTTATCTATAGTTAAATCATAAACATCCTCTTTTTCTGTTAATTTTTCTATTTTAGAAATTTTATGATTTTTATTAATTTCTTGACGAATTAATTCAAAATTTTCTTGAAAATATTTAACAAACCCAGTTTCCCATAAAGTTGCCGCTCCATAAGGATAAATTTCATTTCTTAATTCGCAATAATTTTTTTTATTTAATTCAAAACCTCTATTTAAAACTTCTTTGCAAATATTTAAAAATTTTAATTTTCCTGTTTTGTTTGTTTTATGATTTTTATTGCCTTTCAAAATTTTTTCATGCATAAAAGACCGATATTCAGGGTTTTGCCAAAGTCGTTTTAATGTTTTTGTTGCTCGCTCACTAAACTCCAGCCTTTTTTCAGGATGTTTTTGAATAAATTGTTTATTTACTTCGCTAAGAAAATTACGCATTTTGCTTCTATATTCAGGGTTTTGCCAATTTTTTAGATTTCTTTCAGAAAGCAATTTTGCGTATTTTTCTTTAGTTTCTGGTTTCAGTAAATATTTTTTTCTGCCTGCGGCAATTTTTCTTCTATAATCAGGATCTTTATGTTGTTCTGACGCATGTTGACAATGAAGTTTCCAATGCTCGCTCCAATGTAATCTTATAATGTTTTCCGGACTGTTGTTAAGTTTATTAAAATCTAAATGATGTCTTACCCTTCCTGAATTCTTTCCATACTTTTTAAAAGTTAAATTAAAATTATCTGCCAAATGATGCGCCGGCGTCCATTCATTTTTTTTTGGCTGATATATTAAAACACATCCTTTCCGATTTAAACAATCTGTTTTTTCTGACAATTTTTGATAAAAAGGCATTAAAGAATCTTTTTTGGGAATTAAATCCGCCGCCTCTTTATAAGAACCGTCTTTTAACATAAATAGATGATTAGGAGTGCACTTTATTTCTTTTCCATTATCAAGAATAATTTTTATTATTTCTGCATTTTCTTTTGTTAAACGAGGATTTTTTATTTCGGCAACCGAAACCAGCCCTAACGAATTAATGGTATAGGTGTAATTTATCTTTCCTAAACCCGTTTCTTTTATAAGTTCCTCAAAACTCAAATTTCGTCCATCTGTAAGTTTCACTTTTGTATCTTTTGTAAAACAGCCCCAATTTCCCTGGCCGTACACAAGCGGATAACGAAGCGAAAAATCCTGCGCCATGCGCGCCATAGAATCATACACGGCAATATCTCCGTGCGGATGGTAGCGAGCAAGCACTTCGCCGACCACAGCGGCAGACTTTCTAAATCTTGCCGAAGAATAAAGCCCTATTTCTCGCATAGCAAAAAGTATGCGGCGATGCACGGGCTTCAAACCGTCGCGCACGTCGGGAAGAGCGCGGGCAACAATCACGGACATCGCGTAACTCAAATAAGACTCTTTCATTTCTTCCACGACTTCAACTTTTTCCACGCGCGATAAAATATTTTTATTTTGAATTTCTTCGTTTTTTTTCATAAACAATTTTGCTAAAAAATAAAACTTGAAACCGCGACTTTTACAGGAGGTCGGACCTCCTGTAAATCAACGCAATGATGATTTTAAATTCTCAACTCCTTCTATGATTGAAGTTTTAAAAATTGAAAAAGGCCCGGGAGTTTTTTTGTTTTCTTTTTTATCCGATAATGAATATTGTAAATCATTCAGCCATAAAAAAACAATAACCGCCATAATTATCGCGACGGTAAAAAATAAAATCCTTTTTCTCGCCGCCTCGGGCTTTTTTTGTATCTTTTCCAAATAATCAAAAAAATTCATAATTTTTCTATAAACTGGATTCAAGCACTATTATTTTTGTTTTTTCCGAATTTATATCTTTCTTTTTTATAACGAGCTTATCCAGACGCTCCGCGCTTTCTTCGCTAAACTCGCTTAAAAACTCGGCAAGACTTTTATTTTTTTTATCGCCCGCGTCATAATGCATCGGAACTACTAAACTCGGTTCAATCTCATTTATCAAATGTTTTGCCGATTTTAAGCTGACAACTTTGTCGTCCGCGACGGCGTTTATCGGAATAAACAATATATCTATGGAGCCGAGCTCTTCTTTAATATCCGGCCTTAACTCGTCTTCGCCGTAATCTCCAAGATGGCAAATTCTCAAATCGTCCATTTCAATAATAAAAATCGTGTTCAAGCCGTGCGTTTTTCCTCCTTCCGAATCATGAAAAGAGCTAATTCCTTTTATGCTTATGTTCTTTATTTCATACTCCCCAGGAGAATCAATAATATAATCGCTGTTTTCGTCTTTAAGTTTAACCGCGTCTCTTCCGTTGTGCGGTTTGTGATTATGGGAAATTAAAACTAAATCCGTTGAGAAACGGGGAAATTTCACACCGCTTTCCTTTGACGGAGGATCAAAAACAAGAGAAGTGTCGCCGGACTGCAGTTTAAAACAGGAAAAATTATAAAAGTTAATCGTCATTTTTTAATTTTATTCTAAAAACAAAAACTTATAAACTTGACCCCGTTAGAAGTTTGGGGTTTGACTTTGGATAAGTAATAATCCAAGTCCCGCTTAGCGGGACGGCTTCGCTCGCAAAATATGTATTAGCTAAAACTCGGCTGAATTTCTAACGGGGTTGACAGGTGATAATTTTTTGCTATCATGTTTTTGAAACGGTTTCTTGACAAGAAAAAAACAAAAAATCAAAAGGAGGCAAAAATGGAATTACTAGGTTTGTGGCGTATCAATATAAACTGGATATTGCTTAGTGTTATAACAGGCATTATGATGATTATTTTATGCCTGAATACGCGAACATTTCAATCGCGCGGAATTAAATGCGACAATCTAGTAAAAACAAGTAAAATGATTCTTATCGCAGGCAAATGGCTAATGATATTTGAAATAACCGTCACGATAATTGGAAGCGCTTTCTTCCCCTATATTTTTAAACAAATGGTTGAAAATCTTCTGATGGCATTTATTGTGCTATCAGCAATAATGATATCCAATAAAATTATGAAAACTAACTAATCTGAAAGGTGTCCATATTTCTAAAGCTGGCGCTTGTCGCCGGCTTTTTTGTTTTTAACGACTTAAAGTATAAACGCAAGTTGCGAAACTTTACAAATTTTCATATAATATCAATAAGTTGATTATGAAAGAAATAAATGCGCAAGATTTAATAAAATATTGGTCAAAAACGGCAAAATATGATTATGAAACAATGCTAGGTCTTTTTAAATCAAAAAGGTATTCCGATTCTCTTTTTTACGGTCATCTTGTTTTAGAAAAAATTTTAAAAGCGTTGGTTGCCCAAAAAACAAAAAATCACGCAAAGCCGATACATAATTTAATTATTCTGGCGAAAGACGCTAAAATTGATTTTTCTAAAAACGATTTAGAATTTTTAACCGAAGTTAACAAATTCAACATCAGAGCAAGATATCCAGATTATAAATTGTCATTTTATAAAATTTGCAATCTAAATTATACAAAACCAAAATTAGAAAAAATTCAATTAATTTACAAAAAATTATGCAAAGAATTAAAAATACAAAATTAAAATCTATAAAAAAAATGTTGCTTAAATATAAATCTCTTCTTGAAAAAGATGATTTTCCCATAAAAAAAATGATTCTTTACGGGTCATACGCAAAAGGAAACTTCAGGCCTTATAGCGATATTGATGTATGTATAATTTCAGACAAGTTTTCCAAAAATAAAGATTATTATGAAAATTATTTATGGAAAAAAATTTTGGAAGTTGATTCCCGAATTGAACCATTAGGATATGACATAAAAAGCTTTAATGATATAGATCCACTCGTAAGCGAAATTAAAAAATATGGAATTGAGATAAAATAATCATGTCTTTTATAATTTTAATGTATTCTTAAAAATAAAATATGGAATTTGAGGAAAAAAAATTAGCCAGTTTCGCGCCTCTTGCTTTAAGAATCGGGCTTTTTGTTGTTTTCGCGCTTTTTGGTTTGCAAAAATTAAGCAATCCTTCGCAAACGTTTTCGGAAATTCAATTGCTTATGAATTGGAGCGCGGGCAATGCCGCGGCAATGAATTTTTATCTGGGGCTTATTGAAATAATTTTAGCCCTTTCTTTTATCGTGGGTTTTAAAGTCAAAACAACTTCGCTTGCGGCAAGCGGTCTTTTGATTCTTTTCTTTTCATCTTTTCTGTTTAAATATGGGCTTTCAATAAATCCGAATCTTTATCGCGACATAGGATTGCTGGGAGCTACCATTGCTCTTTTTTTGCGCGGGGCGGGCCCTATAAGCCTTGATAACCGCCGCGCTTCTTTAAAATTGTGAATTACGAAATTGTCATTTCTGCGACCGTTTGCAGCATCGCGAGCATGGTTTCTTCGCCAAAGGCGGAGAATCGCGAGGCGAAACAGAGCGAGCTAGTCGCTGGACTAGCGAGCGTGTCGCAGGAATGAGCAATTTCATAATTCAAAGTTAAAAATTAATCAAAAAACATAAATGATAAATAATAAATATTTTAAACTTCTAACTTTTGCCGTCCTTCTTTTTTTTAGCGGTTATATTTACGCCGAATTTTACAGGCCTTTGGACATAAAACAGGCAATGCCTACCGGCAATACGGTGGAAATTAATATGCGCGTCATAAAAGATCAGTGGAAATGGGATCCGGGAACAATCAAAGCAAAACCCGGCGATAAAGTGCGGCTCATAATTTATAATGAAGACGACTATGACCACGGTTTTGCCTTGGATATTTATGGCATAAACCGCAGATTGTTTCCTAAAAAAACAACTGTCGTAGAGTTTGTCGCTTCAAACGAAGGAAAATTCAATTTTTACTGTTCCGTGCCGTGCGGAGACGGCCACTATACGCAAATCGGCTTTTTAATTGTCGGATAATAATAATGCAATTCAATTTTATTTTTAAAAAATAATTTTTATGAATCTGCCAAAATCAACACTAGGATTTTTATTAGCGGGGGTATATGTTTTTATCGCCGGTCTAATTTTTGTTTATGCCAGATTTGTGTGCATTGCGGACGCGTTGTATTGCGGGACGTTAGGATTTATGCCAGCTTTTCCATTCATATTGTTGACGACAATTTTTATGAGCATATTTTTACCCGCGTCCGCTGATTTAAAAATGATAATGATTTATTTTGTTCCGTTATTGATAAATACTGTTTTAGCCTACTTCATCGGATCATTTATTCAAAGAATAAGCAGTCAAAAAACAGCACGAATAATCAACTTTATAGCAATAAGCATTGTCGTAATAGCGGTAATAATTTTAGGAGTAAGATATGTCAACAAATCCGATAAATTTCAGCCGCCGGCTTATAATTCCAATACTAACAACAGCAGAGACTATTGCCAGCAAGACAGTGATTGCGTGTTAGCGCCCAAATACGATGGCTGTTGCCCAAAAGAATGCGAAACAGAAGCGGTGAATGTTGAGACAAAGAATAGAGATCTGAAAGCTAGGGAAATATGTGAGGTTGATTGTCGAACCATACAGTGTAAACCACATAATAATCAAGCTGTCTGCGAGCAAAATCGGTGCGTGGTGAAAGAGAAACAACAGGTAAGTACAAATACTCAATCTGCCGCCGCAACCAATTATAAACTCATCGGCTCGTTTAATTCTCCCGGCGAGTCGTCTTTTGTAAAAGCGCTTGGCAATACTGTGTATCTTACTGATATTTCCGAAGGGCTTTTGGCAATTGATGTGAGTAATCCGGAAAAACCAGTTCTTTTGAGCAAGATAAAAATAGGAAACGG
The DNA here is from genome assembly GCA_964499175.1 of uncultured Candidatus Saccharibacteria bacterium. Taxonomy (GTDB): domain Bacteria; phylum Patescibacteriota; class Minisyncoccia; order CAZCIQ01; family CAZCIQ01; genus CAZCIQ01. The sequence continues at coordinate 604 of CAZCIQ010000002.1, read as the reverse complement.
TGGCGCGTATGCTTTGGCGGTCAATATAAATGGACCTTACGCGCTGGTGAGCGGATACGGAAACGCCCAAGTTGCGCTCGTAGATATTACTGATCCGAAAAACTTGCGCATAGTGAGCGAGATTGACGCTAAAAGATCGGTTCAGGATATGGTATTGGCCGGCGATTATGCCTATCTCGCCATTGATGGCCCGGAAATTGAGATTTTAAAGATAGACAGAGAGGTTTCATTCCCCTATATGCCTAAGGGAATTTCATCAAAAGGGACTTTTCAGACCCTAAGCGGAGGTCACGCCATCGGAGTCGCGATTACCAGTTTTCCAGAATTGGTTTTATTAGCAGTAGCGCAAGGGGAGTCCGGTTTTGCGGTCTACGACATTACAATTCCGTCTGCTCCAAAAATCGAGAAAAGCGCGACTGCTGTCGGGTACGGGAGTACGGTAGCGATACAAGGAAATTATTTGTATAGCGGAATTGGAAGCGAAGTTAAGATCGTAGATGTCAACGCCCAGCAACTAATGCAAAGCATTCAGGTAGGATTGGTTTGGAATTTAAAAATACAAGGTAATTTACTGTATGTCGCATCAGGAGAAGAAGGCGTGAAA
>CAZCIQ010000001.1:30054-42230 GCA_964499175.1 uncultured Candidatus Saccharibacteria bacterium | reverse complement strand
CTTTCAGTGTCCGGCGTGCGCTTATTTTATGCCAGTCGTAGAAAAATTAGCGGCCGAATTTCCAAACGATTTAAAAATCGTCTATAGGCATTTTCCTCTTCCTCAACATCAAAACGCAAAAATCGCCGCTTACGCCGCGGACGCGGCCGGCAAGCAAGGAAAATTTTTTGAAATGGCGGATAAAATTTTTGAAAACCAGCGTGATTGGTCCGAAATTTCAAACGAAAAAGCTAAAAATATTTTTAAAGAATTCGCCGGCGAGCTCGCGCTAAACATAGACCAATTTGAAAAAAATATTGCAAGCGAAGAAATAAAAAAATCGGTTGAAAAAGACTTAAACGGCGGACGCTCTTTAAATATAAACTCAACGCCGACTTTTTTCTTAAACGGCAAAAAAATTCGGAACCCCAGAAACTACGAAGAGTTTAAAAAGATAATTGAAAATGAAATTAATAAATAGAAACACAATAATTTATTTTTTGATAATCTTGTCAATTTTAGGCGTTTTTGACGCGTCATATCTCACGGCAAAACATTATTTGGACGGCGCCGTTTATTGCCCGATTGGAAAAAGCTGCGAAACGGTTTTAACAAGCGAATATTCAACTTTTTATGAAATTCCCGTGTCTCTTTTTGGCGCGTTTTTTTATCTTGCGATTTTAATTCTGTCTCTTCTTTGCTTTGAAACAAATAAAAAAAGATTTATAAAAACCATGTTTTTTCTGTCGGGAATGGGGCTTGCCGTTTCGGCTTATTTTTTCTATCTTCAATTATCCGTGATAAAAGCTTTTTGTTTTTATTGCGTGATTTCCGCGATAGATACTTTATTAATTTTTATATTTTCTTTTCTTTTGAATTTTATAACAACTGTTTAAATATATTCTCCATTTGCTTGCTTATACTTAACCAATCATATTTAGATTTCACCAAATTTTTTCCGTTTTCAATAATTTTTTTTCTTAAATTTTCGTCTTGAAGCAACAATATTATCTTGCTCGCCAAATTTTTTGGGTCATCAACTTCGCAAAATACGCCTGTTTCATTATCAATTAAAAAATCCGGGATTCCGCCGACCGAAGTCCCTATTACGGGCACTCCGCACGCCATAGCCTCTAAAAAAGAATTGCCCAAGCCTTCAGAGCGGGAAGGACGCGCGAATAAATCCGAAATGGCCAAATAATCATAAATTTCATCTTGCGGTATTAAGCCTAAAAATAAAACATTATTTTCCAAACTTAATTCATCAACTAATTTCTCAAGGTTTTTTCTTAAAACGCCGTCTCCCAAAATTAATAATTTTATTTTTAATTCCAAATTTATTTTTTTTAATTCAGCAATCGCTTTTATCAAAACATCAATTCCGTTTTTATAAACTAATCGCGAAGTTGTAATAATTACTTTTTCGTCATCTTTTATATTTAATTCTTCTTTAAAATTTTCTTTTCCGTTTTGATTTTCTAGTTTTACATTTTGAATTTTTGTTATATCCACCCCATTCGGCACTATGCTTATTCTTGCCTTTGCTCCGCGCCGCAAAACAAAATCTTTTAAATAACCACTTATTACCTGAATATAATCGGCTTTTTTTATAATTCTCTTTCCAAAAAAACCAACCATTCCAAATTTTCCGTATTTTAAATGTTCTTCTGAATCGCCTTCCTGCAAGGTTAATAAAAAGGGAATTTGCGGTTTAAACAATTTAATTAAATAAGCGGCAATACTTCCATAAGAAGCCATCATTCCCCATAGGATAGGGTTTGGGGTATAGGGTTTGGGGTATAGGGTGAAAAATTTTATAAATGCTAAAATGGGCAGAAAAAATTTATCAAAAGAGAAACCGAAACCAAGGCGATAGACTTGAATATTTCCTATTTTCTCCACATTTAACAAACCGCGCTTTATTTTTGCCGTAAAAAGAATAAAATCATATTTAGAAATCCTGTCCGTAATTTCTTTTACGGCGACTTCCGCTCCGCCAATAAAAGGGTGGTAGGCGGTTGAAAAAATGGCAATTGTTTTTTTTGGCATTTTATGGAAATAACTAAAAAAAATTTTAACATGATGAATAAATCTTTTGCTACCGCAAGAATCGCTAGAGCGAGATTTTGTTGGCGTTGCTCCCTCGCTCTCTCGCTTCGCTCAATACCCTAGCCCGCTCGGTCGCAAAGCCGCGCAAAAGCTTTATTCATCAAATTATACTTCAGTGGTTTCATGAAACAAAAGAAATTATATCTTATTTTACATAATATAAGAAGCGTTCACAATGTCGCTTCCATTTTCAGAACCGCGGACGGCGTCGGCGTTTTTAAAATTTATTTAACCGGTTACACGCCGAAACCAACCGATGAATTCGGAAAAATCAGAAAGGATTTCAAAAAAATATCTTTGGGCGCGGAAAAAACAATGAACTGGGAATACGTAAAGAATATAAATAAAGTTATTGGAATGTTAAAAAGTGATATAGATATAAACCGTAAAAATGCAATGATTCCCAACTACAGGAGTCGGACTCCGGCAGTTGTTGCGCTTGAGCAATCAAAGGATTCAATAAATTACAAAAAATTTAAGCCGAAATTTCCTATGGCTTTAATAGCGGGAAATGAAGTAAGCGGAATTTCAAAAAAAATTTTAGAAAAATGCGGCGCAATTATTGAAATTCCAATGCTCGGTAAAAAAGAATCTTTAAACGTGTCAATCGCGACAGGCATTGCGCTTTATGAAATTTTATGCTAATATTTTTACGGATAAATTGCTGTTTAAAAAACAATAAAAAATTGTTAAAAAGGAGAAAAATAATGGACTTTAAAAAAATGAATACTACTATAGCAAGCAAAGTTTATGACTGGGCGCATACCGGAAAAAATGAGAGAATAAGCTGTATTGTAAAACTAAACAGAAATGACGCGCAAGTAATGGCGGCTTTAAACATTGTTTTAAACAATAAAATAAAGTTTGGCGGTTCTTTTGCGAAATTGAGAATTACTTTTCACGACATTCCAATTTCAATAATCGCTGAAATATCTGATTTAGGTTTCGTAGACTATATTGAAGCTCAAATTTTGCATTACACTTCATAATAAAGGAGCTAAATAAATGACGAAAAAAGGATTTGATCCGATTGAAAGAGGGGAGAGTTTAAGAAAAGAATTAATGTATCCATTACAAAAATTCATGCTTGCCGATATTTCCGGCTCTCTTGAAGAAGAAGATTCAAAAGCAAGCAAATCCGCGAAAGTTATTAATAATTTTTTCAGAACAAAGTTATATATGAAACCCGGAGAAGAAGATTATTTTAAAGGAGAACCTGCCGGAATCGCGGCAAAAAAATTAGGGATTAATCTTGCAGAACTAAATCTGAAGATTGATCGCTTGCAATAACGTTTTTACCACTCAAATAAACGGCTGCAATTTAAATTGCTGGTATTGCTATGTGGACAGAAGAAATTTATGCGCTGATTTTGAATACGGCGAATATTTTAACGCCGAAGAAATATTGTTTCGTTTTTTGGCGATTTCCAAGCTCTCTGAAAATTCAGAAAATCCTGACGACAAATTGAATATTTTAAGGTTGTCCGGCGGAGAATTATTTTTAACTCCCGAACTTATATATTATATAGTAGAGGCGATTAAAAATATTGGTTTAGAAAATAAAATTTATCTTTGGCTGGACTGCAATCTTGCGACCGGCGATTTTTTCTGGAAATACCTTAAAAAAAACCAAATAGAAGAAATAAAAAACTTTCAAAATTTAGGCATTTGCGTTTGTTACAAAGGATTTGACGAAGAAAGTTTTACGGAAAACACCGGCGCCGATCACGAATTTTTTAACGAACAATTTAAAATGCACAGGCGCCTCCTTGAAGAAGGGTTTGACGTATACTCCTATATTTATCCTGTTTCCGTTTTTCCGATTAACTATTTCGGAGACATTCCTTACAAAGTAAACCAATTTATAAAACGATTTCAAAAAGAAGTTTCTTACTATGGAGTTTTAAGAATGGCAATGCCTTTAATAAAGCCATACAAGGCAAATGAAAAATACGTTACGCCAGAAAAAGAAAAAATGCTTAGCATGCAACAAGCGGTTCAAAAAATTTGGAATGATATATTGGCAAGTATTTATCCCGCGCATTGTTTTTTTTCGCGCGCCCATTGCGTTTCTTCGCCTAATTTTCCTCTGCTTTTAAGACAGGAGGATTTGAAAGAACAGATTACTAAAAATGAAAATGTTTATTCAAGAAAAAGTTTTTTCTAAAATAAAGAACTACACCGCAGTTTTATCTGCGGATTTTTTTTGTTAAATTTTTAAAATTTGTAAAAAAAGCTGAAAAATGCATAATTAAATTTGTTATGAATTACTTTTTCATCGCGACAACATTATTAATATTAGGTTTAATTTCTTGGATTATTTATCTTGAAATAAGACTTAAACATTTTTTTAAAGGAGGCAACGGAACAAACTTGGAAAAAATGCTCGTCTCTTTCATAGAAGCGCAGAACAAAACTAAAAAAAATGTTGAAACGCTTGAAGAGCGCGCCAAAAATATAGACGACCGCCTTAAAAATTGCATTCAAAAAAAAGGTCTGATTCGTTTTAACCCTTTTAGCGACCAAGGAGGAAACCAAAGTTTTTCTCTTTCTTTTCTTGACGAACATAAAAACGGAGTAGTGTTATCAAGCTTATTCGGCAGAGAAATAAACAGAGTTTACGCTAAATCAATAAAAAACGGAGAGTCTGAATTTCAATTAACCAACGAGGAAAAAGAAGCAATAAAACAGGCAAATTAAATTTAATGGAACAAACGGAAGAAAAAAAGCAAAATAATAATTTAACAAAAAGACCCCCCGTCGTTGTAATAATGGGTCATGTTGATCATGGAAAAACCAGCATTTTAGATTACATAAGAAAAACACGGGTGGTTGAAAAAGAAGCCGGCGGAATCACCCAGCACATCGGAGCTTATGAAATTGAAACAAAAATCGGCAATGACGAAATTAAAAAAATAACTTTTATTGACACGCCGGGACACGGAGCGTTCACAAAAATGCGTTCGCGCGGAGCAAAAGTGGCGGATATAGCAGTGCTTGTCGTCGCCGCGGACGAAGGATTTAAAACACAAACAAAAGAAGCCTTGAAAATTATAAAAGAAGAAAATCTGCCTTTTATAGTAGCCGCAAGCAAAGCCGATAAACCGAACGCTAATATAGAAATGATAAAAAAAGCGTGCAACGAAAATGAAATTTATGTAGAGGAATGGGGAGGAGAAACGCCTTTTATTCCTGTTTCCGCGAAAACAGGCGATGGAATAAACGATCTTATTGAGACAATTATTTTGCTTTCCGAACTTCACTCCGCGAGCAATAATCCGAATGGTGAAAAAAATATTACGGCGAGATTAAGCGCGCAAGCTTCGGGAGTGGTGATTGAAGCTCATCTTGATAAAAGAAGAGGCAACACGGCCAGCCTTCTCGTGCAAAATGGAATTTTAAAAAAAGGAATGTTCGCGGCTTCAAAAAACGCCATAACTTCCATAAAAATAATGGAAAATTTTTTAGGCCAGCCGATTGAACAAGCCTCGCCTTCCGCGCCAATACTTATAGCCGGTTTTGACAACTTACCCGAAGTCGGACAACTTTTTCAAGTTTTTAATTCAAAAGAAGAAGCGATTAATTATATGAAAAGCGCGGAAAAAAGGGGGGGATTCTCAATCGAAAAAAGGGAAGAAATAGGAAACGGAACATCGTCAATTTTTACCGTAAATGTAGTCTTAAAAACAGATAACTTAGGTTCGCTTGAAGCGGTTGAAAGCGAAGTGCGAAAACTTCAAAATGAAAACGTTAAAATCAATATTCTGAATAAAGCGACCGGCGAAATAACCGAAGAAGACATTAAATTCGCCATGAGCGGCAACAACCTGATAGTAATTGGATTTAATGTAAAATTAAACGATCACACGAAAGAAATTATAAAACGTTTTTCCGTTACCGTAAAAATTTTTGACATAATATACAAGCTTTCCGAATGGCTTCAAAACGAAATTGAAGACAGGGCGCCAACTGAAACAAAAGAAGAACTTTTAGGAAAAATTCAAATACTCAAAATTTTTAAAAAAGACATTGCCAAACAAATCTTGGGAGGCAAGGTTTTAACGGGAAAAATAATTAAAGGGGGTTATTTAAGAAGCCCGTCAAACGATGTGCAAAAAAGCGAGAGCCAAAAAATGGCGCTTTACTTGGGAAAAATATTAGAACTTGAAAAAAATAAAATTAAATCCGAAGAAGTGAAAGAGGGAAGCGAGTTTGGCGCGATGGTTGAAACAAAAAAAGAAATAAGAGAAGGAGAAAAATTTGAAGTCTGTGAAAAATCAGTTTTAAAAAAGAAAATATATTAGCATTATGACCCGCCGCCAAGAAAAAATCAATTCTTTCATAAGAGAGCTCGCGAGCGAATTTATTTTAAGAGAAGTCGCGGCGCGCGGCGCGCTTATCACGGTGACTCGCGCGAGTATTTCCGCGAACCTCAAAAATCTCAAAATATTTATGACAATATTTCCCGATAAAAAAGAAGGTCAGACTTTAATGGAAATCAAAAAACATTACAGAGACTGGCAAGAATGTCTGGCAAAAAATTTAAAAACAAAATTTCTTCCCCGTTCGGAATTTTTAATAGATGCGGGAGAAAAAAGCGCGATGAAAGTGGAAGAATTGCTTAAATAACGGCCTAGTGGCGAAGAGGTAACGCGGCTGTCTGCAAAACAGCTATGCGCCGGTTCGAATCCGGCCTAGGCCTTAAAAAACAATCCCGCCAAGGCGGGATTGTTTTTATAAAAATCTGTATTAATACTAGACTTCACAACATTCTTTAGCGTATTTCTGAGAGCCGCAAGCGCATAATTTTTCTTTTGGACTGTCACAACAATCCTCTTGTTTATCAGAAATACTACCGCAACTTTTACATTTAAATTGCTCATTTTTTTCTTCTTTTGAAGAATGAGAATCAAAATCGCAAGTTCCGCAACTCATATTTTTAATTAAATTATTTTCGTTATTTATAATTTTTACCTTACGGGCGACTGCCCGAAAGATTATAATTTCGACCTTTTGTCTGTAATTTTCCACCCTACGAGCGTTTGCCCAAAGAGTGATAATTATTTTTCTTGAAGCGCGGTTTCAATCAGCGCTTTAACGCTACTTATTGGCTGCGCGCCGCTTAAAGGAAAACTCTTGCCGTTTCTAGCTATAACGATACTCCAAGGCGTGCCGTTGCCGCCGGAATTTTGAGCGTCAGAAAGATTATCGGCAACGCGATTAGCGTATTTTCCGCTATTCAAACATTCTAAAAATTTTGTTTTGTCGAGACCGACATACGCGGCGATGTCCGGAAGTTGCTCCAAGCCAAGCTGATTATTCGACGGCGTAATCTCAAAAAGCCTATCAAGATATTTCCAAAACTTGTCGTTGCCCCCAAGCTCATTCGCGCATTCGGTTGCCTCGGCTTCCTTGCGGGATTTAGAGTGAATGGCGTCAAGCGGGAAATGCCGATATACCCACGCCACCTGTCCGTTTTTGCCGTACTCGTCAATTACTTGTTTCATCGTTTGATGAAATCTTTTGCAAAACGGACATTCCGTGTCGGAAAATTCAACGATTTTTACGGGCGCGTTCGGACTGCCAAGTATATGATCTTCGCCAGTTACCGGTTTAAGATCGCCTCCCGCTTCCTTTAACGGAGGATTTGCTTTATTTGCTTGAACAACAAGATTATTTTTATAAAACGGTTTGCTTCCGGAAGAATAAATAACGGCTCCTCCAATTATTACTCCGGCAATAATGATAGCCGCCGGTATCATATACGCGCCGATTTTGGGAGAAACGTCATTAGTTTTATTTTCTTGTTCCATAATTTTTATTTATTATTATCCTTTATTTAATGTTCAAAAGCTTTGACAATTCTTTTTTATCAAAACCAATAACAATTTTGCCGTCAACGTCAATGACGGGAACACCCATTTGGCCTGATTTTTTAATCATTTCATCACGGCCCGCCGCATCGATTGAAACGTCTTTTTCTTCGTAAAAGACATTGTTTTCTTTGAAAAATTCTTTTGCCATTTTGCAGTAAACGCAAGATGGAGTAGTGTAAATTATGATTTTAGACATAGTTTTATGCAACTTTTATTTCCAAATATTTAATAATTTGCCCCATGCGCTCGACTATTACATAGAGCCAAATAAATTCTCACAGATAATCAAGTAATCGGTCATAATTTATAAAGTTAAATAATCGATAGAAATACGATATCCAAACCGCAAAAGAATTTGTCACAAGGAGGATTCCCAAGAATAAGAGAAATATACCGCCGATAAATGAAATTGCATTAAGATATTTTGATATTTTATTTAAGTGTTGGGATGCTAAGCCGATGCCTGCGGCTATAATAAAAAAGGGGACGGCAAGACCAAGAGAAAAAACAGAAAGAAGCGCTGCTCCTTGACCAACTGTGCTTGATACGGTGGCTAACGTCAGGATTGAACCCAAAATGGGTCCGACACAAGGTGTCCAACCAAGGGCAAAAGCTGAACCAAGCAAGAGAGAGCTAAACAGTTTGCCTCGTTCAAATAAAAACGGGATGCGTAGCTGCCGTTCTTTATTAAGGAACGGGAGACTAAGTACGCCCATCATAAAAAGTCCAAAGACGATAACAAAAATGCCCCCAATGCGACTAAGCCAAAAACGATATTGAATAAGCGATTTTCCCGCAAAGCCGGCCAAACTTCCCAGCGCAATAAAGACGAGGCTGAAGCCAATAATAAAGAAAAGTCCATTTAGAAATATTTTCCAGCGCGCTTTCTTAGATTTTTCAGGATCTTTCAGGTCTTCTAATGAAGCTCCACTAATAAATCCAAGATAGCCCGGCACTAAAGGAAGCGTGCATGGCGCAAGGAACGTTAGAATGCCGGCTATGAAAGATGGAATTATAAGTGAAAAGTCCATAGTTAGATAAAGCTCATTGCAAATAATTATTTTTCGCTAAAATTTAGAAGCGCTTGGCGCTGAACTTCTTCAAGATGTATAGACGGACGTTTTAATTTAATAAATCTCTCGGCTTCTTCGAAACTTTTTCCTTTGCGGATTAAATAAGCCGCCACTAAAGTCGGCGCTCGCCCGTGCCCGTTTTGGCAATGGACATAAACTTTCTTATGCATCGCGATTATTTTTTCAAGAATCGAAACGCCGAATTCGAGCTGATCTTTTATCGGGGCTTTATGATTTTTTACGGGAATCCAGATATAGAATTCAACGCCGAATGGAGCGTCAATCCGCTCTTCTTCCAATGAAATATCGGCGCTAATTCCTTCTTTTTTTAGATTCTCGTCAAAATGCGTTTTACAGCATTGATTAGTGCCAATATAAATACCGTCAGCAATATAATTAAAATCCAATTTATTTTGAGGATGTGTTTTCATTTTCTTTGATTGCATATTTAATAATGTCAAGATTACAGCTTTTATGTTCCTTGCACCACGCCTGGCATTTTAAAGCGATCTCTTTATCTGTATATCCGAGACCGCATTCGCTACAGCGATAAATGATATTATCACCTCTCGTCTGAATCATTCCTATTTTTTTGCCTATTGCACACATCATACAATGACAATATGTTCCGTGTGTCATATATTTTTGAATTAATTAAATTTTTATTAATTTTCGACCTTTTTATTATTTTATCATAAATTGCATAGAAATTATTTAACTTCCGCCGACGTTAAAAATTGTATTAATTTTTTAACGACAGGATTTTCGTTATTTATTTCATAACAGACCATTTGCCCCATTCTTATTTTTATGACAAGTCTAAGCCGCTCCAAGACGCGCAATTGCTGAGACGCGGCAGACACGGTTATGCCGAATATTTTCGCGATATCGGTAACGCAAAAATCGCGGCGTTGAATAAACAATTTAAAAATATTAAATCGGGTGGGGTCGCCAAGCGCTTGGAACGCGAGCGGAAACTCATAGTTTATTCCGTTCAGCGTCGCTTTAATATCGGTTATTTGTTTTTTACTAAGCATTGTATTGAAATAATTAAACAATTACTTAATTAGTATAATCAATACTTAAAAAAAGTCAAACTGGAATCTTGCGCAATAAAAATAATAGCCCTCCGCGCCGTCTTTGACGCGGAGGGCTTCCCTGTATTAATTATTTATTATAAAACAGATTCTAGTTAATCGATTTTTACTCTATTATATTTCCGGATAGGCTTTTAAAAGCTTTTTCCATGCTTTATAAAGCGGGGTTAATTCCTTTTTTAATTCTGGAAACAAACTAATATCTCTGTAATCTCTTTCAATTTTAGAAAAAGCGTAATCTCTGTGACCGCTTGACATATGCTCGATATAATTAATATCCGTGAAATGGCTCGCGGAATCAGCCGCCGCTAGAATTTTAGCTTCCAAAGTTTTCGGAATAACATCTTTACATCTGTGAGATCTTACCGAATGCGCTACTTGCGCGATTTTTTCGTCCGGCATTTTTATGTTTTTTAAAAAAATTTTTGCTTCTTCTTCCGAAATTACGGCATGATCTGTTCTGTTGATTCCATTGTCTATATGTCCTATGTCATGAAGCCAAACGGATATTAAAACAATTTCTTCATCAGCGTCCAAATGATTTTTTAAAATCTTTTTTGCCCACTTTTCTGCTTCAGCGACATGCCTTGCCAAAAACGGATAAACGCAATTTCCGTTTTTGAATTTTTTAAGAAAATGGGCTTTTGTCTTATCAATAAGCGACTTTCTCAATTTTTCTCTCCTTCTTATTTTATTTTTAAATAAACTAAATTTTCAAACATCAAAACTTGTATTTTTGCTTATATTATAATATAGTTTTATTAAAATAAATCAATGTCTGTAAAACAACAAAATTTAAAACCAATGCCCAAAAATATTAAAGATTACTTGATAAAAGTCCGTTGCGAGTCGGACGCAAAAAGAAAATTCAAATGGGCGGCGGATATTTATGAAAAATATAGAAAAAAATATATTTTTAACGAAAGTTTAGAATATGATTTAGGGCTTCTTTATGACCATTATGTTATTTTCAGAGTGGAAAAAATAAAGAATGAAAAAAGAAAAGAAATATTAAAAAAAATATATTTAGAAAAAGCGGAAAATACCTATAAAGAAATTTTAACAAAAAACCAAAAAAATCTTTTTGCTTTTCACGGTTTAAGTAGAGTTTCTTTAACTAACAAAAATTATAAAAAAGCTATCTATTATGAATTAAAGGCATATAAATTAGTGCAAAATTTGCCTAAAAACAGAAGAGGCGTTTTAGCAATTGGAAACATTTATTCATTAAAAAAAGATTATAGAAATGCCGAAAAATGGTTTAAAAAAGAATTAAATGGTTTGGGAGAAAATGATCTAGGAGCTAACGCTAATTTAATGACTTTTTATATAAAAATTAAAAATTACAAAAAAGCTCTGCCCTGCGCGTTAAAAACAGAAAAGTTATTAAAAGCGATGTTTCAAAATTCATTTTATAAAAAATACGGCAAGAATTTTAGAGCTAAAAATACCAATAAAACATTAAAACTTTATTTAGATAGAATTGAAGAAGTTAAAAAGTTTACAAAATAAAAAGCCCATTAAAATAGGCTTTTAAAAAAATTTAAATTAATCGTAATCTAATGTATCATTTCCAAGAAGTTGCAAAAATAAGAGAATTTTGATAAGTTATCAGATAGCTAGTACATTCAAACAAAACCAAACACAAAGAGGAGTCTGCAATGATACCGAATCTTAATATCGCCTATGTAAAATCGCCGTTTGTGCAGGTCATCCGAGATAGCAACTTTGCAGTGATTTGGCATTCACTGTTTGCTTACCCAAAAGTTATTCCCATTGAGACGCTTAAATTTCTTGAGTCATTCTCGGAGCCGACAACGATTCGCTCACGAATCGATGATGAACTGATCGAGGAAGATCAAGAGGCAATTGAGGAACTATTACGATGCTATTTCCTTATTACCAAAGATTTTAACGACAGATTATTTCTCGAAGAGCGGATGCGAGAGCTGGAAAAAGATATCGTCAGCGGTTCACTGATTGATTGCCTTGAGCTCATTATGAGCGAGGCGTGCAACTTCCGTTGCACCTACTGCATCCAC
>CAZCIQ010000001.1:0-30044 GCA_964499175.1 uncultured Candidatus Saccharibacteria bacterium | reverse complement strand
ACTTCAACAATTTAGGAACGTCAGATCGCATCAACAACCCAAAGAAGTTTATGCGGTTTGACACAGCCAAGGAGACGGTAGATCGATATCTCGAGATTCTTCGCGGTCACGGAAAGCGTGTCGCCGAGATCAACTTTGGCGGAGGCGAACCGCTATTGGCGTGGCCGGTCATCAGGCAAGTGCTTGAATACTGCCTTACTGCCTACCGCTCTGAATTCGAGTTCCGCTTCTCTATCAACACGAACGCGTCACTCATCACGCCAGGTATCGCCACAATTCTCAAAAAACATCGCGTCGAAATTGCTTCTAGTCTCGACGGCTTGCGCGAGGGAAATGACCGTGTCCGACTGACAAAATCTGGCGATGGCACATTCTCTAAAATCATACGCGGATTTGATGCGTTGACGCAAGCAGGCTATCCACTCGATGGTATTGCAATAACAGTCACCGAAAATAATTTTCACGAACTCGACGAGTCGATTGTCGACTGGGCAGTAGCCCGCGGCATGAAGAATGTCAGGATTGATATCGACGTTGTCGATATGGTGGAAATTCCGATTGAGGATGTCGTCGCAAAGCTGATGCGGATTCGGCGCTACGCGGCGACACGAGGCGTTGATATTCCCGGATTTTGGTCACGACCAACCGAGAATCTCAACGAATCAACGCTCGAAAACCGTATCGCGTTCTGCGGTGCAGTTCGCGGCAACAGCATGTGCGTAGACCCGTCCGGAAAAATCTACGGATGCGGCTATAGCACGACCCAACTCGGAAGTCTCTCAGAAATCCAGTCGTTTCACGCGCCCGGCACTGCCTACCATCGCTTTGTGAGAGATCATCTCACAGGAGTGATTGAGATGTGTAAGGGTTGTATGATCGAGGGACAATGCGGCGGTGGTTGCAACATTACGCAAGAGTTTACTCGGGCGACAAAAACCGCCAAGATCGAACGAATGTGTAATTTCTACCGACGTATGACCCAAGAGATCCTTCGAGAACAACTGCGGGAAGCGACGGCATCAGAGCCCGAACTTCTCCAACCTGCAACAGAAAGGAGGTGAATGCTATGCAGAAGACACAGCTCAAACAGCGGCCGGCCATCAAGGTCAAAGCGCTACCCAAGCTGAAGGTGCTCAACACTTGCCAGCAGGCCAGTAACTGCCATTAAACAACGCGGCAACTTTATGGGGTTAAGGAAAGTAATACACTTACTTTCCTTAACCCCGTTCTATTTTTATAAAAAAGTTTATTCAAAAAATTTGCAGTGATGTAGTAAAACAATATAAACCAGACAAAAATGTCTTGGGTATTTTGTTGTTTGGATCTGTAGCAAGAAATAAATTCGATCAATATTCAGATATTGACATATATATTCTCCTAAATAAAAAAGGTGGATTCTCTAGAAGTAATTTTATAAAAAACGGAGTTCGTGTTGACATTATTTTGAATACAATAAAAGAGGCGAAAAGTTTTCTTAATGAAGATAAAAATAATTTACGGAGAATTACTTCGCATATGCTAGCTCATGGTAAAATACTCTTTCAAAGAAAAAAAGACTTAGAGAAAATTCAGTTTATTGCTATAAATAACTTAAAGTTGAAAACTAAATACAAAAGCGGCGATATCTTAATGCATAAATACTCCATTGATGATTTTTGGGGAGAGGTTCAGCGCGATATCAAAAATAATAATCATTTAGCATTTGGCATTGACAGTCATTTGCTGATTTCCAACATCATAGAGATATTTCTTAGATTGAATGGCGAGTTTTTAAGACAACCGAATGAGATTATTGAAATATTAAAAAAATTAGACAGAAAATTCTCAAATCAAATAGAAAATTTCTACAAAGCAAATAATATTCAAAACAGAAAACAAATTCTTTCCAATTTAATTAAATATATCTATAAAAAATCTAAAGGACCACTGCCAAAAAAATGGCTCCTAAAAAATTAATAAAATTATACCGGCAATTCCACAAAAAAAGTTGAGCCTTTTCCTTCTCCTGTTTTTTTAAAAAAATAGGGTGGTAAAATCACCTTATGTAATATATTTCTATAATTTTTAAACAGACTATGCTTTTAACCTAGAGATAACATAAGAAAAATTTAAAAAAACCGGTAATCCGTTTTTTAAATATTTGAACGGATCAATTTTGATATGATTACGATTATAAAAGTTTGCTTCTGGATACACTTCTAAAATATAATCCAGCGACTTGTGTGTTTCCCCGCCTGTCCTCAATTCTTTCATATACGGCACTCTCTTTACTACAGAAAAATTTCTATCTACGAGACGTTCAAATAAAGAAGGAATTAAAGAGTTATTTCGCCTTTCTATTCCAAGAAAATCAAAAACCATCAGCGCTATGTAGCCCTTTAAACTAAGAAATTTTGATGATTGTTTTATGATAACATCAAGCAAACACCAACCGTCAACACCTCCATGGTCATGAAAGCTAGAGATTTCGCCTGCCCGTAGAGGCAACTGTGCAATATTGGAATAAATCAGATCATATTTTTTTCGAGAATCATTGAAAGCGTTAAACAAATTTCCTTGATATACTTTAAATCTATCCTTTAGATTATTAAGAGCGATTATTTCCCGCAAAAAAACACATTCTTCTAATTGAACTTCTATAGCGTCAACAACAATATTTTTATTGGTTGCGAGTAAACAAAAAGAAGCGGGGGCATACTTTCCTGCGCCTAACTCCAGCACCGCCTTTATCTTAAGATTTTCATTTACTAGTTGCTCTCCAAGAAATAATCCATTTGACGGAACACGCTTATTTATTAAAGGAATTTTTACTATTTGATTGGAAAAACTATTAATTAACAGAGTGTATAGACCGTTTCTGTATTCAATCTTTCCTAATTTGGTATCATAATCTACCTGCATCATGTTAAACATTTAATTTTAATAAAAATACTAGGCTTTAACTTCACTTAAGAGGGCTATGGGATAACAAGTACCTGAAAGATAATTTTGGAGAGCAACCCAATGAGGTGAATATACATCTTCTTTTTTGATATTTTCGAGTTCTAAACGAGAAAACCACTGCATTTGTTTTACCTCTCCTTTACGAAGTTCTTCTTTTCCACCAGTCAATTCAGTAATGATGAAAAAACGCATATTATGTTCATCTGGACGTTTATGATTAAAAAAATCTTCAATAAGTAAAACATTTGTAGGAAGAATTTCCAAGCCAATCTCTTCCTTCACCTCTCGAGACGCGGCGGATAAAAGTAATTCTCCAGTATCAACATGACCGCCTGGAAATTTCCAACCAGGCAAACCCTCTTCATCTTGGGTCATTGCGACTTTATTTTTAGATTTAACAACACAATATATTTTAATGAATATTGAATCTTTCATAATTTAATCTTAACATAATATAATAATAGACAAAAATCAATTTATTATTGCATCGTAGTTGTTATATATTAACTCTAATTTTCTAAATTTAAAATCCCGCATTATAAAACATTAATACGGGATCTATTTTTTTAATTTCTTTAGATTTTCTATGCTTTGCATAATTATTGAAATAGTTAGACATAGAAAATGATTACGGGCTTTAATAGGCAAATACCGGACATTAAAATTTTTAAGTTCTCTGCAGAACATTCGCCAATGTAGTTTCTCAGCCAATTGTTCTTTTTCAATGACTTTTTTTGATAATACGACTTCGAATTCTAACCTCTGTCTAATTTGAATTTGTTTAGGATCTTCATAAAGAAAAAAAGGCAGAATTGGAACATCTAAACAGCTTAGCGACTCCATGAAATTGGTTGAGCATGTTGATTCGGCTTTAATATTAATATCAAAACCGCGTTTAGCAAAAGCTATTCCTGCTCCACCGGCACGCTGAAAAGAAAAATGCATATCAAAAATAATATTTTTTCCGCTACATAGAAATGGGACAATTTGATTGCTTACCATTGATAATTGCAACTCATTCCATTTATGAAGCATGCCCTCCTTAGATAAAAGCTCGGCTTCTTTTTTTATACAACCAAAAAAAGCTAAATGGATAAAACGACGATTAGTTATTAGCTCTATTCTTTTACAAATAGTTGTTTTTCCGACACCGGCTGCTCCGCCTACAAATACTATCATTGAATTACTTAGCCTCCTTTTTTAAAGTGCAATTTCACTACAAAGCTATCATGGAAAACCTACCTCAAATAAGGTCTAATGCTACTATTAATAATAACCAATAACATTATATCCGTCAAGAAAGTGCTTAAGTCCATAACGTATTAGACAAATAAAAAACTTGATTGTATTTTAAATTATATTAATCTCTTATTAGACGCATTAAGCTCATTAAAAATAAAAAATCTTATAATTTATAGATGGAGTATAAAATGTCTCACGGAAAAAATGTATTCATTGCGACTTTGCCTAGATCAGGGTCAACATTATTAGGTATGATTTTAGGAAGTCATCCTCAAATTTTACACATAGGAGAATCTTCTTATTGGGGCAAACTAGATCCTAATAATGTAAAATGTTCTTGTGGCGATACTGGTTGTAAATTTTTAACAATTGTTTATGAAGAAATCAAACAAACACCGGAAATTATTGAGATATATAATACATGTAGCTATATAGACATAATAGAAGAACCAAACAAGATTTACCATAGCTTAAGTCTACCCAACGATAAAAAAATAAAACAATATAGCGCGCAAACAATCAGTGAACATATTAAAATAAGTTGCATTGGCCTCAAGAAACTAACAGATATTTTTAGAAAAATTTCAAACAAAAACATAATTGTTGATAATACAAAATCAATCTACATAGCAGAAGAACTACTTAAAAGACAGACTTGGAAAATTTTACTTCTTACTAGAAATCCGCTAGGTCTAGCTTATTCAAATAAAAAATCCGGTATTAGAAAAAATGTTCCGAGACCGTTAGATACGAAAATTCCTGTTTATATTAATTTCGCAAAAAAAGCTTTAAATTTAATAAGATACAGCAATGTTATCCATATAAAATACGAGGAATTATGTCTAAACACCGAAAAGACAATAAAAAAACTGTGTAATTTTGTACAAGTGCCATTTATTCCTGATATGCTGGAGTTTAAGAAAAACAAAAACCATTTTCTAATGGGAAATAGAATGAGATTTGATAACAATCAAAAAATCACAGAAGATTTAGAATGGGTTTACGGCTTAAATCACGAAGAAAAAAATATGATATATAGAAACAGCGAATTAATAGAATTATTTGAAAAATTAGGCTATATTTTAAAAAATAAGTAGGTTTACAAACTATACCGCATAGTTTGCTCGCGAAGAATAAATAAGTTAAATAAAATAAAACTTAAAGTTTTAAAAAATAATTAACGCTTGATTAAAATTAAAGGCGCACGACAATGATCGCGCGTCTATTATTTTTTATAATTACCGCGATCCATCTATTTAAATTTTTATTCCCTCGCAATAGGCAACTCCACAAAAAAAGTTGAGCCTTTTCCTTCTCCTTCAGATTCCGCCCAGATTTTGCCTTTGTGCCCTTCAACTATTTTTCTAGCCACATAAAGACCGAGCCCCAGCCACATACCTTCAGTTACTTTAGAAAAACCAACATTTTACTATTTTAAAAAAAGAGTGATTTTATCACTCTTTCCATTGACTATCTCTAAAATTTAAACAAACTATTAAAAACAAAACCTATTTCAGGAGGATTTGCTAAAGTCTCGGTTATTTTTAAAGATATCGGCATTCCCGTTAAGTCTTCTATCCATCCCCATTGACCATGCGGATTAATTTCTAAAAATACATATTCATCTTTCGGAGTTAAAATAAAATCAATAGCCCCAAAACTTATATTCCAAATTTCCATTAATTTTAATATTTTCTCTTCAATTTCTTTCGGTAATTTATACTGCTCATGCTTCACATTATCAAAATCATATCTTCGCCAATCGTATTTTGTCCGTTCGCTGTCTTGAGAATATATGGCGCACGAAAAAATACTTTTATTTACAACAGTAATTCTTAATTCAATTTTTTTCTCAACATATTCTTGCGCTAAAATAGGTGTCAAACTGACTTTTTTAAACTTTTTTATTAATTCTTTTTCTGTGATTTTTTGAGTATATAAATAAAGCATTCTGCCACTTCCTTCAGCCGAAAAAACATGGCCGCTGAGCATTTTAACCGCAATCTCTCCATTGTGTTTTCTGCAAAAAAATAATAATTCTTCAGAATTATTAGTTATAATAGTATCAGGAACCTTCAAACCGATTTTAGAGGCCGTATTCATCTGATAAAGTTTATTCGCTTCTAAAAGCCGCGAGCCAAATAACGGGTGATTCATCCAAAAAACATTTAAATTTGTGTAAAAAGACCATAAAGCCGCCTTTGTTTCTTCTTTAATAAATCTAAAATATTTTTCTTTCATATCGTTCTGTTTTTGCGGCAATATAACTCCTCTATACCAACAACTTTTTATTCTTTCTATTTCAATTAATTTGCTATCTTTGTTTTTCATATATCCGGATAAACCGCCGTTTTTTAAAGTTAATTTTAATTCCACTTCTTTAGGAAAATTCTCAGTGTCAAATCTGAAAAACTTTTCTTCCATTTTTTCTAAATACCCAATAACAGAATCAACACTTCTATCTCTCGTTAAAATAAGAATGGTGTCTTTCATTATCAACCTCCTTTTTGTTGTATATCATTGAATTTTCAAACATCAAAACTTGTATTTTTGCTTATATTATAAAATAGTTTTATTAAAATAAATCAATGTCTGTAAAACAACAAAATTTAAAACCAATGCCCAAAAATATTAAAGATTACTTGATAAAAGTCCGTTGCGAGTCGGACGCAAAAAGAAAATTCAAATGGGCGGCGGATATTTATGAAAAATATAGAAAAAAATATATTTTTAACGAAAGTTTAGAATATGATTTAGGGCTTCTTTATGACCATTATGTTATTTTCAGAGTGGAAAAAATAAAGAATGAAAAAAGAAAAGAAATATTAAAAAAAATATATTTAGAAAAAGCGGAAAATACCTATAAAGAAATTTTAACAAAAAACCAAAAAAATCTTTTTGCTTTTCACGGTTTAAGTAGAGTTTCTTTAACTAACAAAAATTATAAAAAAGCTATCTATTATGAATTAAAGGCATATAAATTAGTGCAAAATTTGCCTAAAAACAGAAGAGGCGTTTTAGCAATTGGAAACATTTATTCATTAAAAAAAGATTATAGAAATGCCGAAAAATGGTTTAAAAAAGAATTAAATGGTTTGGGAGAAAATGATCTAGGAGCTAACGCTAATTTAATGACTTTTTATATAAAAATTAAAAATTACAAAAAAGCTCTGCCCTGCGCGTTAAAAACAGAAAAGTTATTAAAAGCGATGTTTCAAAATTCATTTTATAAAAAATACGGCAAGAATTTTAGAGCTAAAAATACCAATAAAACATTAAAACTTTATTTAGATAGAATTGAAGAAGTTAAAAAGTTTACAAAATAAAAAGCCCATTAAAATAGGCTTTTAAAAAAATTTAAATATTTCCAAACTTAATCATAATCCAGCACATCATTTCCTGAAGTAGTATATAATGTGGTTCCTAATGTTAAAACTTTTGATTTTGAAAAATCATTTTCTTCCAAAAAATCCAATAAAAAAGGCTTTTCTTCATCGCTTTCATAATCTTCCGGTAATTCAATAACTATTTCTTCTGATAAAAAAGATTTTACGGTCATTTTTTCTCCTCCTTATTTTTAAACAACAGATTTAATGTCCATTAAAATAATATGTAAATTAAAAAAATAATCAATGATTGACAAAAATATATTTTGTCTTTTGTTATTTGCTCTATATCGGCAATTCCACGAAAAAAGTTGAGCCTTTTCCTTCTCCTTCGGATTCCGCCCAGATTTTGCCTTTGTGCCCTTCAACTATTTTTCTGGCCACATAAAGCCCGAGACCCATACCTTCCGCCGTTTTAGCGTAAGCATGTTCTCCGCGCGAATACCTTTGAAACAAAAACGGCATAACTTCTTTGGAAATTCCCATTCCGCTATCCGTCTCTTTAAAAATCAAACTTTTTTCTTTAGCTTCCAAATCTATAACTATACTACCGTCGTTTGAATATTTTATGGCATTATCAATTAAATTTAAAATAACTTGGCGCATATAACTTTCATCAATTAAAATTTCGGGAATATTTTTGTTTTTCTGTTCCCAAACAAGCTTTATTTTTTTCTGATCGGCAAGAGGCTTTAATTCCTGGACTATGTCTGAAATAATTTTTTCAAAACTTTGTTTTTTTAAGCTAAAAATCATTTTTCCCCGTTCAATGCGGGAAATATCAAGCAAGTCGTCCACTATCTTAACCAACCGCTCGTTGGAAATATATATTCTGTTTAAAACTTCGCTTAATTTTTCCTGAAATTTCCCAAAACTCCCTTCCATTATCATGGAAATATATCCTTTTATAACCGTCATCGGCGTTCTTAATTGATGCGAAGCAATGGAAAGAAATTCGGATTTATCTTGATCCATTTTCTTAAGACGTTTATTCACGCTTTCAAGCTGTCCGGTCAAAATCTGCATTTTTTCCCTTTGACCGACTTCCTTAATCACGCTTTTTATAAGCATCAAGCCGAATATTACAATCGCAAAAAATATTAAACCTCCGACTATTCTATTGGTTTGATTTTCCGACAAAAATATTCTTAAAAGCAATGTTATCCAAATAGCGAAAGTTAAAAGCTCCACGGCGATAATTTTTATATTAAAAAGATTATGCTTGAATATAGCGTAAATAGTTAATAACAAAAACGGAAGACTAAAAACCCCTCCCATTGGGATAAAATTCAAGTTTTCTAAAAAGGAAGGAAAAATAAAATTAAAAATAATATGCAATATAAATGTAATACTTGTCCCTGTTAAAATAAACTCATACTGACTTTTTTCTATAGCCTTAACCCTTATCATTCTTCTTGCTAAAATAATCATTCCCGCGATTATTAATCCAATAACAGTTGCTCCAAATAAAAAGATTAAAGGGCCATTTGCTATCTTCAGGCCAACATTGCCTATAGATTCAACTTTATTAAAAACAAAAGGAGTTAATGTAAGCAAAGAAAAAATAGCGACAAAAGGGACTAAAATAAATTTATAAATCTTGCCTAATTCCGGTTTTTCTTTCGGAAATAAATAAATAAAATTAAAAACAGAGAAAGTCAGCCAAACTGAAAAAAATATTGTCAATCTCGCAAGCCAAATAGTAAAACCGCTTAAATAAAATTGATAACTTAAATAATTGGTAATATTCCAAATAATTTCAATAACGGTGAAAAGTAAAAAGGCGCGGTTTGTCGCGCTTTTTTTGTTGTTAAAATAAACAAAAAAGCCAAGAAATCCAAAGATTAAAACTGATATAACAACGGAAAATATATTGATTTTATCTAAAATAGTCATAACTTTTTCTCCGCTTCGTGCATTAATTATGTTTATTATATAAAATTTTTTAATTCAACGCGTTATCTAAACTCACAAAATATCTGCCTGATGACAGATTTTCTTTATTTGCAATTTTGCGTATACAAAGAGATATTGCCGAGGCGCCGATTGAGGCGGTGGAACCTAGTTGAGGAACGCCAGCAAGCGTTTTTCCAATTTCTTTAAGCGATTCTTTCATTCTTTCTGTTAAATTATCATATCCAACTATTTTTGTAGCGAGTTTAAGCCACTCTTCGTAATTCATTGTTTTAAAATCTTCCGGTTTTATGTCGCCTATAAGTCCGTGCAAAATAGGCAAATTCATCTCCGCATCATACCGTTCAATATCTAAAATAATATTATCGCCGTTGTCGGTCGCCATAAGAACCGGAATTTTGCGCTCGCGGCAAATAAAACGGGATAAAATTTTAAGTTCTAAACTATCCATTTCTTCTATAAAAATATCAAGTTTTTTTCCGTTATTTTTTTTGCCTATAATAAATTCTTCCAAATTTTCTTTGTTTACGCCCTTATCCCATAATTCTAATTCGGCAAAAGGGTCAACTTCCCAGATTTGTTTTGCTAAAGATAATGTTTTGTTTTTACTTACATCAGGCAAACCCGCGCGCATACGATTTAAGTTTGAAATTTCTATATCGTCAAAATCAGCGATTCTCATAGATTTCGGACCGCCGGTAAAAGTAAGAGTTGAAATTATATTTGAGCCGATTGAAAGTCCCGTAATTCCTATGCGCGCTTCTCTGTAATTTTTTTGCTCTTCTTTTGTGATTATGTTATGATTTCGCGCCGTGCGAAGTTCAAAATAAATTTCTTCTGGAACTATGTGAATAATTTTATTTAACCACGGATAATAAATCCAAACAGTTTCCAAATTTTTATTTTCTTCCAAAAACTTCTGAAGCGGCTCTTGCGCTTCCGGCATTGTTTTTTTAAACTTTGGATTACGAATAAAAAACAGTTCTTTTAAAGAAGAGGGGACAGTGTCTAAAATTTCCGCGTCATTAGGCGCTTCATCTCGTGATTTATAAATTACTGGTTTTACAATATTCATATAAATTATTTTAATAAAAAATCTTTTAAACTTCTTCTCGGACTTTTTGGAGCGGACCTTTCCGCGTATCCAAAACCAAAAAACATTTGAGGAAGAAAATCCGATTTTAAAACATTTTTAAGTTTTGCGCGACTTTCCACGTCTTCTATTATAGCGACCATTATTGCTGTATCCATTTCATATGACTTTACGGCAAGCATTATTTTTTCAAAAATTTCTCCCGCGTAAATAAAATTTATAGTATTATCCTCCTTTGAACTTATTATACCTAGCGCCGGAAAATTTAAAACCCGTTTTATTGCCTTTTTTTGCTCAACATCAGAGACATCTATATTTCTCAAAATATAAGGAGCGATTATTGAAGTAAATAAATTCATTCTATGCCCATTTCCCGGCATTCCGTCGCGCTTTAAAGTTATATTTGTCCGAAGCCAATCCGCCAACTCGCATCTAAACGGTTTTTGAGACATAATCCGTTTTATCCCTTGTCCCATAATTTCCGCAATTTCAGATTTTAAATTTTTGTCGGAAACAAAATCAATTTTGATTTCAGAATAATTATTATATTTTTTAAATTCGTTTAAATATTCTTGCGGAACCACTTTATTTTTATAAAAATTTCTGTTTGTTCTGCGGTTTTTTACAGCTTTAAAAAGATTTTCAGACTTCTTAAACTCAGAAATATTGTTTGTGTTAAAAATAATTTTTACCGCGTATTCCAACGGGTTATTTTGCGAATTTTTATCATAAGCAATTTCATAACTTAAACCAAAATAATCTGCCGCGATTAAAATATTTGCCGCGACGCATCCTAAAGATACATAAATCATTCTTTTGTCTTTATCGGATTCTGGCAAACGCCGCGAAAAATCAGGCCGCAAAACAAGCTCGTTTTCACTAACTTCAAACTTCCACGGCTCTGTATTATGACTTGAAGGCGCGAGTATGGCGAAATTCAGCAAAAATTTTATTTTTTCCTCATTATTTTTTAACAAACAAAATTCCTCTTCATTTATGTCCCAACATTTATAACCTTTATTTAACATAATTTCATACGACTGTTTTAATCCTGCCCTTTTTAATTATTTTTTTAACTTCAGTCAACAGTTTAGAATTTTTACTTTCTTTAGAATTAGACTGATTTTCTTTTGCAACCCATTTTTGTTTTGTGCCAGGCTTAAAATATTGCGGATGTTCCGTGGGCCAAAATCTAATTTTTATTAGCGCGCTTTTACCAAATTCGGAAATATCGCCGGGACCAGAACTCTTGAATTTTACCGCGTATAAAATTCTGTTGTATATAAACTTTTTTAAAGACATTTTAGGAATTTTATTTTTTTTCATTTCAAGATTAATCTCCAAATATTGGTTTTGATAAACGTCATATCTTGTGGACATAGAAAATTTTCCCGTTAAATATCTGTTTATAGCCTTATTCATTAAGGCATTTTTAATAATTTCCGGATATATATCGTGCAGGCGGAGTTTAACCGCGAAATCATTTCTTTCGTAAACATAAACAAAAGGCAATTCGTAAATATTTTTCTCTATTCTCGCTTTGCGCGCTTCTTTTATTAAATTAATTCCATGTTTTTTCATTTTTTCTTTTATTTCGTTAAACGCAAGCACGCCGCCGTTATCGCCTATATCGTAACGAACCAAGGGAATCGTATTATCGCCGGTTATTAAAATTTTTCCGTTTTCATCAGCTTCAAAATTTATAAAGTGGGGGATATACTGGGCAAGAGTGGGAGTTTTATTAATTGACGAGAAAATATCGCGAAAAAGCTCTCTGTTTTTTAAAGCAAGGCGGCGGATCAAAATTGCAATAGGTGTTTCAAAAGCCATGGCGCCGATATCCGCGCTGCCGTAAATATTCAAAGTATCCAAATAAACATTTTTAATACCGGCTTTTTTCGCGAGATAATTCCTGAAGCTTTCAGTAAAAGTCTCGGCCGCGGAAAGTAAACGCAAATTTAATTTTTTCAAATCAATGCCTTCTTGATTTACAGCTTCATCAATAACATCTTTTAAAAACGGGGGATAACCGATTAAAATAGTCTGCTTAAAATGAAGCGATAAATTTTTAAGCGCGTTAAAAATTTCCGTTTTATTTATTCCCGGAGTAATAATTGAAATGGGATAACCGTTTTCTCCCGCGATTTCAAAAGCTTTATAAGTAATAAGTCCGCCTATCCACACGCCCATTCCAAATCCCACAATTATTAATGTCGGCTCTTTTTCTTTTAGATATCCGTTTCTTAAAAACAGTTCGGCTATAATTGAATACTGCCAGTCAAGTTGCTCTCTTCTGGGAAAATAAAAAGGGATGCCGGTTGAACCGGATGTGCTGGTAAAAACGGTTGATTTAGTTAAAAAACATCTGCAAGCGACTTTTTCAAGCTTGTATTTTGTGAGATAATTGCTTTTTGACACGCTAGGAATTTTTTGGAATTGCTCAAAGTTTTTTATACCGGCCGGATTTATTTTATTTTTTCTTAAAAAATCTCCGTAAGCCGGAATATTTTGCAACGACCATCTAAAAACTTCCATTATTTTCCCTTTTCTTATTTTAAGCCAAAATTTTTCTTTTTTCTTTTCTATAAACTTTATAATCTCATCTGCCTTATATTGCTTTTTTTGCGGTACGCACATAATAATTTTTTTCTTAAATTATTTTTTAAAAATTTTTTCGGCTAATTCATCGGCAACATAATTTGCCGGTTTTTTTAACTTTTGCGACAATTCTGTCACCTTTGCCGCAGTGTTTTGGATATTTTTTACTCTACCAATAACTCTTTCGCGGGAATATCCGCCTTTTTCAAGCTCGTCAACAACATTAATAACTCCACCTCCATTTGCTAAATAATCCGGAATATATAATATATTTTTTTTGTAAAGAATTTCTCCGTCTTTCTGCGATGACAGTTGGTTATTCGCTCCTCCGCAAATTATTTTGCATTTTAATTCGCTGATTTTTTTAGCGTTAAATTCATTCCCCATGGCGCAAGGAGAATAAACGTCAACGCGCTCTTTATGCGCCTGTTCCGGCTTTACAATTTTTATTTTTGGAAATTTATTTTGCGCCGCTTTTACCGCTTTCTCGTCAATATCCGCTACCGTAATTATCGCGCCTTCTTCATAAAGCAGACGACAAAGCTCAAAACCGACCTTGCCCAAACCTTTTATTGAAAAACTTTTACCTTTTATTTCTTCGTTTCCGAAAACACTTTTTAACGCTGCGCGCGTCGCGTAAAAAACACCGAGAGACGCAAAAGGAGAAGGGTCGCCGGCTCCATTAGGCCCGCCAATTATAAATTTTGACTTTTGCGCCAATATTTCCGCGTCTTTTTCGCTTATGCCAACATCTTCGCCGGTATTAAAATTTCCGCCTAACAAATTTATTTTTTTCGCGTAGGCAAAAAGAAATTCTTTTGTTTTTGGTTTTTTATCGTCGCGAATTAAAACCGCTTTTCCTCCGCCATAAGGCACATTTGCTAAAGCGCATTTATAAGTCATCGCGCGAGAAAGACGCAAGCCATCGCGAAGCGCTTCTTCATCCGAATTATATTTAAAATACCTTGTGCCACCGGTAGCGTTTCCTAAATTAGTATTATGAATACTTATAAAACCTTTGAGGCCGGTTTTTTCATCATAAAAAAAAGACACCATTTCATGATTGTCAAATTCCGGCAGATTCTCTATATTTATATCTTTCATAAATTTATAATTTTATTGCTAATGAAATTCAATTTTTTGCGTCAAAAAAAACACTTTTTAAAGCGCTTCTAAAAAATCATCGTTTTTTAAATATATATAAAACAAACAAAATTGGAACTTCACCGATATGTTCTATGCTTCTAAATCGGCGAATTTTACCTTTTAAAATATATGTTTTTCTTTGCGACTCCGAATTCATTATCTTTATTATAGCATACTGATTAAATAAGTCAATATGACTAAAATTTGTCTGTTTTTGCGTCCTTGATTTAAAAATAACACTTTAAAATAAAAAGGCAATAGCTAACATATCGGCTCGTTAATTTCGTCAAATATTGCAAAAAGTTTAAAGAATGATTATCTTAAATATTAGACTGATTGTTTTAAAAAGCCGAATTCCCGGTTTTGCGGAACGACCCATCGTTCTTTGACAATTGAAAGGAGGTGAGACATCCATGGATAAAAAAAACACAAACATCATAATACCTAGCACGAAAGATGCTATAAAGATCCTGGGTAATTCTACAAAGATCACTCATGCATCTAAGTGCGGTACCTGTGACTGCAAGTGTGCTTGCAGGTATCATCATCTCGATTCCAAGAAGTCACCATGGTAAGGTTTCATGGTGGAAAGAGAGGAGGAAGAATTTAATACTTCCTCCTCTCTAATATTTAAAACAAAATATTTAAAAAATAAAAAGGAGGGCTGTCATGAAAAACCCCATTCTTTTCCTTTCGAGATTTGCGCACTTTTTTATTGATCAATCCTTGGTTGCCTGTTATCATTCGCTCCGAATGATGCCTATTTTTATTTCAACTGAATTCTTCTCGACCATAAAAAAATTCGAAGGAGGCGCTTATCCAGAAAATTTACATGTCAACACAAAAGAGCGAAATGATTTTCTTGCCATAATTAATGCTTTAAAAGACGCAAGGATTTTGATTTACGATCCAATGGAAGATGAGCAAGCGCTCGAGTATTTTTCAGGCTTACTCGGAAAACCTTATCCCCACTTGGCTTATTTTCTTCTGACGGAAAAATGCAATTTTCGTTGTAATTATTGCTTTATTAAAAATCAGTCCACTTTTGAATATAAAGAAAGTCATATGACACAAGAAACCGCTCTTAAGGGACTTGATTTCTTTTGTCGTCTGATTCAGAAAGACTCTGAGCAGTTTGAAGTGGAAAAAATCATAGTATTCTATGGAGGAGAACCTTTGATGAACTGGTCGGTTTTTGAAGTACTGTTGGATAAAATCAAAAGTTACAAAAAAATAGGAAAACTTCCAGAAAGAACTATTCTTAATTTAGTCACTAATGGAACACTTCTAACTAATCGCATCGCAAGAATCCTTAAATATAACAATGTTCAAGTCTCAATATCGATTGACGGAGATAGTTTGGCAACAAATTCTAATCGTATTTATGAAAACGGAGAATCAGTTTACGATGATGTAAGAAAAGGATTCAAAATATGCCAAGATCTTGGTATGGGTATCGGCGCGTCTTGCACGCTTTCAGAAGCTAATATTTTTGATTTTGATAATACCATTAGAATACTTTTGGACGAATGTATGGTGACTAATTTAGGACTTAATTTAATGATTACTGGAAATCAAAAAATGGTTGAAGGTTATAATGAAAAGGCGGCTCGATTTATTATTGATGCTTTCAAGATTTTCAGAGATAGAGGAGTTTACGAGGATCGTATTATGCGAAAGGCAAATTCTTTTATTGAAAGACAAGTTTGGCCTTTTGATTGCGGGGCATCTGGCGGTAATCAGATTGTTATTGCTCCTAATGGTGATGTTGGTATCTATCATGGTTTTACTGCGAAGAGGAAATATTTTCCAACTAATATCAATAATGATACCTTTGATGTAAATAAAGATGCAATTTATCGCGAGTGGAGCATGCGTTCCCCGTTAAATATGCCGCAATGTAGGGATTGTTCTGCGCTTGGAATATGTGGTGGAGGGTGCCCATTTCAAGCCGAAATAGAAAAAGGATCTATTTGGGAACTTGACGAACGTTTTTGTGTCCATGCTAAGATGACTCTGGAATGGCTCATTTGGGATCTTTTTAAGCAAACTCAAACATGAAAAGTATAAAATACTAAAAATTCAAGCTCACTATTGTTTATCTCGTAAAAAAGATATAATATCGTGAGCTTTTTATATTATAATATGTCAAATCCAACGATACAATTAAAATTTGATCAAAAATTAGACTATGATTTAGCATGGGATTTTTATTCTAATCCAAATTTTGGCGGTTGTAATTTTTGGAAGGAAAGAGCTTTGGCTCATCACTCCAAGCTTTCAGAAATTGAATTGGTTAAAAATCCTAAAAATTTTTTAAAACAATACATTTTAGAATTTTATTATAATAATTCTGATGAAATAAAAAAACTTAGTCAAAAAACACCTCAATACCTTAATCAATCTCAAAATATTTTTTTTCTAATAGTGGATAAGATTTTCAAGCACTATCCTTGGCCTAAAAGAAAATTTATTGGTGTTTTTTCTATTTTTGATTTTTGTCCTCGTTTTCTTGATTGGGGCGGTTTTCAAATTTTTCTTTATGATAATCGCGATATGCAACTTTTCACTATTTTTCACGAAATGCTTCATTTTATTTTCTATGATTTTGCTCAAAAAAATTTTCCCGAAAAATTTAAAAAAATAAATACTAATAAAGGAAAGTTCTGGGTCTTAGCCGAAGTTTTTAACGCTGTTATTCAAGATACCCCTGATTTCATTAAATTGCATGGGAAAATAAAAAACATTGGATATCCAGATCATAAGGAATTAATCAAAAAAGGGGGAAAGGTGTGGAATAAAA
The DNA here is from genome assembly GCA_964499175.1 of uncultured Candidatus Saccharibacteria bacterium. Taxonomy (GTDB): domain Bacteria; phylum Patescibacteriota; class Minisyncoccia; order CAZCIQ01; family CAZCIQ01; genus CAZCIQ01. Next base: position 12,919 of record CAZCIQ010000001.1, on the reverse strand, counting down.
GTAAAAATGTAAATCAATGGATTGTTGAGATGATGAAAATTATATAAAAAATTTATCTTAAAAACATGAGCAGTAAAATTAGGCAAAAGTTAGATATTGCATAAACGAGTTTCTTGAAGTAATGGTCTTAGACGAAGCTAATAAGTAAATAATTAATATAATTTGTTTTTGCGAAATTTTTAAAAATCAAACCTCTCGCGGAAATCAGCGGAGGTTTTTTATTTTTGAGTTAATAAATTGATAACTTAAACAATTTACTATTTCCTTGCGCTTCTTGCATCAAATTCATTATACAAAATTTCAGAAAAAACGGAACTCTTTTGATTTACATTTTAATTTGTTTAAAAATTTCTAAAGAATATTTTTTACCGGAAATTCAGTCTAAAATTAAAGAACGCGCTCTATTAGACATAAATTCTTCAAGTTTTATTTGTAAAACTTCTTCTTTTGAAAACCATTTTATTTCTACAATATCTTCATCAGAAGAATATTTTTTACTTTACTCCTCTCTTTTATTAAAAGAATATTTTCGTCATCATTAATAACTATTATTCCTACTTTTATTTTTATATCCATTTTAATTTTAAAATATGATTTATCTTGTAATTTTGAAAACTTACTTTTTTATATTTTTATACTAACCTTATAACAAATAAAATCAAAAAATCCTTGATTTCATAATTCAAAATAGTAAAGTGTTTATATGGAAAAAAATGTTAAGATAAAACTTTCTAAAGAGTTTTCACTATACGGGAAATTCAGCGGCTCTTTTAATCAGCCGTTGTTTATTATCGTGCACGGGCTTCCGGGAAACATGGATGAAGAATTCTATCGCTCAGCCGTTCAGTGGTTTAAAAAACATGGATTTTCAACATTCCGTTTTAATCTTTATAGTTATCAAAAAGACGCGCGGCAACTTATGGATTGCTCTCTTAAAACGCATAGTGATGACCTTGATGCCGTTATTCGTTATTTTAGAAAACGAGGCGTAAAAAAAATTTTTGTAGCGGGACACAGTTTTGGCGGATTAACAATTCTTCGTTCTAACGACCAAGATTTTGATGGAGCGGCGCTTTGGGATCCATCTTACAAAATTTCATTTACAAAAACCAAGTATGATCTTCCCGGCGGAAAATATTTAAAAGAAATAAACGGTTATCTTATGCGATGGGGGATGAACGTGATTATAGGAGAAGCGATGGCAAAAGAAATTGATTCGCTTCAATGGGATTCAATTGCAAAAAATTCTAAAGTACCTTTTAAATTAATTATCGCCGAAAAAGGGATGCTTAACAGCGCGAAAAAATACTTAAATGGCGCGAAAGCAAAAACTGATTTATTAATTGTAAAAGGAGCGACGCATTATTTTAATGACCAAGAAGGAATGCAAAAAATAGTTTTTGAAGCGTCAGAGAAATGGTTTAGACGATTCGTAAAAAGCTAATAGTCATTCGCCACTTCCAAAACAAAAAAATCAACAAAATAATGAATCTCCCCGCCCTTACAGGCAGAGATTTCCCGCTGGATTAAAAGAGACAGATAATTTTTGTATTTCCTAGTGAGTTCACGAACAAAAATTTATTTTCATCTGTGACGAGTGACGAAAATTCAAGAAATACTGCGACGCTTTTGATTTTTATTCCTTATTATGAGAAGATATTTTAATATACAAAAACCTCCAAAATGGCCATGGGAACAACCCGCCCCTCCAGTCTCGCAACATCTCTTGATAAGTTCGCTGTTTATTCCCTGTCGGTATATTTTCATCATACAACGCGGGCGCTACAGCAGAATCGTAGACATAAAATACCTGTTTTTGATCGTCATATCCCCACACGGTTATCCAGTGACCAAGAATTAATCCTAAAATTCGGCTGTACTTGCCGCTTGGCAAATAACCATTTCCAATCCGCACCATAATCGAATTATCGCTAAACAACAATTCTTTTAAAAAATTTATTCTTTCCGTTGATATCAAACTTTCTGCATCGCCAACTTCCGCGTTCAATCCATAATTTTTTAAAACTTTTTGCCAAGTGTATGCTGAGGTTAATCCAGAAATTTTTCTCCACAATGATAGATGGTAATCTTCAGGGTTCTTCTTATCGACCTTTCCATATGCCTCCAAAATAGCTTTAACCGAGTATGCTCCACAATACATTAAACCCTGTTTTAGAAACTCTTTAGGTCGTTTCGATACTATAAATTTTGTTTGCAATTCTTGCATACTTTTGTTCCTTACCATCATGAAATTTCTTAAACTTTACATCCTTCTCTGCGGAGAAGTTTTGTCTTTCTATCCGCGCCTCTGTTGTAACCGCCAAGTTTTCCGTCTGAACGAATGACGCGATGACAGGGTATAGAAGAGTTAAAATTTTTGTTTAAAACATTTCCCACGGCGCGATACGCTTTCTCGCTTCCCGCGCGCCGCGCCACTTCTTTATATGTCATCGTTTTTCCGCGAGGAATATTTTTCACGATATTTAAAACTTTTTGTCTAAAGCTTAACATTAAACTTGATTTAATGCTTTTTCTAAACTCACGAAATATTAAGACGAGCTTAAATGCCTGTTTTTCTTTAAGCATTTCGCGCAAATTTCAATCTTTTTTCCAAATTGCGAAAGAACCTTATGAAGATTAGGATATTTTCGGGATTTTGAGGTAGGATTATACCGAGTCGCGCGAAGCGCCACCCTTTTTCCAACCACAAGCGATCCCTTTCCGCAAATTTCGCATTGCCTGCTCATAATTTATATATATAATAAATAATAATAACTTTCAAGCCTATGGACATATTTTTTGGAATAGCGATTTTAATAATGTCTGTTGTGATTCATGAGGTAAGCCATGGACAAGCCGCTTTGATGCTCGGCGACCCTACAGCAAAATACGCTGAAAGGCTTACATTAAATCCTTTAAAACATCTTGACCTTTTTGGTTCGGTTCTTTTGCCCTTGCTTACATATATATCAAGCGGATTCATATTCGGCTGGGCAAAGCCCGTTCCTTATAATCCCTACAACCTAAAAAATCAAAAATGGGGACCGGCGATTGTAGCGATAGCGGGACCTTTAGCAAATATAATTATGGCCGTGTTTTTTGGAATTTTAATCAGATATTCTTACTATCTTGAATTTTTCACCGCAAGCGGCATCATTCAAAGCGCGCTGATTACTATAGTATACACAAATATTCTTTTAGCCGTGTTCAATATGATTCCAATACCTCCTCTTGACGGTTCAAATATTTTACTAGCGGTACTCCCTTACAACTTTTATAAAATCCGTCGCGTTTTAGAAACTTACGGATTTATCATTCTTATAGCGTTTATTTTATTTTTCTCGCAATGGCTTCTGCTGATATCTTCATTTCTGTTTAAAATAATAACCGGCCTCGGGATATAAACAAAACATCAATTGTGAATTAATTCTTAAAAGTTTTCGAGAGAAAAATAACCCCTTACATAATATAAGAGAACATATAATTTTATTTACTTCACACTTACTACTGCGCTACATAAACCGCTATCACTAGAACTACCAACTAAAAGAGTTACGGATGGATTTCCAGAGACATTTGCCGTTACCTGTCGCGAACCACTTATTGGAAGCTTGCCGCCTGGCAATAAAAAGCCATCCTTTCCAGAAGTATCCTGCTGGAATATTGCATAAGTTGCATTTTGACTTATCCATGAAAATGTAATAATTTCACCAAATTGATACGAGTTTTTATTAGTAGTCAACGAGCAAATCGGAGAAGTATTAGTTATAACGGCGGAAGTCAGAGGAGGTATAGAAATGATAGGAGTTTGTGTTGAATTTGATGGAACTTTTGCGCCAGATGACACTGTAATTGAAGCGAGGTTATTTGAAATATTGTTCACTGTAATAACTGGTCCGTTGATACCTATGCGATAGTGAGTACCGATCTGAAGAGGAGCGTCTATGTTTACGCTGTTCGTGACAAGGAAAGTCCCCCCATTGCCTTTTGTTGCCTCAATAATAACGCCATTCGGTTTATTAGCTGGAGCTTGCGGATAGCTATACCCGATTGGTTGTCTAAAAGAAACATAAACATTATAGCTCGTTCCTAGTATTGGTATTTTAAGCGCTTTCGGTCGAGATCCAATCTGTTCAATCGGTGATAATATGTATGCTCCTTGAGTAGTTGTCACGATATCTATATTAGAAAGCCAGCCCACATTCTCTTTCTCAATTGCACTATAGTCAGAGAATATTCCGAATTTACCCCCCATTATGGTAAAGACAGGAATTTTTCCATCAACCGAATCATAAATGACTGGGGAGCAAGAACTCGGAGAATCAGTTAGCGCGATTTGTGTTTCTTTATTATTTACCGTGATAGCACAATTTATATAATAGGGATGCCCAAGCCCTTTGTTTTGCTGATAACCTAGACTGTGCCCAAACTCATGGAATACATAAAAATCATATAAATCTGAAATTTCTAGACCCCGCAAATGAACAACATGACCATTCAATGTATATTCGCTATATGTGCCTTGACCTGAATACGACCATTTTACCCCGTCTGGACAATCAGGCGCTGGATGTACAATGAAGTAGTAAGAGTAATCTGAAAATGAAGTTTGAGAATCCGCTTTTTGAAGCGCGCGCTGAATAAGATCCTTTACCTTGTCTCCGTATGCAGAATGCTCGCATACTCCGCTTCCGAGTTCATAAACGCCCGATGTTTTCCATTGCAGCTTTGCCTTTCCATACGAACTCTGTTGTACAAATGCGTTCAACCTTTCGAGCGCTTGATCAACCTCGGCGAGTTTTGATTGTGAAAACTTCATTCCATACGATCCATATTTGTTTCCAACCTCATCGATATTTGCAACAATCGCGCGAATTACAATTGTACCAAAATTAAAATTTTGGGCTTGAATTTGATTACTATTAACTTCTGTTGTCGCATCAGAACAACTAATCAGCTTAATTTTTTCTTTTGTGGATGGTCCAATATAATTCGTTGGCTTAATACCATTTTCTTTTTGAAACTTTTTAACTGCTCTAAGAGTAGACAATCCAAAATATCCTGTTGGTTTAGAATTAAAGTAATTTTGAATGTGTAAAAAATTCTGAAGCACTGACACTTCTCCATTTGTGTTGACATCGCGTGATCGATAACGAAGATTCGCGCTGTTTAAACTAACGCATGATGAAGTTTGAGATAATGAATAGACATTGCTCTGTGCCTGAATAAAACCGGAGGCAGAGAACATGATAAGCGCTACGATAAAATTTATAACATACTTTTTCATAATAAATATTTTACCATTTTCAATTTGCAAGCGCAAAAGTACATTCAATAATAGCTTAAATGTAATTACTAAATCAATAAGCGCCTGCGAATAAACCAGATTATAATTTTTAAAAAAAATTGACATAATTTTTTATTTTTAGCTTGCTAAATTTATTTTAATTTGGTAAAGTATAAATAATATGAGGAAAATTTTAAACAAAAAAACGCGTCAATTTCCAGTTTTTATTGAACAAGGAAAGGATAAATGGTATGTGGCTTTTTGTCCGTCGCTCCAAGGATGTTATGCCCAAGGCAAAACACTGGAAGACGCGCTAAAAAATATTAAAGAAGTAATTCAACTGCATATTGAAGACAGAATTGCAACTAAGGAATTGGTTCCTGAAAGAAAATTAGTGAGTTTAAGCGCGCTTGAATTGACTATCTAAATATGGCTAAAATGCCAAAAGTAAAATCTCGCCAAATTATAAAGATTGCCGAAAGGCTTGGTTTTTTATTTACGAGACAAAAAGGCAGTCATGCGATTTATAGAAGAGCGGACGGAAAAAGAATTACGGTTCCTGTTCATGGAGGACAAGACATCGCGGAAGATATTTTTTATCAAATTCTTAAAGATATGGATATATCAAGAGATGAATTTATAAAAATGCTTTAATTACTTTAAAAATTGACCCCGTTAGAAATTACCTTTTACAGATTTCTGGAAAAATAGATTTTGATAAGAGCGATGGCTATAAAATTTCTAACGGGGTTGACATAATTTTTTATTTTGCTATCTTCGTATTACATGTCCACGATAAACCAGTTAATAAAAAAACCGAGAAGAAAGATAAAAAAGAAATCAAAAGCGGTCGCTTTAGCCCGCGGTTTTAACGCTATTCACAACAAGCCGGTTTTTTATCCTTCGCCTTTTAAAAGAGGCGTGTGCGTAAAAGTTACGACAACCACTCCCAAAAAGCCAAACTCCGCTTTAAGAAAAATAGCGAGAGTACGTTTAACAAACGGGATGGAAGTAACCGCCTATATCCCTGGAATAGGACATAATCTTCAAGAACACTCCGTCGTCCTTTTAAGAGGCGGGAGAGTAAAAGACCTCCCGGGAGTCCGCTACCATATCGTGCGGGGAGTGCTTGATGCTCAAGGAGTTGAAGGAAGAAAACAGCAAAGAAGCAAATATGGAGCAAAAAAACCAAAAGATAAAAAATAATAAAAATAATGAACGAAGCGAATATATTTTATTACCCTGTGAAATGCCGCTTCGCGGCTACTGCCAAAGGCAGTATTTCACAGGGTGTGCAAATTTAATACTCGTTTCACTCGTTTAAATTTGACATGAGAAGAAAAATCAAAACAAAAAAAGAATTAATGCCGGATTTAGTTTACAATTCGGTTTTGGCGACAAAATTTATAAACCGCTTAATGAGAGACGGCAAAAAATCCGTCGCCCAAAAAGTTTTTTATAATGCCTTAAACGAAATCAAAAACAGCAAAATAGAAAATCCGTTTAACACCTTTGAAACGGCGCTAAAAAACGTAACGCCCGCGGTTGAAGTGCGCTCAAGAAGAATAGGGGGAGCAAACTATCAAGTGCCGAGAGAAGTGCGGGCGGAAAGAAAAACAACGCTCGCCGTGAGGTGGCTTGTGGAAGTGGCAAGGGCGAAAAAGGGAAAACCGATGGCGAAAAAATTAGCTGAAGAAATAATTTTAGCCTCAAAAAATGAAGGCGGAGCGGTAAAGAAAAGAGAAAACGTCCACAAAATGGCTGAAGCAAACAAAGCGTTCGCCCATTTTGCCTGGTAAATTTCCTATGAGAGAATATCCAATTGAAAGAACGCGCGACATAGGAATTATCGCGCACATAGACGCTGGAAAAACAACCGTTTCAGAACGGATTCTTTTTTATACCGGCGTTTCTTATAAAATAGGGGAGGTGCATGAAGGAGAGGCCGTGATGGATTGGATGGAGCAGGAAAAAGAAAGAGGAATAACAATAACCGCCGCGGCAACGACTTGTTTTTGGTTGCCGACTTACAAAAATCCTCTTGTGTCGGAAATGCCGAAAGAAAAACGCAAAGAACACGAGTATAGAATAAACATAATAGACACGCCGGGCCACGTTGATTTTACGGTGGAAGTTGAGCGGTCGCTAAGAGTCTTAGACGGCGGAGTAGTGGTGTTTGACGGCGTAGCCGGAGTTGAACCGCAATCAGAAACAGTTTGGAGGCAAGCGGATAAATACAAAGTTCCGCGAATTTGCTTTATAAACAAACTGGACAGAATGGGCGCGAGCTTTGAAAACAGTTTCAATTCAATTTTACAAAGACTCACCCAAAACGCCGTTGCCGTGAATATTCCCATAGGAGTTGAAGCTAATTTTAAAGGAATAGTTGATTTGCTGAAAATGAAGGCTTTTTATTTTGAAGGAGAACACGGAGAAAAAATTATTGAAAACGATATTCCAGAAGAAATAAAAGAAGAAGCACTTATATATAGAAGCGCTCTAGTGGAAAAAATAGCGGAAACAGACGAAGCTCTTCTTGCTAAATATTTGGAAGGAAATGAATTAAAAATTGACGAATTAAAAAAAGCTTTGCGGCAGGCCGTAATTGATTATAAATTAGTGCCTGTTTTTTGCGGATCGGCTTTAAAAAATAAAGGCGTGCAATTTGTGTTAGACGGAGTTGTTGATTATTTGCCGTCTCCGCAAGACATTGGAAGCATAAAAGGCATTGATCCGAAAACAGAAAAAGAAATTGAGCGGCCGTTAAACGACGATGTTCCTTTTTCAAGCCTTGCTTTCAAACTGCAAAACGATCCTTACGTAGGCCAACTTACCTATTTCAGAGTATATTCCGGAACAGTTAAAGCCGGGTCTTATATTTATAATGTCGCTAAAAATGAAAGAGAAAGAGTCGGCCGCATACTTAGAATGCATGCCAACACGCGAGAGGAAGTAAAAGAAGTATTTTCCGGAGAAATAGCGGCGCTCGTCGGTTTAAAAAGTACTTCAACCGGAGATACTTTATGCGATGAAGCGAATCCGATAATATTAGAAAAAATAGAATTTCCAGAACCGGTCGTGAGCCTTAAAATTGAACCTAAAACAAAAGCCGACCAAGAAAAACTGGGAATAGCTCTAAAAAGACTTTCAGACGAAGACCCGACATTTAAAATCAAAAGCGATTCAGAAACTCTGGAAACAATTATTTCAGGAATGGGGGAATTGCATTTGGAAGTGTTAGTTGAAAGAATGAGGCGCGAATTCAAGGTTGAAGCGAATATAGGCAAACCTCAAGTAGCTTACAAAGAAACAATAACAGGAGAAGCGAATGCGGAAGGAAAATACATTCGCCAATCGGGCGGAAGAGGGCAGTATGGTCATGTATGGCTTAGAATAAAACCCTTGGAAAGAGGGGAAGGTTTTGAATTTGTTAACGCGATAAAAGGAGGAATCATTCCGCAAGAATTCATTCCGGCGGTGGAAAAAGGCGTAAAAGAAGCGCTGGAAAGAGGCGTTGTAGCAAGATTTCCTTTGGTTGACGTGGAAGTCACGCTTTACGACGGTTCATTTCATGACGTGGATTCATCTGAAGCGGCTTTTAAAATCGCGGCGTCTATGGCTTTTCAAGAAGCCGCGAAAAGAGCGAAACCGGTAATAATTGAGCCGATTATGAAAGTGGAGGTCACGACACCCGATCAGTTTCTAGGCGATATTGTCGGCGATTTAAACTCAAAAAGAGCTCAAATAGAAGAGCTTGGCGAACGGACGGGTACGGGAGTAAGACTTAAAACGGTGCGCGCGAAAGTGCCTTTATGCGAAATGTTCGGCTATATCACAAACCTTCGTTCAATGACGGAAGGCAGAGCGATGTACACAATGGAATTTGACCATTACGAAATAGTTCCCCAAAATATCACGGAGTTGATAAAAGAGGGAAAAAAATAATATGGACCCCGTTAGAAATTATAAATTTCAACGGGACCAAACAAACAAATATGGATATGCTAAAAAATCAAATTTCTAACGGGGTGGACCTAAATTTTGACGAAAACGAAAATAAAAGAGAAGAAGAGGAAAAAAATTTAATATCAACAAAACTTCTGGAAGATGATTTAGAATTGGAAGACAATCTTGAAAATCTTCCGGTTTAAAAATGTCCCGCCAAGCGGGACATAAATTTTTTACATCAAATAATTATTTTTTCTGATTCCAATTTGGCTAATTTGCTTTTAATTTCATTTATCATATCCTCCGCTTTTTTTAAAGACAAAGAAATTTGTCTAATTTGATTGTTGCTCGCGCTGTTTTTATCCTGCGTTATTTTTAACAAAAAACTGTTGCTCGCGTTTTTTTGCATCATTAACAAAATCTGCAAATCAGACTTAATTAAGCCGGAAAAAAAAGTTAAAAGGAATTTTATCATCGGAACAATCGGCGGGAATCGCGGAAAATATCCTTACCAAAAAACTTCTGGACTTAACTTCTAAAAGCTCTCTTTGATTTTTCTTAAATATCGTTTCGCAATCTTTAAAAAAATTTTCTCTTACAAAAAACATCTGCCTAATTCTGCCGCAAAAAGACTTTTGCATAGCGCTGCCGTATATCACATAGTATTTATCTAGATTATCCAACGCCTCTCTTTCTTTTAAAGTTAGAGTAATTAATAATCCTGCTAATTCTACATTGTGATTTATTTCCTCTATTCTTTCATCTAATGTTTTTTTATCGTTCCATTTTCCCATTTTCACTACATAACCTCCTAAAAAAGTTATTGAAATCGCCAAAAACAAAATTGCAATAAATACCAAAACATCCGCAATCATTTTTCGCATCCTTTCATCCTCCAGCTTTATTGCCATACAAACAAATTCAAAATTATAAAGAACCAAACCTTTATTTATAAGCATAGCTTAAAACGCAAAAATATCAACAAACGAATATTTCAAACAGAGGATTTACAGACAAAAAAATATATTATAAAATAGAAATATGAATAAAATAATTGTTTTTATTTTAATATTAGTAATCGGAGCGTTCGCGTATTTTAAATGGTCAGGGCCGAGCGATAAACAAGTTGAAATGGCTTTTGATGTTTATTGCGCCACATTTCAAGCGCGAGATGAATCTGGGTTAGGAAAACCGCTTTATGTTTTGCGTCCGCGGATTATGACCGCAGATGATATGAGTTCTTTAAATGGTCAACAATTTCAACAAATCATTGTGGCTAAAATGATGCCGTTTATGAAAAAGTATAATTGGGACAGTGGAAAACTCGGAGAAGAGACTAAAAGAGTGGATAAACTTATGAAAAAAGAATCTTTCCGAGAAAAAGTTTTTAATTTACTTCGCAAAAGAAGCGAATGCCATCCGGAATATCTAAATTAGAGTTTTAAATGTCTAAACCGACAATGGTTTTTTTTACAAATAAATGGAATCCGATTTTATTAAAAAATTATTGTTGGAAATATCCGGTTTTGTCTTTTATTTATACGAGATATATAATTTTTTTCATCATCCTCAAGCAGTTTCAATATATGACGGTTCATCTATAATTTTTTTTCTCAGATTGATAATGCTGTTAATGGCTTTGCCTTTATTATATATTTTTAGATTGGCTGATTTTTTTGACCAGAAATGCGTTTTATCTAATTTTATTTCCAGTGTTTTTAAAGTTGATTATGAAAACACATTTTCTGACGATGAAAACCAATTTTTACAGGTTAAATTATTTTATTACGCAATTTATATTTTATTTTCTATTTTATTATTTTTTGAAACTATAGATTATATTTATAAGTTTTTTATTAAATCATAATGCTTTAAAAATAAACAAAAAAACAGTATTTCCGTTTTTTTAAAAAAAGCACAATTTATATGAATAAAAAAACAAGTTGGAATTGATGTAGCTGTTAAATTTGCTTGTATTGCTAAAGAAATAATAACAGAATCTGGAAAACCAATAGAGCAACTTAGTAAAGAAGAGGGAGTTAAAATTTTAGAAAATAAAGCAAAACCAGTAATGCAAAAATATAATTTAACTTTTGATGAATTTGGTTATGAATATGTGAAATTTAGAGCAAGACTTCTTAGAGATCGCTCTTTATTTACAGAATATATTAAATTAGTCAGAGAAAGAGGATGTTTGTAAATTTTACTTAGCATATATCCAAAAATCTTTGCCGTATTCAGAATATTTTTTAAGAGACACTTTTCTTTTGTTTATAATAATGTTGCTTTCTCTTTTTTCCGGTTTTAAATATATAATTTTAGATCCTTTTATATAACACCCGTCTTTTTCCCAATCTTCCATTGAAACATTTCTTGAAGAAGTAAAACAATTTTTCTCGCTTATCGTATCAATGTGAGCGCATAATGTTTTATACGCTAATTTATTTTCTTTTCTCAGAAATTTTATCGCTTTTTTTATCGTGCTTTCATTGCCTCGCAGAAAATCGCCGTCAATTTTTATGTAACAAAAATTTAAAGGGTCAAAATAATTAAAAAAGTTAACAAAAAAATAAAACGCCAAAAATATAAAAAACGTCCACATAAATTTTTTAAAATATTTTTTTATTTTTTCTTGCAACTCCATAATTAATTTTTATCTTTTTTAAAAATTAGCGTTAAAACTTAACTAAATTCTGTAAAATTCTATCGCCCTCGGCATAACATTCTTCTTCGTTAAACGCTTTCTCTCCGCGTGCGAATTGTTTGGCATGGCAAGTTTCATGGACCAACACATTAGTTGTTTGCAATATACTTCTTCTTGTTGTGCTAACATAAATTGTTTTTGGCGTATTTTGCATAAAACATCCACCTTCAAACCCGCCGCAAGACATAAAAGGAGTAATTGTTTCAACATATTTGCACAAATCGCGGTAATCTAAAGGAGAACCGTATTTTAAAATTTTTATCGCTTTCTTAATGCTCGTATTGTTAAATTCTAAAATCGCCGGTTCTATTGTTAGATAACAGCCATTTTTGATGTCCATATAATAAAAATATCTAAAAAACAATAAAACGAATAGAAATAAAATTATAAAAGTTTTTTTATATCGTAATAAAAACATTAATTTTATTATAACTGTTTGAATGTGAAAATAAAAATTTGAATACTTATTTTAAAATTGCTATCATTAAACTATGCGTTTAGCAATCAATGGTTTTGGAAGAATCGGCAGGATATTTTTTAGACAAGCTTTTTTAAAGCCGAATTTTGATCCCGTTAGAAACAACCAAAATCAAATATCAACAGAAAAAGATTTTAAACAGACAAGCAATGGCGGAGTTTCTAACGGGATTGAGATTGTCGCTATAAATGATTTGGGAAATGTTGATAATTTAGCGTATTTATTAAAATATGATTCGGTATATGGCAGATACGGAAAAGAGGTCGCAGTAAAAGACGGCAATTTTTTGATAGACGGCAAAGAAATAAAAATTTTTAATGAAAAAGATCCTGCGAATTTGCCTTGGAAAGATTTAGAAATTAATGTTGTTGTTGAGGCGACTGGATTTTTTACGAATTATGAAAAAGCGGAGGCGCATATTAAGGCGGGCGCGAAAAGGGTTGTAATAACCGCGCCGGCAAAAGATGAAAAAACTAAGACCGCGACCCCGAATGTCGGAATT